>JAOPWV010000076.1 GCA_025965475.1 Frankiales bacterium | reverse complement strand
CTCGGCGCGGCACTGCTGCCGCTCGGCGCGGCGCTGCTGCTGCTCGGTGCGGCCGCCGGGGCCGGCTCGGCGCCCGCGCTCGCCGCGACCGGGTCGGGCACGGTCCGGACGATCGCGGCGGGGCTCGACAACCCGCGGTCCCTGGCGTTCGGCCCCGACGGCCACCTGTACGTCACCGAGGCCGGTCACGGTGGCACCGACTGCCCGGCGGGCGCGATGAGCCCGGAGGGGCAGCCGGTCTGCTTCGGCCCGACCGGCAGCCTGAGCCGGCTGAGCATGGGCACGGTGACCCGGATCGCGACCGGGTTCGCGTCGGTGGCGAACCCGCAGGGCGTGGGGGCGGAAGGGCTGGCCGGGCTGACCCGGGCGGCCGGCAACTGGCAGGTCGTCATGGACCTGGCACCGCAGCTGGTGACGCCGGGGCTGACCCCGGCCGACACCCGGCTCGCCCTCGACCAGTTCGGCCGGTTGATCGCGGTCACCGACGGCGGGCGGTTCGGCGCGCTGGCGAACCCGGGCGGCGCCGACTACACCTGGTCCACGACCCACCACAGCTACGCCCCCAAGGACTTCCCGGACGCCAACCCGTTCGCGGTGTTCTACGACGGTCCCCGCACCTGGGTGCTCGACGCCGCCACGAACACCCTCGTCGCCGTCGAGGGCGCGAAGGTCACGCCGCGGGCGTTCTTCCGCAACCCGCCGGTCGGTGACGCGGTGCCGACGTGCCTCGCGAAGGGACCGGACGGGGCGCTGTACGTCGGCGAGTTGACCGCCGCGATGAACAAGCCCGGCTCGGCGCGGATCTGGCGGGTGTGGCCCAACCACAACCCCGTCGTGTGGCGGACCGGGTTCTCGAACGTGTCCGGCTGCGGGTTCGACCGCCAGGGCAACTTCTACGCGGTCGAGCTGCAGACGACCGCGTTCAACCCCGGCCCGACCGGCGACGGCCGCGGTGCGGTGATCAAGGTGGCGCCGAACGGCACCCGGACGACGCTCGGCTACGGGAAGCTGTTCTTCCCGCAGGGCTTCGCGGTCGGGTCCGACGGCGGGATCTTCGTGGCGAACTGGAGCGTCCTGCCGGCCAAGGCGGCGCCCGGCAAGCCCAGCGGCCAGGTCGTCAAGATCACCCCGTGACCTGAGCCGTGGCGGGTTTCCCGGCGCCCCCACCCGACCCGCTTACGGAAAATCCCCAGCATCCTGGTGCTGGGGATTTTCCGTAAGGGGGTCGTCGGGGAGCGGGCCGTCGGGCGCGGGCGCGGGACGCGGCCGGACCGATCAGCAGGCGGTCATGGCGGCGGCGCGGTCGCTGACGGCGTTCTGGCCGCCGAGCACCATCCGGCTGCGCGCACCGAGGGCAGCCGCCTCGTCCCGGGTCGCCTTGGTCACGCAGTCGGTCGCCGCGAGCAGCAGCGGGGCACCGTCCCGGAAGCCGGCGGGCGCTCCGGCGAGGGCGTCGGGGAAGTTCAGCCCGGTCGCCAGGTAGACGACGTCGGCGCGCGGGAAGGCGTCCTTGGCGATGGCGGTCGCGGTGTCGTACCGGTCCGCGCCGGCCACCCGCCGCGCCTGCAGCCGGGTCCGGACCTGCTCGCTGATCGCGACCGGCCCGCCCAGGACGATGCGGTCCGTCCCGACCACCGGGGTGGACGCCGGTAGGGCGCCGGGCGCGGTGAGCAGCAACGGCCAGCCGCGCCGCGCCGCGGCGGCACCCCCGGCCAGCGCGTCGGCGTACGTCGCCCCCGAGGCGTAGTAGGCACCCGCGGGGGAGGCGAAGAACTGCCGCTGTACGGCGGCGGCGGTGGCGTACCGGTCGGCGCCGCTGACCCGCTGCACGGTGATCCCGCGGGTCTGCAGCTGCGCCACCACCGCGTCGCTGACGGCGGCCGTCCCGCCGACCACCCAGGCCCGGCGGGGCTTCAGGCGGGTGAGTTCGTCGGCGATCGGACCTGGTACGGCGCCGGCCTGCACGGGCAGCACGGGCGCCGACACGCTGGCCGCCGCGGCGCCCGCGGCCAGGGCGTCCGGCCAGTCCGCGCCGGTCACGATGAGCACGTCGTTGGCGGTGCCGGGGAAGCTCGCTGCGGAGACCGACGCCGCCGTTCCGAACCGGTCCGCGCCGGCCACCCGGGTGACGCCGGCCGATCGGGCCGGCGCGGGCGCGACCGGGGTGTCGCTGGGGGAGGCGGACGGCGACGGGCTCGGCGCCGACGTGATGTGCCACCACGACGAGCGCATGCCGTCGCCGTACGACGGCCACTGCTTGGCCAGGTAGATGCCGGCGCCGGTCGTCGTGACGGTCGTCGGGTTGCCGTTCGCGTCGACCCCGTCGAGCTGCACCTGGGTCACCCGGCCGCCCCAGTCGCCGTTGCCGTCGCGCGACAGGACGGTGAGCCGGCGCAGCGTCCCCACCGAGGGGAAGCGCTTCTGCAGGTCAGCGGCGGTGACGGTCGCCTTCCAGGAGTGCACGCTGCTGTTGGTGATCCCGTCCCACGGGTCCTCGGCGGCGACGAGGTACGGCTGGCCGCCGTCGACCGACCAGCCGCCGTTCGACGAGCCGAACTCGGCGAAGATCGGCTGACCGTTGGACAGCCGCACCTGCCCCGCGGTCGCGCGGACCGCGGCGGTCGTGGACGCCGGCTCGAGGTTGACCGCGCTGCCGCCGCCGGCCGGGTAGAGCGTCGACCCGCCGAAGACCTGGCACTGCGTGGTGTCGCAGATGTCGTACGTCGCGCCGCTGGCGACGCGCTGGCGCTTGTAGGCGGAGTACGAGCGGGCGGCGATCGACTGCGCCTTGAGCGCCTCGGCCGGGTACGACGACGGGGACTCGCGCGGCACCACGCCGAGCAGGTAGTCCTCCATGCCGAGCACGTCGATGCTCTGCATGCGGGTGGCGGCGGTCTGGTTGGCCCGCAGCACCCCGCGGTAGTCGCGCGCGGTGCCGTCCGGGTAGTAGAGCCGCTGCGGCGTCGCGCCCTCGAACTGCACCGGGCCGGCGAACGCGGTGATGAAGGTGTTCGTGGCGGGGTCGGTGACCTGGTACGTGTACCAGGCGCCCCCGGTCATCTGCTGGAGCTTCAGGCCCGGGGTGTCCGGGAAGATGCGCCAGCGGGTCGGGCCGCTCGGGAGGGTGTAGCTCTTGCCGCTCGCGAGGTCGCGCACCGCCAGGCCGGTCGCGGCCGCGACCTGCAGGTCGGCGCCGTCGTCGGCTTGGAGCAGCACGCGGATCGGGGCGTCGGCGACCGTTCCTGCCGTGGTGTTCGGATAGTACGTCGAGACGATCTGCGTGCCCGTCACGCCCTGTGACGCGGCGCCCTGGGCGCCGACCTGGCTGAGCCCGTGGCCGTGCCCCCACGCGTGCCCCTCGAGCTGCAACGCGCCGTCGGCCGGGACGTCGTACGCCTCGCCGGCCGCGTGCGCGGCCAGGACAGGCGCGCCCGCCAACACCAGTGCAGCGGCCAGCACCGCCGAGAGCCGTCTCATGATCCGTCCCACCGTGTCACATATCGGCGCCAACCACCGGATCATGAAGGCGGCGCGGCGCATGGCCCGTTCGGGGGGTCCGCGTCACCAGCCCTTCAGATCCGGACAAACCTGGCCGAAGAGGCAGATGAGCCCTCGTCTGCTAGGAGTCCCCCCTCTTGTTGTTGCGTCGACTGATCCTCGGCTGCCTGCTCGTGAGCGCCCTGTTCGCCACCGGCCTTGCCCCGGCCCAGGCGGCGGGTCCCGACCCGGCCGCCGCGGCGGATCAGTCCCGCGTACAGGTCGCCCTCGCGCTGAGCGGTACGGCGGCGCCCGCGCTGGCCTACGCCCGTCAGCAGGGGCTGCGCGTGGACCAGGTGACCGCGCACACCGTCGTCCTGTCCGGTCCGGCGCAGCAGGCCGCCGCCGCCTTCGGTACCCGGGTGCGCGCCGTCCCGGCTCGCTGGAACCGACGCGGCCCCGCCCGGTACCTCGCCGCCGCCACGGCCCCGACCGTCCCGGCGGCGCTGCGCGGCACGGTGCGGGACGTGGTCGGCCTGGACACCCGCCCCCTCTACCGCCATTCGGTCATCCCGACGGGTTACGCGGGCAGTGACCTGGCGACGGCCTACGCCTCCACCGGTCTGACCGGCGGCGGTGCGGGGATCACCATCGCCACCGTGCAGTTCGACGGGTGGAACCCCGGCGACGCCACGACGTACGCCGCCGCCGCCGGCATCCCGCTGGCCGCCGACCAGATCACGACCATCCCGGTGGCGGGCGCCACCGGCGTGCCGGACAACTCGGGCGGCGACGTCGAGGCGGCGCTGGACTCCCAGGGCCTGCTCGCCACGGCGCCCAAGGCCAAACAACGCGTCTACGTCGCCCCGAACAGCAGCTCCGGCTCGCTCGCCGTCTACGACAGGATCGCCAGCGACGTGGCGGCCGGACTGGTGCAGGTCGTCTCCGTCTCCTGGGGCAGCTGCGAGGCGGACACGGGCGGGCACGCCCTCACGCTCGCCGATCCCATCAACCGGATCGTCGCGAACGGCGGCACGGTCTTCGCCGCCAGCGGGGACAGCGGCGCCTACGACTGCGCCGTCAGGGGCTCTCCCGACGGCCGGCTCAGCGTCGACTTCCCGGCCGCGCTGCCGAGCGTCGTCGGGGTCGGCGGCACCAGCCTGACCCGCAGCGGCGGGGGGTACGCCGAGACCGCCTGGGGGGTCGCGCCCACGACGACGGCGGCGACCACGTTCCCGGGCTCCGGGTCCGGCGGCGGGACGAGCAACGTCTTCGGGCGCCCGGCGTACCAGTCGAGCCTCGGGGTCTCCGGCTCGGGCCGACTCGTCCCGGACGTCTCCTCCCTCGCGGATGCGACCTACGGCTTCGGCGGGTACGCACAGAGCCTCGCGAAGAACGGCGCCAGCGGCTGGGTGAAGTTCGGCGGGACCAGCCTCGGCGCACCCGTCTGGGCCGGCCAGCTCGCGAGCGCGCTGTCGACCGCCGGCCGCACCAGCGGCATCGGCGACATCCACGCGGCCCTCTACGCGAACCCGAGCGCCTTCCGCGACGTCACCAGCGGCGCGAACGGCTACTACAGCGCCGGCGCCGGCTACGACCAGGTGACCGGGCTCGGCAGCCCGCAGTGGTCGGCGCTCTCCACGGCGCTCGGCCTCGATGCGGCGGCACCCACGACCTCTGGTGGATCCGCTGGTGGCAGCACCGGTGGCGCGTCAGGTGGCGGTTCGGCCGGCGGAACCGTCGGTACGCCGGTCCCGGCCGGCGGGACCATCTCCAGCCAGGCCGGCCAGCCGGTCGTCGCGACGGTGACCAGCCCGGCCGCGGGCACGGTCGCCTTCACCCCGCTCCAGGCCCCGTCCGCGCCGGCCCGCATGGCCGCCGCGTCCCAGGGTCTGCGGATCGACGCCCCGCAGGGCGGCCTCACGGTGAGCTTCGCGCTGACCCCGGCCAGCCTGCCTGCCGGGGCGCTCCCCACGGATGTCCACGTCGTCCACGACGGCGCCGTCGTACCGTCCTGCTCCACCGGCGCGCAGCCCTGCGTGGCCGCCTCGACCCGGACCGTGGACGCGCTCACCTACAGCGTCTCCGCCGCCGGCTCCGGGGACTGGACCTTCGCGGCCGACCGGGTGGCCCGGCTCGCCGGCGCCGACCGCATCGCCACCGCGGTCGCCGTGTCGCAGGGTGCGTTCGCCGACGGGGCCGCGCAGGCCGCCGTCCTGGCCCGGGCCGACGGGTACGCCGACGCGCTCGCCGGCGCCCCGCTGGCCGCCGCCAAGGGGGGCCCACTGCTGCTCACCGGCTCCACCGGGCTCGCCGCCGGCGCAGCCACCGAGCTGACCCGCGCGCTGGCCCCGGGCGCGACCGTGTACCTGTTGGGTGGCGACAGCGCCCTCTCCAGTGCGGTCGCCGACCAGGTGGCGGCACTGGGCTTCACCGTCGTCCGGGTGGCCGGCTCCGACCGCTACGCGACCGCCGCCGCCATCGCCTCCGCGGTCGACCCGACCGGACCGATCCTGCTCACGACCGGCCTGGGCTTCGCCGACGCGCTCGCCGCCGGTGCGGCCGCGGCCCACGTCCACGGCGCCGTCCTCCTCACTGCAGGCGACCGGCCGGCCGCGGCCACCGCTGCGTTCCTCGCCACCCACCCCGGCGCGAAGCTCTACGCGGTCGGCGGCCCGTCGGCCCGCGCCTACCCGAACGCGACGGCCGTGGTGGGCGCCGACCGCTACGCCACCGCGGTGACCGCGGCCCGCACCTTCTTCCCGGGCGCGGCTGCGGCCGGCCTGGCCAGCGGCACCAGCTTCCCCGACGCGCTCGCTGCCGGCCCCGTCCTGGGCGCGAGCGGCACGCCGCTCCTGCTGACCGGCGCGACGCTGGCGCCGGCCGCGTCGGCGTACCTGCGCGGCACCGTGCCCGCGACCGTGCACCTGTTCGGTGGGCTTGCCGCGTTGCCGGCCGCTGTGCCCGGCGCGCTCTGGCCGCTGCTCGGCTGACCCGACCGGCCAGCCGCATCGTCTGGACAGGCGGGGTGATGTCCAGTTCCGCTCGCCACTTCGCGGGCTTCGGCCAAATGCCGAGGACGCGCGCCCGAATGGGGGGTGCTGCTGTAGGTGGCTTCCGTCTGGCTGGGGGGCCGTAACAGACCGTGCCGAACTGGGTCATCGGCATCTGTTATCTGCACCTTCGGTGCTAGATGCTGACGCGGGCGACGAGTGCTACCAGACGTTGGTGGTGAGGATTCGCCACCACCGGGAGTCGACGACATGCTGGGAACCAAGAAGCTGCTGCTGGCCATAGCCGGCTTCGGGCTGGCCGCTGCCGGCACCGCGGGCGGCACGTTCGCCTCGTTCAACGCCGAGACCACGAACGCGGGCAACACCTTTGCCACCGGCACCCTGACGATGACCAACACCGCCAACAGTGGGACCGCCTGCTTCTCGGGGGCTGGGGCAGGCAACGCTGCCACGGCGGGCTGCTCGTCCTTCCTCGCGGGCGCCAACGTCGCGCCAGGCGCTGCGAGGCAGACAGGCACTGTCACCGTCAAGAACGACGGAACCCTGGACGCGTCCAAGCTCTACGTGTACGCCCCGACCTCCGGGGACTGTGTCGACGCGAAGACGACAGAGGGCAACACGCTGGCGTTCAATCCCATCACGGCAAAGCCGCTGTGTGGAGCGACGCTCATGTCGATCGAGGAGACGACCGGCGGCAAGCACTACTGCTGGTACGGCGTCGCGGGCGCGACGGGAACCTGTGAGTCGACCCTCACCACGCTGAACAGCTCGAACGCCACGACCACGATCGGTGCCTTCGGCACGAGCCACAACGCTCTGGCCGGGAAGATCGACCTGGCTCCGGTGTCAGCCGACGGTGCGCTGGCTACCTCCGGCACCCCTTTGGCGGCGACCGGAGCCGCAGGGGCGAGAACGTTCGAGATCGCGCTCTACCTTCCGAACTCGGCCTCGAACCAGAACGCCCTTCAGGGCCTGAAGTCGACGTTCGGGCTCACCTGGCACATCGACTCGTAGCTATCTGGCACAGAGACCAGCAGCCATCCGCCCACCCTTGAACCGGTAGACGAGGCCCCTTTGAAACACCTCCGCATCCTGCTTCTCGCCCTCGCGATGACCGGTGCTGCCGTGAACCTGGCCGGCAACGGTGGGACGTTCGCGTCCTTCAGCGCGCAGACGACGAACGCAGGCAGCA
>JAOPWV010000026.1 GCA_025965475.1 Frankiales bacterium | reverse complement strand
AACTCGAGCTCAGCGCCGGCAAGGACGCGCGCGTCAGGGCATACGCCGCGCGCAACCTGCCGGTGTTGCGCCAGCACCTGGCCCTGGTTGAACGGGACCTGCAGTCTCTGCCGTCCTGCCGCTAGCTGTGCGACTGACAGAGGCCGCTTACGGGCGGGTGTGCCTTTTGTCGGAGCCGTTCGTAGGGAGTCTGCCCGCCCAGGCCGCCGTGTGGCCGGTGGAAGTTGTAGAAGTTCTCCCATTCTTGCAGCTTGTCCGTGAACAGCGCGCTGTCGTCGATGACGACTCCTTCGAGGAGCCGGTAGAACTCCTCGGCGTCGATGCGGTGGGAGCGCTCGATGCTTTGCCGTTCAGGCGGGGTGTCGCCGGCCGGATGTAGGTGTGCTTGATGCCGCGGTCAAGGATGTGCCAGTGGAAGGCGGCTTGGAACTCTGAGCCGTTGTCGGTCTGGATCGTCTCAACCTGGAACGGGAGCTTCTCGAGGACGTAGTCGAGGAACTGGATCGCGGTCTTTTGATCATGCTTGCGGTAGACGCGCAGCACGCGCAAGCGGGTGCAGTCATCGATCGCCGTGTACTGGTAGTACGTGCGCTTGCCGACGCCAGGCAGTGGTTCCAGGAACTTGACGTCGATCTGGACGTGATGGCCGGGGCGGGCCTTCTCGTAGCGCTTCCAGCGCGTCTGCTTGCGCTTGTAGCGCTGCGACGCCGGCAGCCGGTTCATGTCCAGGCGGACCAGAACCCGCCAGACGCCAGAGCTGCTGATCTCGATGTCGTGGTACCGCTTGAGGTACATCGAGATCTTCAGCGGTCCGAAGTGATAGCTCTGCCGCAGGTAGATGATCTTTCCGACGATGTCGGTGCTGGTCAGTTTCGGGCTGTTGAGCGGGGCCGAGGATCGGTCCCGTAGGCCCTGCTCGCCGTCCTCGTCGAAGCGGTTGCGCCACTTGTAGAAGGTCGGCCGGCTGATGCCGTAGTACCGGCAGGTAGCCGCGACGCTGCCGCTGACCTCCTCGGCGTGCCTAAGCACCGCCAGCCGATGACGGATCTTGCGCTGCTGCTCGCGTTCGTCCATTGGATCTCCTTCTCACATGAGGAGACCCGCTGTAAACGACGTCTGTCAGTCTTAGAAGAACGAATGCCGGGCACCGACGTCGTCCGCCATCAGCTCCTGCGCCTGCCCGATGATGTCGGCGCTCTCGATGCGGTCATCCAACCCGTTCAGGGTCAGCACGTCGGCGCGAAACAGGTCCTGCCCGAGCAACGCGAGGACCCGTGGGTCCACCCCCCGTCCTGCTTATGGCCGGGCGGCCCATAGACCTCATGATCGTCGGTCCGGAACTGCGACAGCGCCTCGAGAACCGGTGCTCGGGAATGATCCATACGGGCGGCGTACCCGCCGCCCGCGGCCAGCACGCCGGTGGGCGACCCACCGATTCAGCCCGGCTGGGCGGTGCCCGACGTACCAGGAACGAGAAGTGGGCAACGGCCAGCTGCTGATGAGATTCGCTGGAGCGCCCAGCGGACCGCCGTGGCGGACGCGATCGACTAGGGGCTCCTGACCGCATGCCTCTGCCGGGGTCAGGCCTGCCCGCCACCGACGGCCGCCCCGGTTCTCCTTGACGATCGCGCCGCCTTGCGTTGCTCGCCGCGTTCGGCAGCCTCCGCGGTGGCGATGTCCGCGGCGGCCTGCTCGTTCGGGTCTCGCACCCGTACGGTCCCTTCCGCGTCGCCCCCGACCGGCTGGGCCGCCCCGTCGACCACCTGCGAGACGAACCGAAGCGGCCACGGCAGGTCGCTCTTGCCGAGCAGCTTCAGCAGGGGGACCGCGGCGATGAACACACCCAGAGGCGGGTCGATGACCCCGCAGGACACCGCTAGGGCCACCGCCCCGAAGTAGCCCAGGGAGCGCGGGATGTCCACCTCCAGCCGTCCCAGCGTGACTACCAGCCCGCGATCGGTGTCGTCCGGCGCTGCCATCTCGGCCTCCCACTCACGCGCCACCAAGGCGGTCCGTGCCGCGGTGCTAGCCCGGCAGGCAGGTCCAGCGTTCGGATCTGCGCCGGCAGACGACCACAGGGTGAACGGCCGTGGTTGTGCTGTCCAGCCGCCGGGAACAGGCTTGCTCGTGGCGACGACCTTGATCGAGGTCACCTGAAGGGACTCAAGCGGCTGTCGCTGCCGGCGCTGCCGGAGCCGCCACTGAGCAGGGTGGACGGCGTCGACTGCGACGCCTGCGGCGCACGGTCGACCGCTGGACCGCTGGACGGCTGGGCCGGGTGCACATGCACTTCTGGGGCGACGGCCGAGAGCACTTCCACGGCTGGCTCTTCCCGCGGCCGCCCTGAAGGTCACCGGTCGGCAGCCCGTCTTCCGCGCTCGGCCTGGTCGCGGCGCCTCGTCCACGTCCGCATCCGGCCGCTGACGACTGACAGAGCCGCGGTCACCATCGCCACGTCGAAGATCAGCTGGCCGACCACGAGCCCGCGGGCCAGCTGACCGACGGGGTAGATGTTCCCGGAGCCGGCCGTGCTCATGGTGGCGAGAGAGAAGTACAGGGCGTCCAGGCGCGTGTGCAGGCCGAGAAACTGCCCCGGCCGACCGATGGCCACCGTGTGGTAGGCGAACCCGAACAGCAACACCGAGATCAGGATCGCGACGAGCAGCAGCTCGATGCTGACCCTGCCGCCCACCGGGCCGAAGAAGTGCCGCAGGACCAAGCGGGACATGAGGGCGGCCAGGAGCAGCAGCCCCAAGAGGCTCGTGCCCAGCTTCAGCCGGGTGGGCAGATCATTCGGATAAGGGACTGCGAAGTAGGCGGTGACGGCGACGGCACCCAGGACGACCGCCGAGCCGAGACGTGCGACGGCACGCCACATGAGCGAAGCTGCGTCGGTACCGGCCACAGCGAGGCCACCTTCGTTCCACGGCTGGGAGCAGTCCCGCCGGGCGCCCTGTCACGGACGGGCGGGGCCGTCCAGGCGGTGCGGGCGCTCCCGCGCCGCCGGTCGACCCTCGACCCCCGCCGCGGCTCGCAACGTCGAGCCTCATCCTGCGCTCCCCAGGCTGTCACCGGGCACGGCCCGCGACGGGACCCCGCCCCGGAGGACCCGGTCGAAGGTGTCCAGGGCGTCGCGATCGCGCGCCACCCGGGCGTGCTCCTCCTCGTCGGTGAACGGCCGGCGTACGTCAGGCCAGGCATCCTCATACCGGGTCCCGGACCGGAACTCCGCGACGTCGCTGAGCAGTCCGGCCAGCACGTCGCCACACGCCGAGCAGCGGACGTCCGGCCGCCATTGATGCGGCCGTCGCGCAGCCAGCTCCCGCTCCCGTCCCGCGGTGACGAACGAGTGCCATTCCCGGGAGCAGAGCGTCTTGGCGTGCCACTCGCGCGCCCGGTACGCGTCGGAGTCGTAGTCGAGGAAGTCGGCGTGCGACGAGTCCCGGCCGCGCGCGGCGTCCCGCTGCCAGAAGCGGAGCAGGGTGTCGTTCACCGCCGGCTCCGGGCCGGGCTGGCGGCTGGCCATCGCGATGAGCCGTACATGCGCCGCCTGCTCCATGACCAGATGGATGCGCTCGCCTCCGTATGTCTGGACGCGCAGGTACCGGACGCCACCGAGCTCCACTACCGGCAGGGGCTTCGTCACGGTTCGCGACCTCCTCAGGGACGGCAACGTGCGGGCCTCCCTGCGGAGCCGCCCACAGGCCCGCTGATACATACGCAACGGCGAGCCGAGCGGAACGACACTGCGACGGGTTGAGCGACCACACCGATCCAGCCCGGGCGCTCCGGCCCGCTAGCTCCCGGCGGACGGGTCCGCCGCCTGCGCCGTGCCGTGGTGATCCGGCGTCTGTTCGGCCATGAGCCGGCCGAGCAGCCAGATGAGCGCCGCCTGCCAGACCACGACCACCAGGACCACAAGGGGCCACCATCGCGCGCCGGCATGCGCGACCGTCCCCCGTGGCAGCAGGGCCAAGGAGTAGCCGGCGACGACGAAGCCGGCCCAGAGGGCGGCGGCCGCAGACCGGTAGCCGCGGCTGGGGTCGCGGGCAGGCATGATCCCCAGCCCGCGGACGTCCTGCGGCGGATGCTCCCTGAGCATGCGGCGCGTCGAGCCGTAGACGCGCGTGTCCGGGTACCGCTCGGCGAGCAGCCGCCGGATCCGGGACGCGGCCCCTGGCCGCCAGCGCACGGACCCCGGGAGCGCGACCGCTTCGATCCGGGCACTGGCGGCCCGGAAACCGCGATCGCCCAGGATGCAACGCCCGCGGGCGGCGATGACGGCGTTGGCGCCGCCGAGGGCGACGGTCGCGCTGCCCGGCCGGTAGCAGGCGTACAGGCCGCAGCGGCAGTCCGCCGCCGGGCAGGAGTGGTCGCCGCCACTGGCGCAGCGCGCCTCCTCCTGCCGCCCGTCCCAGGGGCCGGAGGCACGGTGCACCAGCGGGTAGAGCCCGTCGCCGAGCAGGTGGAACTGCCGGTAGCCGCGCAACTCACCGGGCACCAGGGCGGGTTCGCCGACGACTGCGGGGGCAGCGGTCACGCGGGCACCTCGACCGGATCCGGAATGCTCACCGCCGGCTCCTGCTCCGACGGTCGGTCCGCGGCCGGCTCGACCGGGGGCTCGACCTGGACGGGCTCGAAGTCGACCATGAGGCGCTCCACGCCGATGTTGCACATGTCCCGTTCCTCCCGCTGCCGGTGCTGGGACGGGGCCTCCGTCGGCCTCCAGTCATCACATGGCGGCCAGGCCCGACCCCCATCGTCGCCAGGCAGTGCAGGGTTGTCGAGGGGTCCGGCGCCGGGAACGGGCCGAGGACTAGGTCGCCGCCTTGATGAGGCGTACTTCACCTGTTGTCCGCGTCGATCTTCCAGTCGAACAACTCTGCGTAGAACGCGCGCAGCTTGTCGCCGTCGGTACCCACCGACCCCGGAAATCACCGACCCCCGGGGTGACGACCTCCGGTGCGTGAAGCGACGGTCAAGCCGTCGTCCATCCGAAATGGTCGAGGGGGCCGTATCCGCCGCCGAGTTGCCAGCCGACGCTGCCGGCGATCGCGCGCGTGACGTAGTCCTTCGCGGCACGGATCGCGGCGTCGGTGTCAAGCCCGCGGGCGAGCCCGGCGGCGATGGCGGAGGCGAGCGTGCAGCCCGTGCCGTGGTTGTTGGTGGTGGTGATGCGCCTGGATTCCAGCTGGTAAGTCGTGGCCCCGTCCCAGACGACGTCGACCGCAGCGGTTCCCGAGTCGCTCACCTCGTGCCCACCCTTGAGGACCACCGTGGCGGGTCCCAGCTCCCCCAGCGCACGCGCGGCCGCGTGCTGGTCGGCCAGCGTCCGGATCGTCCGGCCGAGCAGCGCCTGCGCCTCCAACAGGTTCGGGGTGACGACCCGCGCGTGCGGCAGCAACAGCTCGACGTACGCGTGCTCGGCGGCCCTCTCGAGCAGCCGGTGACCGCTGGAGGAAACCATCACCGGATCGACGACCAGGTTCGGCAGGCCGCCGGCGGCAGCCAGCTCCGCGACCGCCACCACGATGGTCTGCGTGGCAAGCAGTCCGGTCTTCACCGCCCTCACGGGCAGGTCGTCGAGGACAGTGCCGACCTGCGCGAGCACGACCTCCACCGGCAGCGGGTGCACGGTCCGGACCTCGCGGGTGTTCTGTGCCGTCACGGCGGTGATGGCGGAGGTTCCGAAGACCCCGAGGGCGGCGAACGTCTTGAGGTCGGCCTGGATCCCAGCACCACCGCCGGAATCCGAGCCGGCGATCGTCAGGGCCACCGGCGGATTCACCGCACGCTCCGGTCCACGGGCAGCTCCCCTGTCAGGAGCTCGACGCAGCGAGCGGGGTCCTCTGCCCGCATCACCGCTCCCATGACCGCCACGCCGTACGCACCCGCGGACAGACAGGCCGTGGTACTGCCGGGGCCGACTCCGCCGAGGGCGTAGACCTTCGGCGCACCGGGCGTCAGGCACAGTGCCGCCAGGCCGTCGTGGCCGAGCGCGGGCCCGTACCCGGGTTTGGACGTGGTCGGGTGGACCGGCGACACCGTGACCCAGTCGAGGCCCTCGACGGCGGCCCGGGCGACCTCGCTGCCGGAGTGGCAGGACCGACCCAGCAGCAGCGGCCGCGGGTCGGGCAAGGATTCGGCAGAACCCAGGTGCACCGCGGCCGCCTCCGTACCGCCGCCGGCGACGATCAGCAGGCCGTCGACCGGCGCGAGCAACCGGTGCAGCCTCTCGGCCAGCAGCGCACGGTCCGGGGGCGGCAGGTCCTTCTCGCGCAGGACGACGGCGCGCGCTCCACCCTCCACGGCGGCCGCGACGACGTCCGGGAGCGGCCGCAGGCAGGCACGGCGATCGGTCAGCACCAGCAACCGGGGCAGGATCACAGCTCCGGCCGCCCGTCGAACGGCGTGGACGCCTGCGCATGCCAGCGCCGCGGGATCCGCCCGGCGCACCGGGCCAGCCGGCCGCCCTCGACGGCGTGCCGCATGGCAAGGGCCATCCGCTCGGGGTCACGCGCCCGGGTCACCGCGGAGGCCAGGAGGACGGCGTCGCAGCCCAGCTCCATGGCCAGGGCGGCATCCGACGCCGTACCGATGCCGGCATCCAGGACCACGGGTACGTCGAGGGCTTCCCGGATCAGCGCGATGTTGTGAGGGTTGCGGATGCCGAGCCCACTGCCGATGGGCGACCCGAGCGGCATGACCGCCGCACAACCCACGTCGGCCAGCCGGCGCGCCACGATCGGGTCGTCGCTCGTGTAGGCCAGGACCCGGAAGCCTTGCTGCACAAGCTGTTCCGCCGCCTCGAGGAGCTCGACCGGGTCCGGCAGCAGGGTGAGCTCGTCGCCGATGACCTCCAGCTTCACCCAGTCCGTTGCGAACGCCTCACGGGCCAGTTGCGCCGTGAGCACCGCCTCACGTGCGGTCATGCAACCGGCCGTGTTCGGCAGTAGCCGCACCCCCGCCTTCTCCACCACCTCGACCAGCGAGCCGTGTGCCGCGGCCGCGACGCGGCGCAGCGCCACCGTCACGATCTGTGTCCCCGACGCGACGAGCGCGCGCTCGAGCACGTCCATGCTGGGCACTCCGCCGGTGCCCAGCAGCAGGCGGGACGTGAACGTCTCCCCGGCCAGCTCGAACGGATCGTCGATGCACGCCATGGTCATCCTCCGGCCACGGCGACGAGCACCTCGACCGAGTCGTCTGCGGCGAGCGTGGTCGAGGACCATGCACTGCGCGGCACCACCGCACCGTTCAGAGCGACGGCGACCCGCCGGCGCTCGTCCGCGCGGGCCGCCACGAGCGCCGCGACCGTCGTCGCGTCGTCCAGGGTCGCCTGCTCCCCGTTGACCGTGACCTTCATCGCAGCACCTCCGTGTGGAACCGGTACGGCGCGACCTCGGCAACCACCTCGGGCTGCACGCCGGTGACCAGCAGCTCGGCAACGGCGTCCGCCGTGACGGGCGTCAAGAGCACACCGTTGCGGTAGTGGCCCGTGGCGAGCAGCAGTCCGGGTAACGAGCTCGAACCGATGAGCGGTGCGTTGTCGGGGGTGCCGGGCCGCCAACGGGCGAGCGTCTCGACGAGCTCGTGCTCGGTCAGGCCGGGCACGAGCTCGAGCGCGTCCCGTAACAACTCGTGCACCGTGCCGACCGTGACGCGCCCGTCGTACCCCTGCTCCTCCACGCTCGCGCCGACGATCAGACCGTCCGGGCCGTACGGCACGAGGTAGATCGACCGCCCGCGGACCACACCGCGAACGGTGCCGGCGAGCAACTGGTCACCGCGCAACCGCAGGATCTGCCCCTTCACCGGACGCACCGGGACCGCGCCGGCCGGCACCCCGGGCAGGACTCCGCTCCAGGCCCCCAACGCCAGGACGACGGAACCACCGCACACCGTCCCGCCGTCCGGGAGGCGGAGCCCGACAGCCCGTCCGTGCTCGACCAGTAGCGACGCGGCGCGGGCCGGCACGAACTCGGCCCCTGCCCGCCGCGCCGCTGTGAGCAGGGCCGCATGCAGCGAGCGCGCGTCCACCGAGTGGTCGCCAGGCACGTGCAGCCCACCGCGCAGGCGGGTCGTCAACGACGGCTCGACCCGGCGACAGGCGCTCGCGGTCAGACGCTCGGCGGACAGACCCAGCTCACCGTGGAACGCGTGCAGGTCGGCGACGACGCGCATGTCGTCCTCGTCGAAGCCGACGAGCAACGTGCCGTGCGTCCGCAGCCCGACCGACATGCCCGAGGCCTCTTCGAGCTCGGCGACGAACCCGGGGTACGTCGCCAAGGATGCCCGGGCCAGGGCGAGCAGGCGCTCCTCGCCGTACGACGCCTCCGACACCGGCGCGAGCATCCCGGCCGCCGCGTACGACGCGCCGCTGCCCGGGGCGTCGTCCACGAGCTGGACCGTCAGGCCCCGCAGGGCAGCCCGCCAGGCCACCGCGACCCCGATGAGCCCGCCGCCGGCGATGACGACATCCGACTGGGTCATCGCGGGCCCGCTCCCAGCGCGGCGAGCAGCCGCCGCGTCGCGACGCTCGGGTCGGCCGCGTCGGAGACTGCACCGACCACCGCGACCCCGTGGACCCCGGCCGCCAGCAGCTCCGGCACCCGCTCGGCGGTGATGCCGCCGATCGCGATGACCGGCACCTGCACGCCGGCCGCGACCTCACCGACGGCCGCCGCACCGAGTGGCGCCGGCAGCCCGTCCTTCGTCGTGGTCGCGTAGGCCGGTCCGACCCCGAGGTACGTCGCGCCGGCGGCGACCAGGGCCCGGCCCTGCGCGACATCGCGCGCCGTCCCGCCCAGCAGGTGACCGGCACCCGCGACGCGGCGGGCCGCCGCCACCGGCAGGTCGTGCACCCCCAGATGCGTGCCGTCCGCGCCGACGGCCAGCGCGATGTCAGGACGGTCGTCCACCACACACAGGGCGCCGTGCTCCCGGCAGGCCGCGGCCACCCGAAGCGCGAGGTCGTACAGCTCCCGGTCGGTGCAGCCCTTGGCGCGCACCTGGATGACTGGAGCGCCACCGGCGAGAGCGCCGGCGACCGCTTCGAGCGGGCGTCGTCCGGCACGCGTGTCGGTGACGACGTGCAGTCGTCCCAGCACGAGGCTGTCCGCCCCGTCGCGCGCCGACGGCACGCTTCGCGTCATCACGGTGTGCTCCCCACGCCGGCATGATCCGGATCAGGTCCCAGCGGTCGGCGGCAGGAACAGCCGCCCTCTCAGCCCGGTCGTCCGGGCTCCCGCACACAACAGGGGCAGGGTAGTCCTCCCCGTGTCCGGAGTTTCCTGTGGTGCTGGGGAACCTCCGGCCCCGCCGACCACCCCCGCGGTGCTGGCCCCTGCCGCGGTGCGCGTACTGTCCACCCCGACCCGCGGGAGCCTCACGCCGAGGCTGAGAAGACGGCAGGACCGGCCGTCGACCGTTCGTACCTGATCCGGTTCATGCCGGCGTAGGGAGGAGCCGTCATGACGGCGATCCATGATCAGTCCATCACCCAGGGCACCAGCTTCCCGGGCTCGCGCAAGACCTACCTGCCGGGCAGCCGCCCGGATCTACGTGTTCCCATGCGCGAGGTCGTCCTCACGACCGGCGACAGCGTCGTGCTCTACGACACCAGCGGCCCGTACGGGGACGCCGACCTGCGCACCGACATCCGGCTGGGCCTGCCCGCGCTGCGGGCGCCGTGGATCGAGGAGCGCGGCGACACCGTGCCGTACGACGGCCGGCCGGTCGAACCAGCGGACAACGGGCTGAAGGTCCACGACCACAGGGATCTCGACAGCGTCTTCGACCACAGCGGACGACGTCCACGCCGTGGGCTGCCCGGCACGAACGTCACCCAGCTCGGCTATGCCCGCCGCGGCGTCGTCACCCCCGAGATGGAGTTCGTCGCGCTGCGGGAAGGCGTCGACCCGGCGTACGTCAGGGACGAGCTGGCACGCGGTCGGGCCGTGATGCCGCTGAACGTGAACCATCCCGAGAGCGAACCGATGATCATCGGGCGGGGTTTCCTGGTGAAGATCAACGCCAACATCGGCAACAGCGCCGTGGCGTCCTCCATCGAGGAGGAGGTCGACAAGATGACGTGGTCGACGCGCTGGGGTGCCGACACGGTCATGGACCTGTCGACGGGCCGGAACATCCACACCACCCGCGAGTGGATCGTCCGGAACAGCCCGGTGCCCATCGGCACCGTCCCGATCTACCAGGCGCTGGAGAAGGTCGGCGGCAAGGCGGAGGAACTCACCTGGGAGATCTACCGGGACACCCTGGTCGAGCAGTTCGAGCAGGGCGTCGACTACATCACCGTGCACGCCGGCGTCCTGCTGCGCTACGTCCCGCTGGCGGCGTCGCGCAAGACCGGCATCGTGTCGCGCGGTGGGTCGATCATGGCCGCGTGGTGTTTGGCGCACCACCAGGAGAACTTCCTCTACACGAACTTCCGCGAACTCTGCGAGCTCATGGCGCAGTACGACGTGACGTTCTCCCTCGGCGACGGGCTGCGGCCCGGCTGCGTGGCCGACGCCAACGACGACGCGCAGTTCAGCGAGCTGCGCACCCTCGGCGAGCTGACCAAGGTCGCGTGGGAGTACGACGTGCAGGTCATGGTCGAGGGGCCAGGGCACGTGCCGCTGAACAAGATCAAGGCCAAC
This sequence comes from Frankiales bacterium, assembly GCA_025965475.1. Lineage (GTDB taxonomy): Bacteria > Actinomycetota > Actinomycetes > Mycobacteriales > SCTD01 > RYN-124. Next base: position 13,711 of record JAOPWV010000026.1, on the reverse strand, counting down.
ATGGACCTGCAGCTCGAGGTCTGCAGCGAGGCGCCCTTCTACACACTCGGGCCTCTGACGACGGACATCGCGCCCGGCTACGACCACATCACCAGCGCCATCGGCGCGGCGACGATCGCGTCGTACGGCACCGCGATGCTCTGCTACGTCACGCCGAAAGAGCATCTGGGTCTGCCGCATCGGGACGACGTGAAGACCGGCGTCATCACGTACAAGATCGCCGCGCATGCGGCCGACCTCGCCAAGGGGCACCCGGGCGCGCAGGCGTGGGACGACGCGCTGTCGGACGCCCGGTTCGAATTCCGCTGGGAGGACCAGTTCAACCTGGCACTCGACCCGACCACGGCGCGCGACTTCCACGACGAGACGCTGCCCGCGGCACCGGCCAAGACCGCGCACTTCTGCTCGATGTGCGGACCGCACTTCTGCTCCATGCGCATCAGCCAGGACGTGCGCAGGTACGCCGAACAGAAGGGGCTTGACGAGGCGGCCGCCGTGGAGGCCGGCATGCGGGAGATGTCCGACGAGTTCGCCCGCCAGGGTGGCCGGGTCTACCTGCCCGTCACCGAGGCGGGTCCGTGAGGCGGTCCGTCAGCCGGTTGCCGGTGCAGCTGCTGCACCGGCCATCGCGCTCCTGATCCACGGCAGTTCGACGGCCGTGGAGGTGTAGCCGTTGTTCAGCCCACCTGTCGTGTAGGCGGTCGCCACGATGCCGCCGAGCATCTGCACGCCTCCGACCTGCCAGATCAGCGGTCCCCCGCTGTCCCCGGGTTCGGCCTGGGCGGTGGCGCTCTGCCCGCACAGATGTGACGTGCCGTCGTCCAGTGGGCAGCTGGTGTCCGCGACGACGGTCGCCGACATGAGCCGCAGCGTCGTCGGCAGTTTGCACCTCTTCGTGATGGCGGTCGTGCAGCCGTAGCCGGCGGCGGTGAACGCCGTACCGATCGGCGGCTCCGTGTCCGAGATCGCGATGGTCGGCTCGCTGACGGCCCTGTTCAGCCGCAGCACCGCCACGTCGTCGGTGCCACCCGCCTGGAAGCCGGGGTTGGCGATCGGCGGGGCGCTCAACCCGACCTGATAGGCGTCCGGCTGCCCGAAGTGGAAGGTCACCGTGTACGGCCCGGCGTCACCGGCCACGCAGTGCGCCGCGGTGAGCACGATGTCCGGCGCGACGAGGGAGCCGCCACAACGCAGGAGTTTCGGCGAGCTGAGCATCACGAGGAACCTGAACGCGCTCGGGTCGACGCTCTGTCCGCCGTAGATGGCTTGCGCCGGCGCGGCGACGCCCACCAGGGCAGCCGCCGTGAGGACGCAGCCGGCAACTGCTGCGAGAAGTCGGGCATGCGGTGACGTGGAAGGGCGACGGAACATGAAGCCTCCAGCCGAGGGGGCGACGACGCTAACAGCCCCACCCGGTGGGTGTCTGCCCCGCGACGGCGACTGTTGTGGGTGTCTGCGCCGTCGGTTCCGGCTTCCGTCCGGACGGTTCTACGGCGCGCCACCAGGCCGCTCCGCAGGGTGACGAAACCAGGAGCGGCCGCGGGGTGCTGGCCGTCGTCAGCCCAGGTCGTCGACTTCGGCGATGAGGATCTGGCTGCCGGCCGGCGCGATCTGGGCGTAGTCGGCCGCGACCTTGGCACCCTGTTCCGATCCCAGGGCGGCCTGGATCGCAGCGGTGTCCGCGAACCACAGCTCCGCGATGCGGTAGAGCGGCGGCGGATTCCCGTCCGGGCCGGGCAGGAACCGGGCGGCCTCCGCGCGCTGAAGCCCGGGCAGCGAGGGGATCAGCGGCATGTGGACTTCGAGGTAGTGCTTCTCGAAGGCTGTCGGATCCTCCGGGGTGGCATACAGGACAGTCAATTTGGCGGTCATGCGGCGCAGAGTAGGGCCGTCGTGCCGGTCTGTCACTGCCTCAGCTTCCCCAACCCCTTGTCGTCACGGGGCGTCACCGGGCCGCTCCGCTTGGCGGTCGGGTTGCCGCATCTGCGCCCGAGGGTGCGGCACCTGCGGCGGCTGCTGTGACAGGGGCAAGCCCGTCAGGTAGTGACCCCAGCGCCCCACCGGGACGGTCTGCCGCGGGCGACTCTCCGCGGCGATCCGGTTGTCGAGGACGTCGAGCAGCGCGTCCCAGTTGCGGTTGAACCAGAACGCCACGGCGGACAAGGGCCAACGAAGAGGCACATGCGGATGCGGGCGCGAGGCGCCGATCTCCTGGGCGACGGTGAGCCGTTGAGCCACCGACCGTTCCTGGCTCCCGGTCAGGCCGTCGACGAGGTTCTGGACGAGTTCGCGCTCCCCCTGCAGATAGTCGTCGAGCACGGGACGGACCGCTTCCTGGGACAGCGCCACACTCCGCTGGGGGGCGAAGAAATCGCCGTACAGCTGATGTTCCAGGTCCCGGATGGCCAGCGCCACGGCCCGGGCGGCGCGCAGCTGACCGGCCACGTGCCCCCGCCCCCCGGACGCGTGTTTCACCGCAGCCGGGTACACCGCGCGCTCCATCGCGGCCAGATGGGTGGACAGCACGGTGCTGGCGGCAGACCAGCGTTCACGACCGGCCGCCTGCGGTCCGTGAAACTCCTCGGCCGCGGAGACGAGTCGGCCGATGCGCTGGTGGGCCGCGAGGACGACCGAGGTCAGCGGGGTGCCGGAGGGGTCAGTCATGGTCTGCACCTCCAGGGTGCGTACCGGAAACTGCAACTGGAGCAAGCCCGACGGTACGCCTGAATTCGCCGCCGGCGAGGGCCGTGTCGCAGCGTGACAGCGCGTGCACGGTACGCGGCGACCGGCACCCCTCCACCGCGGGCGAAGAGACAGCCGTCAGCGGCCCTCGGGGACGATGCCCTCCAGTTGCGAGATCAGCTCGGGCAGGAGCTCGAAGGCCGCCTCGTCGTACACGTTCGGGAAGCTCACCAGGGCCTGGTCGACGCCGACCGCGGCCAGCGCACCGAACCGCTCCACCGCCTGGTCCACGGTGGAGGTCCCGTCCCGGCCGTCGCGCGACAGGGTGAGCCGCCCGAGTGAGGTCCGCTCGATGTCGGCGTACGGACGGCCGACGGCCTCGCAGTGAGCGCGCAGCACCTCGAGCTTGTGGCGCACGACGTCGAGACCGGCCTCGAAGATGTTGCACGCGTCGGCGTACTGGGCGACGAGGCGCAGCGTCTTCTTCTCACCCGAGCCGCCGACGAGGATCGGCGGGTGGGGCTGCTGGAGAGCTGGCGGCGAGTTCAGCGGTCGGTCGAGCTGGTAGTGCTTTCCGACGTACGGCCTGTCGTCGCCGGCCCACATCTGCCGCGCGATCTGCAGCGTCTCCTCGAGGCGCTCGAACCGCTCGGACAGCGGCGGGAACGGGATGCCGAGGCCGCGGTGCTCCTGCTCGTTCCAGGCGGCCCCGACGCCGAAGTAGGCGCGGCCACCGGACAGGACGTCCAGCGTGGTGACTGTCTTCACGAGGATCCCGGGATACCGGTAGGTCACGCCCGTGACCATCGTGCCGAGATGCATGCGCTCCGTGACGGCCGCGGCGAACGCCAGCGCGGAGTACCCCTCGAGCATCTCGTGCTCCGGGGGCCCGATCATCTCGATCTGGAAGAAGTGGTCCATCACCCAGAAGCTCGACATGCCGCTGGCCTCGGCGGATCGGGCGATCCGGCCGAAGGTCGGGCCGAGGCTCTTCGGGTTGCCGGGCCAGGTGAAGTCGGGAACCTGCAGACCTAGTTTCATGCGTCCATGCTGCGGTCGGCCGCCGCTTCCCGCAAACCGGGCCGGCCGGTGCCGACGGCGACGCCGGCAACTGCGACCGCCAGGTCGCCGAGGAGTCGGCGGATCCGCCGGTGCGCCGGATCCCCTTCGCACGCAACGTGGACCGCAACCGGTTCCCCGCCCAGCAGCCGGCCGCGCAGTTCCTCGCACGCTGCCGCGAGCGCAGGGTGGTGGCCGGGCTCCAGGTCCGCCACGGTGACGGCCAGGGCCCGGGCGCGGTAGGCCGCCTCCGTGTACCGCTGCAGCATCGCGGTCGCCCGGCGGCCGGTGAGGCCGATCAGGGTGGCGCCACCGGCGGGGCGCGCGACGAGCGCCAACTGGTGAAGGCGTGCGTCCAGGTGACGGATGTCGAGCAACAGGTCGGCGCTCTTCTCTTCGCCGGCGAGGCGGTCGCGGACGTCGGCCAGCAGCCCGGCCAGCTCGTCGACGAACTCCTGCCGGGCGGCCTCGCGGACGTCCCCCGTCCGCAGCGGCAGGACCACGAGAGCGACGGCAATGGCGATCCCGCAGCCCAGCACGGTCTCTGCCAGCCGCAGCAGCAGCAGCTGGTCGGTGAACTCGCGCAACACGTTGTAGAGCAGGCCCATGATCGTCGTGACGGCGAAGGCCATGACGGCGTAGAAGACCCGGAAGAAGTACAGGCCGAGGAAGACGCACATCACCATGACCGCGACGACTGCGCCGTCATGCCGCCCTGTGACGTGCACGGCGACCGCCGCCGTGAGCAGGCCCGCCACTGTTCCGACGACCCGGCTGCCTCCCTTGACGACGATCTCGCCGGTGGTGAACGTCCCGGTCAGGGTCAGGAAACACGCGAGCACGGCCCAGTAGAACCGGGTGGGCGACAGCAGGTCACCGGCGGCGACGGTGAGCGAACCGGCGACGGCCGCGATGACGCACATGCGGGTGTTGACCGACCAGCGGGACCACCACGATGTCCGTTCGGCGAGGGCGGCGCTGGCCGAGCCGATCGCACCGGGCAGGTTACCGAGGAACAGCGTCACCGCGGGCTGGTACGCCCCCACGTGCGGGGGTGCCTCGGGCAGGCACGCGTGCAGCGCCTCGTCGAACAGGCGCAGGACAGCGGCGGCGTCGAGCAGCCGGCACCCCGTCTCGTCCGAGGCCCCGGCGTCCGGCGCGGCGACAGCCGCCCGCTCGAGCAGGTCGGCCGCCTCTGCGGCGGCCTCGTGCTCGTGCCGGCGGACGGCGTCCAGCCCGGCCGCAAGCCCGGCCCGCGCGTCAGGCGGTACGTCCGGGGCCGTCGCCAGGTAACCGGCGACTGCCGCGAGCTCCTCGGCGGCGAGTTCCGCGTCGAGCAGAGCGTGCCGGACCGATGCCGCCCACCCGTCGCCGCCCTGGACGTCGGCCAGGTAGCCGTCGATGACCAGCGCCGCCTCGACCACCCGGAAACTCCGCCCGTGCAGCGTGCGTTCGATCCGCTGCGGCGCCAGCCGGCCGATCAGCGCGTCGCGGCTGGCCGCCGTCAGCGCCGCGACGCGCAGGTCGAAGGCACGGATCGCCGCGGCGAGCATCCGGTCGGGCCGGTCGGGCACCAGCAGCCCAGCCGCGACGGCGACGCAAGCGGTCGCCGCCCCCACGATCGCCAGCACGTCGAGCAACTGCGCGAGGCGGAAGCCGACGAAGACGGTGAAGAAGTACGCGAACCACGCCAGCATGCCGTACATGAACCAACGCGGGCCGAACCGCCGGACATACACCGCGGCGACCATGGCCACCACGAACCCGGCGAGCACCGCCTCGTGGTGCCCGACGGACAGGCACGCCGGCAGGACTCCGGCCAGTACGGCGACGGGGAACAGCGCGGCGGTCCGGACGGCGTCACGGGGCGCGCGGCTCGACGTCGCGAACGAACCGTTCATGGCGACCATGCCGCCGAGCAGCGTCGCCACGATGGTGGGGATGCCGACCAGCGGGGCGACGAACGGCTCGACCGCCACGACGAGCAGCACCGCGACGACCGCGCGTACGCCGAGGCGCAGCCGCAGCAGACCCGGGTCCGAGGCGACCAGGACGTCCCACGTCTCGGCAACTCGCGCAGGCAACCGCCCGTCGGCCGGGCGGGTCACAGAACCGTGGGATGCAGCCTCAGGGTCTGTCACAGGGTCAGGAGACCCCGTCTACCGGGCGGGCCGACCATCCGGACCACCGCTCGACGTCGACGGCGAGCACCGGTCCCGGGGGCGGGTTCTCCCGGTCCTGCGGATAGCGCTCCGCCAGCAACGCGATCGCCCGTTGCGACTCGCGGTCCCCCATGTCGAGCACCCTGCCCACGCCGTCGGCCCGCACCCACCACAGTTGCGACCAGTCGACGTCGTCGTAGTGGTCCACGAGCAGGGCGACGGCCGGGTTCGCCCGGACGTTGGCCAACCGCCGCAAGGACGTCGTCGCCTTCGGCTTGGCGTCGACCGCGCTGTAGACGGTCTGTCGCTCCACGGCGAACACCACGGGCACCAGGTGGGGACGTCCGGACGCATCCACGGTGGCCAGCCGAGCCACCCGCGCCGCGATGAACCGGCGGTGCGCCTCGGTCGGGCTCACTCGCCGTGCAGTTCGGCAACCGCCGCCTCGAACCGGTCGAGTTCCCGCTCCACCGGCCCCATGGGTGCGGCCGGCACCCAGTGCAGGCCGCGCCGGAACCCGGCCTGCTCGAACTGTTCGAGCACCCGTGGGTCGGCCGGCACGCCCATCACCATCAGGTCGATGTGCCGGTCCGCGCGTGCGCGCAGCTCAGCCGCGCGGTCGAGGATGCCCTCCGGCGCGTAGTTCGGCATCCACGCGTCCCCGAAGGCGAGCACCCGGTCCAGCACGGTCGGCCCGTTGCCGCCGACGATGACCGGCGGGTGCGGTCGCTGCGCCGGCTTGGGCCAGGACCACACGCGCACGAAGTCGACGTACTCGCCGTGGTAGCTGGCCTCGTCCTGCGTCCAGATCGTCTTCATGGCCTCGACCCGCTCACGCAGGACCGCCATCCGCTTACGCGGGTCCGTCCCGTGGTTGACCATCTCCTCGCGGTTCCAGCCCGCGCCCACTCCGAACTCCATCCGGCCGCCGGTCAGGACGTCGATGCTCGCGACCTCCTTCGCGGTGATGATGGGGTCCCGCTGGATCACCAGGCAGATCCCGCTGCCCACCCGCAGCTTCGTGGTGGCCAGGCCCGCGGCCGTCAGCGTCACGAACAGGTCGTACGTGTGGGCGTACCGCCTGGGCATCTCTCCGCCCTCGGGGTACGGACTCTCGCGGCTCGCGGGGATGTGCGTGTGCTCGGCGAAGAACAGGGACTCGTGCCCACGGTCCTCGACCACCTGGGCGAGCGTCGCCGGATCCACGGAGTCGTGAGTGGCGAAGTGCGCTACTCCGGTGTCCATCCATCGACCGTACGCGCGGGCCTGTCGCCACCCGCGCGTCCCCCGTGCGTGGGGACTGGTTGAGAGCCGAACGGGAGGGTCCCCTCAGCCTCCCCACAGCTCCCGGCGCGAGCATCGTGTGATGACGACGGCACAGCGCGTGACGACGAAGCCCCTCGGCCGACGGCTCCTGAACAAGGTTCCCGAGGTCACGATCTACTTCTGGATCATCAAGATCATGGCGACGACGGTCGGTGAGACCGCAGCCGACTTCTTGAACACGCACCTGAACATGGGGCTGACCAACACGACGTATGTGATGGGCGCACTGCTCCTGATAACGCTGTTCTTCCAGTTCAGGTCCAGGAAGTACGTGCCCGGGATCTACTGGCTCGCGGTCGTCCTGCTGAGCGTGGTGGGCACCCTGGTGACGGACAACCTGGTCGACAACTTCGGCGTCACGCTGCCGACGACCACCGTCGTCTTCGGTGTCGCCCTCGCCGCGACCTTTGCGGCCTGGTACGCGAGCGAGAAGACGCTGTCCATCCACGCTGTCACCACGACCCGGCGCGAGGCCTTCTACTGGTCGGCCATCTTGTTCACCTTCGCGCTCGGTACGGCGGCGGGCGACCTCACGGCGGAGAAGCTCAACCTCGGCTACTGGCTGTCGGCCGTCATGTTCGCGGCCGTCATCGCGGTCGTGACCCTTGCCCACTACCGCTTCGGGCTGAACGCCGTGCTGGCGTTCTGGATCGCCTACATCCTGACGCGACCGCTGGGCGCCTCCCTCGGCGACTTCCTGTCGCAGCCTACGGACAACGGTGGCCTCGGGGTGGGCACGGTCGGCACAAGCGCGCTCTTCCTCGTCACGATCCTGGGCGTCGTCGTCTTCCTCACGAAGACGCGACGGGACGAGATCGCCACGACCGACTCCACCGTCACCACCGAGGACGACGCGGCCGCAGAGCCGGTTCCCCAGCCGTAGTCGCCGCGAGTTTGCGCTCGTGCGCCCCTTCAGCGGCCGCTAGTGGCCGAGGCCCGCGACGAGGTTGATGGTGGTCGCGATCACGCCCACGCCGAACACGTACGACAACAGCGCATGCGTGAGCACCGTCACCCGGACGGCCTTGGTCTGCAGGTCGGTGTCGGAGACCTGGAAGGTCATTCCGATCGTGAACGCGAGATAGGCGAAATCCGGGTAGCAGGGGGGCTGGTCCTCGTTGAAGTCGATGCCACCGTCGGGGCCGGTGTAGTAGAGGCGCGCGTAGCGGGTCGTGAAGATCGTGTGCACGGCCGTCCAGGCGAGAGCGACGCTGACCACGCTGAGCGCGGCCTGCCCGTCCTTGCCGCCGGGCCCGGACGCGCCTCCGGTCAGCATCAGCCCGACCGCGAACAGGCTGACGACCGCGGCAACCACCACTGCCGTGTCGGCGGCGGCTCGACCGGGATCCTCCCGAACGGCATGACGGGCCGTCGTCGGTGCGTCCATCGGCCAGATGCTGAGCCACATCCAGACGACGAAGACGAGGCCCGCGGCCAGCCACCCGAACAGCACCGCATAGCGCCACGGGGTGACCTGGGACACGCCCGCGGCGACCACTAGGCCGACGAGGGCGGAGACGGCCAGCCGGGCCCTGGCCCCGACCCCGGGATGACGCCCGAGCCGCGGATCGGGCAGGTCCGAGCGGGGTGGGGCGGAGCCTGAGCCGGCGGTCATGCGCCCGACGTACCCGGTGCAGCCCTCGACGGCACGTTGGCGCCGGGTGCTGCAGATCAGGCGTGCAGAGCCGGTTCGTGGTCGGCGTGTGTCGACTGCTCCAGCTGGAAGGTGCTGTGGTCGAGGTCGAAGTGCCCGGACAGGCACTCGCCCAGACGGTCCAGCAACGCGGGAGCCCCGCCACCCGACCAGATCGCGTCCGAGACGACGACGTGGGCACTGAGCACGGGGTTCCCGCTCGTGATCGTCCAGGCGTGCAGGTCGTGGCACGAGAGCACGCCGGGTGTCTCGCAGATGTGCCGGCGTACGTCGTCGAGGTCGATCCCCTCCGGCGTGGCCTCGAGAAGCACGTCGACCGCCTGGCGCAGGAGGCGCACGGTCCTGGGCACGATCAACAGCGCGATCAGCAGGGAGGCGATGGCGTCGGCGCGCTGCCAACCGGTGGCTGCGATGACGCCGGCGGCGACCAGCACGCCCGCGGCGCCGAGGAGATCGGAGAGGACCTCGAGGTACGCGCCGCGCACGTTGAGCGAGCCGTCGCGCCCGCTGTGCAGCAGCCGCAGGCTGAGGGCGTTGCCGAGCACCGCGACGAGCCCGATGGCCGCCATGAGCCCCGGCCTGCTCTCCCCCGGTGACTGGAGCCGACGTACCGCCTCGACGAGGACGAACAGACCGATGCCCAGCAGGAGAACCGCGTTGACGACGGCGGCGAGGATCTCGGCACGGTGGTAGCCGAACGTGCGCTCCTTCGTCGCCGGCCGGCTGCTCCAGATGACGGCCAGCAGGCTCAGGCTGATCCCGGCTGCGTCGGCAGCCATGTGGCCGGCGTCCGCGAGCAGCGCCAGCGAATGGGCGACGGCCGCACCGGCCACCTCGAGCATCAGGATCGCCACGGTGATGCCCAGCACCACCGTCAGACGCCCGCGATGAGCCTGCGCCGCGGTGCCCGTGTGGTGGCTGTGGCTGTGCCCGCTCAGAGGTCCGCTCACGGCTCCAGGGTAGGTCGACCGCCCTGCGGGCACGGCCGGCAGGACCTCGCCGCGGATCCCCTCGCTCACGGCCGTTCAAGCCGCAGTCCAGGTTGCTGGGCCGCTTCGGGTAGCGCTCGACCAGACCGGCCACGTCCACGGCCGGGCGGCCGGGACCTCCGCCACTACGAGTACGGGTGGCCGGTCAGATCCCAGTAGGCCAGGAAGAGCGCCCCCAGGACGGCGAGCGTCAGCCGTGCCACGGGCCACCAGGATGTGCGCGGCTGGTGCCGGTGGTGACGAGCCGATGCCCAGGCATTCACCGTGCACCGCCTCCTCGCACCGCTCGGCCGGTCCAGTCCCGACGCGGTCACAGCGTGTCCCGGGATCCGGACGGTGGCAAGCGGACAGTGCGTGAACGCGACGCGGCGCGGGACACCCGGACAGGACGGCAGCCGGCGGCCGCCGTACCGTCGTAGCTGTCGGTCCTCCTCACGGAAGGTGCGTGACATGGAAGGCGCCCTCGCGCCCTGGCACCTCATCCTGCTGCTGGTGGCGTTCATCGTGCTCTTCGGGGCCAAACGACTGCCCGATGCGGCGAGATCGCTGGGTCAGTCGATGCGCATCTTCAAGGCCGAGACGCGTGGTCTGCATGCGGATGCCCCACCGGCGCCGGGCAGTTCCCCGGGGCAGGCCGATCCGGACCGCAGGGACACCTCCGCCTGAGGGCGGTCAGTCCGCCAGCGGCGGCCCGGTCGGCGCCATCCGCTCGGTGCGCGCGGCGAGTTCGGTCTGCACCCGGCGCCAGTGGTACCCGTAGACCGGCGCCGCGATGACCAGCAGCGTGGCCGAGCCCACCAGACCGAGGACCTCCTGCCGGCGCTGCGAGTCCCGGGCCACCTTCTGCTGCTGAGCCTGCTCCCGCGCGGTGGTGGCGTCCGTCCCGGACGGGGTCGGCGCCGCGCCGTAGTAGCCCGGGTCGGGGTAGGCGAGCCCCACGATGTGGCGGACGACGCTCACCGCGGCGAAGATCGTGATCACCAGGGTGATCAGGCACACCAGGTACAGGTAGACGTTCCGCAGCGTGATCCGCTCCTGGACGCTCATCGCTTCCCCCCACGCCGTCTCGTGTCGCTGACGGAGCAGTCCACCACTTCGTCGCCGTTCGGACGCGCAGGCTGACCCGCCGGTTCCGTACGGGCTACCCCGGCCCGGCCGCGGCTACGGAGCGCAGGTGCTCGCGGCGGCCGACTCGGACGTGACGGTTCCCGCTGTCGCCGTGGGACTCGGGGTCGCGGCGCCGCTCGCAGAGGGCGACGGGGCGGCGGAGCGGGCGCCCTGCCCGGCCAGCGCCCGGAATGTGTCCGGGGTCTTCGTGGAGTCCAGCAGGACGACGCTCTGCGTCAAGCCGTGGATGACACGACTGCCGTTGTCGTTCGTGATCGGCAGGGTGAGGAACGTGACGTGTGCGGGGTCGAGAGACCGCAGGCGGCCGGCCAGCGTGCTGATCTGGGTCAGCCCGAAGCCGCTGTCCACCGTCAGGTCCTTCGTGACCGCGGACAGCAGCGCGTGCAGAGTCAGCGGGTTGCTCAGCGTGCCCGCCGAGAGCACCTTCTTCATGACCTGGGACAGGAAGTACTGCTGGTCCTTGATCCGGGCGATGTCCCCGGCTGCCAAGCCCTTGCGGTCGCGCACGAAGGCCAGCGCCTGGTCCCCCGTCACGTGCCCGTGCGTGCCGGCCGTCAGGTAGTCGCCCGAGTCGGCATCCGACCGGGTCGTGCCGACGCACAGCGACACGCCCCCGACCGCGTTGACGATGTTGCGGAATCCGGCGAAATCGACCTGCAGGTAATGGTCGACGGGCAGCCCGGTGAGGTTCCTGATGAGCTGCACGAGCAGGGCAGGCCCGCCGAGCGCGAAGGCCTCGTTCAGCTTCGCCATGTGCGCAGGCGTCACCACCCCCGTCGAGGAGGTGTACGTCGGGATCTCGACGTACGAGTCCCGGGGGAACGACAGGATCGTGGCCTTCGCGGTGCCGGCCGGGATGTGGATCAGGATGACGGTGTCCGACCGTTGCCCGCTGACGTAGTCGGCACTGCCCGCGGAGGCCTGGAACGCGCTGCCGCCGGCGAAGGCGCGGGTGTCCGACCCGGCGATGAGGAAGTACTCGCCGGTCTGGACCGTCGCGGGCCCCGCCGACTGGGCCGAGGGGGACGACCGGCCGAGCGACGGGATGGCGATCCTGGTGATGAGCCCGTCGTAGTGGAGGTAGGCGGCGTAGGCCCCGCCGCCGAGCAACAGCAGCGTGCCGGCCAGGCCGAGGGCGATCCACGACAGGAGCCGCCGCCGGGAACGGCCCCGGCCGTCGGCCGTGCCGCTGCGGTGGCGCATGGACCTGCTGCTCCCGTCCTGGTTGCCGGTGTCCGCCGCCGACGGCAGCGGGACGCGGCCGCGGCCGTCCCGTCAGGATGCCCTCCCGACCTGAGAGCTGCCTGGGAGGGCTTCCTGAGCGGGCCGGCACCTACTTCGTGGGCAGGGCGCCGTTCGTCCGGCAGTACAAGCCGGCGGGTCCGTTGTCCTGCGGCACGCTCACGCAGTCCTGGGTCCCGACGCGCACCTTCTGGTAGCTGTCGTGGGAGCCGGCGGCTGAGTCGACCGCGAGCCACAGCAGCGCGATCACCGACAGCAGGAGGGCGAGGTAGGCCACCGGGTGGTTACGCGCCTCCTCCGGCTTGAGCTGGCCGGCGGGCGACACCTTCCGGTCCGGCCGCACCCCTGCGGCGTCGTGCGGCGGGTGGTCCGTCTCCACCGGCGGGACATGACCTGGCTGCGGATAGGCGGTGGTCGTGGGCTCGTACGGGGCACTCATGGTGCAGCCTCTTCCCGAGATCATCCGGGGTCATGCCTGCTCCGTGGATGCGGCGCACGCGCCGGGTGTCGCAGGGGCACCTCGCGGGGTACGTCGTAGCGGTGACGGAGACGGATGTACGCGTACTCGGCGGCCGCTATGCCCTGGAACGGCTCCTGGCCACCGGCGGCATGGGCGAGGTGTGGCAGGGCTTCGACACGGTGCTGGCACGCCAGGTCGCCGTCAAGCTCCCCCGACCCGGGCTCGCGGGGGATCCGGCGTTCCTTGCCCGCTTCCGCAACGAGGCCCGGCACGCGGCGCCCCTCGTGCACCCGAACATCGCCGCCGTCTTCGACTTCGGAGGCGACGGCGACGTCCCGTACCTCGTTCTCGAACTGATCGACGGCGAACCGTTGTCGCACATCATCGCCCGCGACGGGCCGCTGACAGCGGACCGTGTCCGGTCGGTGCTGCGGCACGTGGCCTCCGCCCTGGCCTGCGCGCACGCCGCCGGAGTGGTGCATCGCGACATCAAGCCGGCGAACCTCCTGGTCTGCCCCGACGGAACGGTGAAGGTCACCGACTTCGGTATCGCCCGCGCCGTGGACGCGGCCGCGGTGACGCAGGTCGGGTTCATCACCGGGACCGCGCAATACCTGTCGCCCGAGCATCTCACCGGGGAGACGGCCTCCTGCGCCAGCGACCTCTACGCCCTCGGCGTCGTCGGCTACGAGTGTCTGACCGGCCGGCGCCCGTACGAGGGTGACCCTGCCACGATCTGGCGGGCCCACGCCGAGCAGGCGGTCCCCGCCCTCCCCTCCACGGTTCCGGCCGACCTGCGCGGCACGGTCGAGGCACTGCTGGCGAAGGATCCGGCGCGCCGTCCGACAGCCTCGGTGGTCGCCGACGCGGACGAGCGGCTCGGCGTGGGACCGGCGTACGAGCCGCGGGAATCCGGGCCGAGCGACGAAACGAGGGTGCTGACGACGCCCGCACCGCGACCGGACACGCCCCCTCGCGCCGGGCTGCCCCCGCGGCCGCGCCGGGCCCT
>JAOPWV010000210.1 GCA_025965475.1 Frankiales bacterium | reverse complement strand
AGGTTCTTGCCGATGTCGTGGACGTCGCCCTTGACCGTGGCGAGGACGATCTTGCCCTTGCCGGCCTGCCCCTCGACCTTCTCCATGTGCGGCTCGAGGTAGGCGACCGCGGTCTTCATGACCTCGGCGGACTGCAGCACGAACGGCAGCTGCATCTCGCCCGAGCCGAACAGCTCCCCGACGACCTTCATGCCGGACAGGAGCGTGTCGTTGACGATCTGCAGCGGCTTCTGCCCGGTCGCCATCGCCTCGTCGAGGTCGGCCTCGAGACCGTTCTTCTCGCCGTCGATGATCCGGCGCTGCAGGCGCTCGTCGAGCGGCAGCTCCATGAGCAGCTCGGCCCGGGACTTGCCGCCGGTGTCCGCCTCGACGCCCTCGAACAGGTCGAGGAAGGCGGTCAGCGGGTCGTAGCCCTCCCGCCGGCGGTCGTAGACCAGGTCGAGGGCCACCTCGCGCTGGTCGTCCGGGATCCGGTTCATCGGCAGGATCTTGGAGGCGTGCACGATCGCGCTGGTCAGCCCGGCCTTCTGGCACTCGTGCAGGAAGACCGAGTTCAGCACGACCCGGGCCGCGGGCTTGAGGCCGAAGGAGATGTTCGACAGGCCCAGCGTCGTACCGACCGCGGGGTGGGTCTCCTTGAACTGCCGGATCGCCTCGATGGTGGCGATGCCGTCCTTGCGCGACTCCTCCTGACCCGTGCCGAGGGTGAACGTCAGGAAGTCGATGAGGATGTCGCCCTCGCGCATCCCCCACTGCCCGGTCAGCGTGCTGACGAGCCGCTCCGCGACCTGCAGCTTCCACTCGGTCGTGCGGGCCTGGCCCTCCTCGTCGATGGTCAGGGCGACGACGGCGGCGCCGTGCTCCTTGACGATCGGCATGATCCGGGCCCAGCGGCTGTCCGGGCCTTCGCCGTCCTCGAAGTTGACCGAGTTGATGACCGCCCGGCCGCCGAGGCACTCGAGGCCGGCCTCGATGACCGGCGGCTCGGTGGAGTCGAGGACCACGGGCAGCGTGCTTGCCGTCGCCAGGCGGAACGCCGCCTCGCGCATGTCGATGGCCCCGTCGCGCCCGACGTAGTCGACGCACAGGTCGATCAGGTGGGCGCCCTCACGGACCGCCTCGCGGCCGATGTCGACGACCTTCTCCCAGTCCCCCGCGAGCATCGCGTCCCGGAAGGCCTTGGAGCCGTTGGTGTTGGTGCGCTCGCCGATCATGAGCACGCCGGCGTCCTGCTCGAACGGGACGGCGGAGTACAGCGAGGCGGCTGCCGGCTCGACGTCGGGGCTGCGGCGTACGACGGCGCGTCCGCGGACCCGCTCGACGACCTGCCGGAGGTGCTCGGGCGTCGTGCCGCAACAACCGCCGACGAGGCCGACGCCGTACTCCGTGACGAAGCCCTCCAGGGCGGTGGCCAGCTCGTCCGGCTGGAGCGGGTAGACCGCGCCGTCCTTGCCGAGCTGGGGCAGGCCGGCGTTGGGCATGACCGACAGCGGGACGGTGGCGTGCTGCGACAGGTAGCGCAGGTGCTCGCCCATCTCGGCCGGCCCCGTCGCGCAGTTCATGCCGATCACGTCGATGCCGAGCGGCTCGAGCGCGGTGAGCGCGGCCCCGATCTCGGAGCCGAGCAGCATGGTCCCGGTCAGCTCGACGGTGACCTGCGCGATGAGGACCACGCGCCTGCCGGTGGCCGTCATCGCGCGCTGGGCGCCGACGACCGCGGCCTTCGTCTGGAGCAGGTCCTGGCTCGTCTCGATGAGGATGCCGTCGACGCCGCCCTCGATCATCGCCTCGCACTGCGTCTGGAACGCGTCGCGGAGCAGCGCGTACGGCGCGTGGCCGAGGGTCGGGAGCTTCGTGCCCGGTCCGACCGAGCCGAGCACCCAGCGGGGGTGGTCGGGGGTCGACCAGGCGTCGGCGGACTCGCGGGCGATCCGGGCGCCCGCCAAGGCCAGCTCGTGGATCCGGTCGCTGATGTCGTACTCGGCGAGGTTGGCCCAGTTGGCGCCGAACGTGTTCGTCTCGACCGCGTCCGAGCCGACCGCGAAGTAGGCATCGTGCACGCTGCGGACGACGTCCGGCCGCGTGACGTTGAGGATCTCGTTGCAGCCCTCGTGGTCCTGGAAGTCCGCGAGGGACAGGTCGTGGGCCTGCAGCATCGTGCCCATCGCCCCGTCCGCCACGACGACGCGCTCGGTGAGCGCGGTCAGCAGGTCCGGGCGCCCGGCGTCACCGGACAGGGCAGAAGAAGGCGTCGACACGCGCGAAGTCTAGCGGCGGGGCCTCCTCCGACCCCGGGCCCCACGACCCGCCGGGGGCCCGGCGGCGCTGCGGAGCCCACGCGCCGGAGGTAGGTTTCGCGCGACAACCTCTACCTTCGCCAGGGGGCCATCCGTGAGCATCACCACGTACACCACCGTGCTGGTCGGTACCGACGGTTCCGAGTCGTCCTTCCGCGCGGTCGAGCGTGCGGCGGCGGTGGCCCGGGACGCCGACGCGATCCTCGTCCTGGCCTGCGCATACCGGCCGATGAGCGCCCGAGAGGTCCAGGACGCGGCCGACGCGCTCGGCGGGGAGTCCTACAAGGTCGCCGGCAGCACGCCTGCCGAGGATGTGCTGCGGGATGCGTCGGACCGCGCCCAGGCCGTGGGAGCCAAGAAGATCGAGACCGAGGCGATCGAAGGCGACCCCGTCGACGCCCTCGAGAAGCTCGTGGTCAAGCGCAAGGCGGACCTGCTGGTCGTCGGCAACCGCGGGCTGAACTCGCTCGCGGGCCGGCTGCTGGGTTCGGTCCCGGCCAACATCAGCCACCGCGCGGCCTGCGATGTCCTCATCGTCCACACCACCGGGCGGGGCGCCAAGACGTGACGCCGAGCAAGGGCCTGTGAACGAGGTTCGGCCCCTGGCCGGGCGACCGGCGGTCGCAGGCGGGCTCGACGTGGACCTCCCGGGCCAGGGCGTGCGGCTGCGGGCCACCCGGTGGCCCGGTGCGGGCACGCCGATCCTGCTCCTGCACGGGCTGGCTTCCACGCGCCGCTTCTGGAACCTCGTCGTCCCCGGCCTCGTCGGCCTGCCCGTGATCGCCCTGGACCAGCGCGGCCACGGCGACAGCGAGCGCCCCGACGGCCCGTACGACGGCGCGACCGTCGTCGCTGACGCACTGACCGCCCTGGACGCGCTGGGCGTCTCGCGCGCGGTCGTCGTCGGGCACTCGTGGGGTGCCAGCACCGCGTTACGGATCGCCCATGAGGCCCCGGAGCGGGTGCTGGCGGTCGTCGCGGTGGACGGTGGGCTCGGCCGGGCCGTCGACGCCGGCGACACCCGGGCACAGGCCCGGGAGCGCCTGACGCCCCATCGGACAGCACTGCCGCCGGAGGAGCTGCGTGCGCTGGTGGCGGCTGGTCCGCTCGCCCCGTGGTGGTCGGACGAGCTGGCCGACGCGCTGCTGCCGCTGTTCGGGGTCGGCCCGGACGGTCTGGCCCGGCCCCGGCTGCCCTTCGAGGCCCACATGCAGATCGTGGACGACCTGCTCGACAACGACCCGGAGACCTGGTTGCCCCACATCACCTGCCCGACCTGGCTGGTGGCCTGCGGGCCCCTAGCGGGAACCGACGACTGGTCCCGCCGGAAGCAGGCTGGCCTGGAGAGGGCCGCCCGGCTGCTGCCGGCGCCCCGGCTGTTGCAGTGGGCCGGCGCGGTGCACGACGTACCCCTGCAGTGGCCGGCGCTGGTCGCCGGGCTCGTCCGTGCGGCCGCCGCCGAAGTCGGTACCGGGCCTGCAGTGCGGAGCGCCTCCGGGCGGGAAGGAGCACGGACATGAGCGCCCTGCCGAAGCGGCCCGACGAGGGGCTGGTCCTGCGCCGACCGGTGCTGCTCGCCGCGTTCGAGGGCTGGAACGACGCGGGTGACGCAGCGACGAGCGCGGTCGAGCACCTCGCCGAGCAGTGGGGGGCGCGCGCGGTCGCCGAGCTCGACCCGGACGACTACTACGACTTCCAGGTCAACCGGCCGCTGGTCCAGCTGGTGGACGGGCTGACCCGTCAGGTGACGTGGCCGACGACGCGGGTCAGCGTGGCCAGCGTGCCGGGTACCGACCGTGACGTCGTGCTCGTACGCGGCCTGGAGCCCAATCTGCGCTGGCGCGGGTTCTCGCAGGAGTTGGTGGAGATCGCCCAGCAGCTCGGTGTCGAGACGGTCGTGACGCTCGGCGCCCTGCTGGCCGACAGCCCGCACACCCGGCCGGTACCCGTCAGCGGCACGGCCTCGGACCCGGCGACCGCCGCGGAGCTCGGCCTCGAGTCGAGCCGCTACGAGGGCCCGACCGGGATCGTCGGCGTGTTCCAGGACGCGTGCGCCAACGCCGGCATGCGGGCGGTGTCGTTCTGGGCCGCGGTGCCGCACTACGTCGCGCAGCCCCCGTGCCCGAAGGCCACCATCGCCCTGTTGCGGCGGGTGGAGGACCTGCTCGACCTGCCGGTGCCGTTGGCCGACCTGCCGGAGCGGGCCCGGGCCTGGGAGCGCCAGGTCGACGAGCTGGCCGCAGAGGACAGCGACGTGGCCGAATACATCGCCTCGCTCGAGGAGCGGGAGCCGGCCACCGACCTGCCGGAGGCCTCCGGTGAGGCGATCGCGAAGGAGTTCGAGCGCTATCTGCGCCGGCGGGACGATCCGCCGCGCGGTTAGCGGAAGCTGGCGGCGATCTGCTGCTCCGCCTGGGCGTAGGACTGGCCGGCCTGCTGCATCAGCTGGCTGATCCCGTCGAGGGCGTGCTGGAGGCCCTGACCCGAGCGCTGCCACTCGTCCCAGAGGGCGCTGAACCGCTGCTGCGCCTGCCCGGCCCAGTCGGCTCCGACGACCGGCGCGACGACGTTGCTGAGCGAGCGCAGCTGCCCCTCGATCTCGCTTGACCCGCGCGCGACCTGACCCGCCAGGGTCTGGAGCTGTTCGGGGGTGACCTTGATGCCGCTCATGCCGTCCTCCTGCCTCAGCGCCGCCGGCCGGTCCGGGCGTCGCAGCCAGGACGCTAGAGAGCGCGGGAGGCCCCGGGAGGGCGCGTCAGCGATCTGTGGACGACAGGGAGACGCCCAGCAGGGCGTCCACGGTGTCGCGGACGAGACCAGGTGCCGCCGTGTCGGTCCCGGCGCCGGCCGCCCACGCGTCGACGGCGGCCAGCGCGGCGGTCGTGTCCAGGTCGGCGGAGAGGGCGCGGCGTACGGCGGCCAGCAGGGCCTGACCGGAGGGGCCGGCCGGGCGGGCCACGGCGGCACGCCAGGCGGCCAGCCTGCTGGTGCCCGCGTCGAGCTGCGCCTGGGTCCACTCCCGGTCGGCCCGGTAGTGGTCGGCGAGGAGGGCCAGTCGTAGCGCCGCCGGGTCCACGCCCTCGGCGCGGAGCCGGGACACGAAGACGAGGTTGCCGCGGGACTTGGACATCTTCTCGCCGTCCAGACCGACCATGCCGGCGTGGACGTACGCCCGGGCGAACGGCCAGACCCCGGTTGCGGCCTCGGCCTCGATCGCCGAGTGCTCGTGGTGCGGGAACAGGAGGTCGGAGCCGCCGCCCTGGACGTCCATCGTCTCGCCGAGGCGGCCCAGTGCGATCGCCGCGCACTCGACGTGCCAGCCGGGACGGCCGGTCCCGAGCGGGCTTTCCCAGGACGGCTCCCCCGGCCGGGCGGCCTGCCAGAGCAGCGCGTCGAGCGGGTCCTTCTTGCCCGGGCGGTCCGGGTCGCCGCCGCGTTCCCGGAACAGCGCGGTCATGGTGGCGCGGTCCAGCCGGCTGACCTCACCGAAGTGCGGGGCCACCGCGATCGGGAAGTAGACGTCGCCGTCCAGTTCGTACGCCGCGCCGGCCTCCCGTAGGCGCACGACGAGCCGGGCGATCTCGTCCATCGCCTCGACAGCGCCCACGTAGTGGTCCGGCGGCAGGACGCGCAGCGCGGTCATGTCCTCACGGAAGAGGTCGGTCTCCCGCTCGGCGAGGGCGACCCAGTCCTCGCCGTCCCGCTCGGCCCGCTCGAGCAGCGGGTCGTCGATGTCGGTCACGTTCTGGACGAAGAGGACCTCGAGCCCCTGGTCGCGCCAGACCCGGCCGAGCGTGTCGAAGGCCAGATAGGTCGCGGCGTGGCCGAGGTGCGTCGCGTCGTACGGCGTGATGCCACAGACGTACATCCGGGCGGTGCCGCCCTGTGGGACGACGTCCACCAGACCCTGCGCCGACGAGTCGAAGACCCG
This sequence comes from Frankiales bacterium, assembly GCA_025965475.1. Taxonomy (GTDB): domain Bacteria; phylum Actinomycetota; class Actinomycetes; order Mycobacteriales; family SCTD01; genus RYN-124. The sequence goes on along the minus strand of JAOPWV010000210.1, from coordinate 1,635 downwards.
CAACACCGGGCGCTCACCCGAGGGGAGCTGGGGAACCGCCGGGGCCGGCCAGGACTGCATCGCGCCAGCCTACAGAGCGACGCCCCCTACCCCCCGCCGAGCCGATTCACCCATACGGGCGACTCCCGGATGGGGCAATTTCTCCCGATAGGTAGGTGTGACCCCGCGTAGAGGCCGTGCCGCCGTGCTCATCGCAGCCGCGACCGCGGCTCTCGGGCTCAGCGCGCTCGCCGCCCCCGCCCCGCACGCGATCGCGCAGCTGTCCGAGGCGGACGGCATCACGCTCGCCGCGACCCCGACCCCGACCCCGGCGCGGGCGGCCGCGACGAAGGCGTCGTCGTACCGCTTCTCCTCGCTGCTCGACGGTCAGCCGGTGCGCTGGAACCCGTGCGCACCCCTCCACTGGCGCAGCAACACCGCCCGCGGCCCGGCCGGCGGTCTCGCGGTCCTCAAGGAGTCGGTGGCCCGCATCGGGCAGCTCACCGGCACGACCTGGGTGTACGACGGCACGAGCACGGCCGCGCCGAACACGGCGTACCTGCCGACGACCGCCCCGACGGTCGACAAGCCGGTCCTGCTGGGCTGGACCGACGCGACCTCCAGCGACCTGCTGCGCGGCCGGCCCCAGCAGGTCCTGGCGATGACGCGCACGGTGTGGTTCGGGATGGACGACGGCGCGGGACACCGCGCGGCCGCCATCCGGGCCGCCGTCGTCGCGCTGGACCGGACGGACAAGCTGCCGCTGCGCGGCGCCACCTCGTGGAGCGCCACCACCCTGCACGAGCTCGGGCACGTGATGGGGCTGGACCACCCGTCGGACGCCCAGCAGCTGATGGCCGCCACCCTGCCCCGCGGGGTCAGCGACCTGCAGGCGGGCGACCGCACCGGCCTGACCAAGCTGGGCCGCGCGGCCGGCTGCGTCGTGATTCCGGGCGCCTGACCTTCACGGCTAGAACGGCGGCCAGGGGATCGCGGGCCAGTCCACGGACGGCTGGGGGTGCAGACGGGTCGTGAGCAGCCGGTCGACCCGGGCGATCGTGGTCTTGACCTCGCGCCGGGTCAGGTGCTCGTACAGGCCCTCGCCGAGCGGCCCCTCGAGCTCGGCACGCAGGCGTGAGAGGACCTCGACGGCCTCGTCGGTCAGTCGGTCACCCCGCCACTGCCAGAGCAGGGTGCGCAGCTTGTCCTCCCGCGAGAAGCAGACCCCGTGGTCGACGCCGTACACGCGGCCGGCGGGCGTGGGGAGCAGATGGCCGCCCTTGCGGTCGGCGTTGTTGATCACCGCGTCGAACACGGCCATCCGGCGCAGGTCGGGGTGCTCGCTGCGGGCCAGCGCGGCGAGGTCGACCTGCTCGTCGACGTCCACCCACAGCTGGCACATCCCGGGACCGAACGGCCCTTCGCGCATGACGGTCGGCGGGACGAGGTCCCATCCGCTGGCGACAGAGACGAGGTACGCCGAGATCTCCCGCCCGGCCAGGGTGCCGTCCGGGAAGTCCCAGAGCGGGCGCTCCCCGCGTACCGGCTTGTACACGCACGCGGCGCTCGCCCCGTCGAGGGTGACCGAGCAGTAGAGCGTGGCGTTGCTGGCGTCCACCAGCCGTCCCTCGGGTACCAGCTCACCGTCGTGCAGCA
>JAOPWV010000202.1 GCA_025965475.1 Frankiales bacterium | reverse complement strand
GCCATGGGCGGTCTCACCTACGGCGCGATCGAGGCCGGCAGCGCCGGCTTCAGCTCGCCGCCTGTGCTGGCGGCGTTCGCGGTGGCGGTACTCGCGTCCGCTGCGTTCCTTGCCGCGCAAGCACGAGGCGTGCACCCGATGGTGCCGCTGGACCTGTTCCGGTCGCGCCCGGTGGACGTCTCGATCGGCGTTGGGGTCGCGTTCGTCGTCGGCTACTACGGCCTGCCGTTCGTCATGAGCCTGTACCTGCAGCAGCTGCGCGGCCTGTCAGCGCTGGGCACCGGGTTGGTGTTCCTGCCGATGATGCTCGTCGGCCTGATCCTCACGCCGTTCAGCGCGCGCCTCGCCGAGCGCCTCGGCGCACGCCGACTCGTCAGCGCCGGGCTGCTGAGCATGACCAGCGGATTGGCCGCGCTTGGGCTGGTGGCACCCACCGCGCCCGTCTGGGTGATGGCGGCGCTGATGGGCGTGGTCGGGCTGGCAGGCCCACTGGTCATGCCGCCGGTCACGGCCGTCCTGCTCAACGCCGTCCCCGCACAGCGCGCCGGCACCGCCAGCGGCGTGTTCAACGCCAGCCGCCAGACGGGAGGTGCGCTGGCCGTCGCCGTGTTCGGCGCGCTGCTGGCCGCTCCCGCCGGCTTCGTTCACGGACTGCGGCTCAGCCTCCTGATCGCCGCTGCCGTCGCGCTGGCGGCCGCAGCCGTGGGAAGCCGCCTGCTCGACCAACAGACCACCCACCCCTGAGCAACATCCGAAGGAGAACAACGTGACGGAGAACAACGCCACCGACGGCAAGGAGCCAACCGGAGCGGAGAAGGCGTTCGGCGACTTCGCGCCCGCCTTCGTCAGCCTCACCGACGACGTGCTGTTCGGGCAGGTCTGGACACGCCCGCAGCTGTCGCCGAAGGAGCGCAGCCTGATCACGGTCGCAGCGCTGACCACCGGCGGGAACACCGAGCAGCTCACCTACCACCTCGGCCTCGCCAAGCAGAACGGCGCCACCGAGGCAGAGCTCATCGAAGTCATCACGCACCTGGCCTTCTACGCCGGCTGGCCCAAGGCGTTCTCCGCGATGGCCATCGCCAAGCAGGTCTTCACCAGCAGCTGATCGTGCGACGCCCGCCGCCGCGGGCAAGCGCGCCGCCCCTCAACCCGTACCGCCAGAACCCAGAGAGAAGGCACACGCTCATGCGAGGAGCAGTACTTCACGCCCCCGGCGACATCCGCGTCGAGGACCGCGACGACCCGACCATCGAGCAGCCGACCGATGCGATCATCAGGTTGTCGGCCAGCTGCGTCTGCGGCTCCGATTTGTGGCCCTACCGCGGCATCGAAGACGTCACCGGGCCCACCCCCATGGGCCACGAGTACGTCGGCATCGTCGAGGAGGTCGGCAGCGCCGTCACCACGATCAAGCCCGGCCAGTTTGTGATCGGCAGCTTCTTCGCCAGCGACAACACCTGCGAGATCTGCCGCGCCGGCTACCAGAGCGCCTGCATCCACCGCGAGTACGTCGGCGCCGGCGGCGCGCAGGCGGAGCTGCTGCGCGTACCGCTCGCCGACGGCACCCTCGTCGCGACGCCCGGGCCTGCCTCCGACGAGCTCGTCCCGAGCCTGCTCGCAGCCTCCGACGTACTCGGCACCGGCTGGTTCGGCGCCGTCGCCGCCGAGGTCGGGCCCGGCAAGACCGTCGCCGTTGTCGGTGACGGCGCCGTCGGACTGCTCGCCGTCCTGGCCGCCAAGGAACTCGGCGCGGAGCGCATTTTCGCCATGAGCCGCTACGAGAGCCGCCAGCAGCTCGCTCTCGCCTACGGCGCGACCGACGTGATTGCCGAGCGAGGCGCCGACGGCGTCGCCATGATCAAGGAGCTGACCGACGGACTCGGCGCCGACTCCGTCATCGAGGCCGTCGGCACCCAGGACTCGATGATGCAGGCCATCCGCTCCACCCGACCCGGCGGACACGTCGGCTACGTCGGCGTCGCCCACGGCGTCACGCTGCCGGGCGAGGAGCTGTTCTACAGCCACGCCCACCTTCACGGCGGCCCCGCGCCCGTCAGGCGCTTCCTGCCCGACCTCATCAAGCGCATCACCAGCGGCAGCATCGACCCCGGCAAGGTCTTCGACCTCACCCTGCCGCTGGAGGACGCCGCCGAGGGCTACCGCGCGATGGACGAGCGGCGCGCCATCAAGACCCTGCTCCGTCCCTGACCCGACACCAGCACCACCACCACCACAAGGAGAGACAAACATGGAACTGCGACCCGTGAACCCCACCGCCAAGGCGCCGGCCGCCGCCTTCACCGGCGACGTCTACGTCACCCCGGTCTACAGCGGCCAGGAGCCGTCACGGATGACCGTCGCGCTCGTCCGCTTCACCCCCGGTGCCCACACCAACTGGCACTCCCACGCCGTCGGACAGACGCTGCACGTCACCGAAGGCGTCGGCCTTGTCGGAACACGGGACGGCAACGTCGTACGCGTGCGGGCCGGCGACACGGTCATCTGCCCGCCCGGTGAGGAGCACTGGCACGGCGCAGCCGCCGACACGTTCATGAGCCACCTGGCGATGCTGGAGAGCCTGCCGGAGGGCCAGGACCCCACCACCTGGCTCGAGCCCTTGACCGACGAGCAGTACGAGGCCGCGAACGGGTAGGGACGCGGTGGCCGTCCGAGCGGTGTGACTCAGGAAACCGTCGCGCGCCGTACTCGTGCGAACGCCGAGCAGCAGGCGCGAGCTCAGGCGAGCCGTCTGCGGCAAGAGCGGACACCCTCCGGTGGCGGTGCGTCGCCCTGATGCATCTAGCAAAGGGCCACCTAGCGCACGCGTTCTGGCAGCATCGGCTGATGCCGACGGTGACCCGCCCGCTCGCCCTTGACGACGTCGAAGCACTGACGGCGCTGTACTTGCAGAACCGGCAGTTCCTTGCACCTTGGCAGCCCCTGCGCCCTGACTCTTACTTCACCGAGGCCGGGCAGCGCGAAGCCGTTGGGGCGCTGCTCGCTCAGTCGGAGACGGGCAGTGCCGTTCCCTTGGTCATCTTGGACGAAGAGGGTGCTGTTGTCGGGACCCTCACCCTGGCCTCCATCATCCGTGGAGCCTTCCAGTCGTGCAGCGTCGGCTACTGGCTGGCCGAGCGCTCCCAGGGCCAGGGGCTTGCGACCGCTGCGCTGCGGG
>JAOPWV010000198.1 GCA_025965475.1 Frankiales bacterium | reverse complement strand
GCCGCCAGCGCCGCCGCCCGCCGCGCGCCGAGCCGGTGCGGCAGCCCGCGGATGCCCGTGGCTTCGTCGTCGGCCAGGTCGGGCAGCGTGTTGGCCAGGTGCGCGCCGACGCCGAGCAGGACGCCCGCCCCGGTCGCCCACGCCGGGGCCCACGGGTGGTGCCTCAGCCCGAGCGTGACGATCGAGGGTACGAGCCCGAAGGCGAGGGCGTACGGCGCCCAGGACAGTGCGGTGGCCTTGAGGCGGGCGTTGTAGGACCAGGCCGCGGCGACCGCCACCAGGTGCGCGATCCCGGCGAGCAGTCCCATCGACAGCGACAGCGGCACGCAGGCGGCCGCCGCGAGCAGCGCCGCGCTCCGCAGCGCCCCCGGCGACACCTCGCCGCGGCTGACCGGCTTGTCGGCGCGCGCCGTACGGCGGTCCCGCTCGGCGTCGATCCAGTCGTTGCTCCAGCCGACCGACAGCTGGCCGGACAGGAACGCGGCGGCCACGGACATCGCCCCGGCGCCCCGGCCCGCCGACAGGGCCAGCGCCGTGGCGATCGCCGTGACGGCGGCGGTGGGCTCCGGATGGCATGCCTGAACCAGCGCGCGGACCCTCACGCAGGGCAGTATCGACCAGTGGGCACTCCCGTCCGGCCGCGCAACGACCCCGCGCAGTACGACGACCTCGCCGACCACTGGTGGGACGAGCGCGGCAGGTTCGCGATGCTGCACTGGATCGCTGAGGCCAGGGCGGGGCTGGTGCCGCCGGCCGTACGGGACGGCGCCCTGCTGCTGGACCTGGCCTGCGGAGGCGGGCTGCTGGCGCCGCACCTGGCGGGCAAGGGGTACCGGCACGTCGGGCTGGACCTGTCGTCTACCGCTCTGCGGACGGCCCGCGAGCACGGCGTCGTACCCGTCCGGGGCGACGTCCTGCGGCTGCCCTTCGGCGACGAGGTGGCCGACGTCGTGGTGGCCGGCGAGATCCTCGAGCACGTCAGCGACCTGCCGCGCGCGGTGGCCGAGGCATGCCGGGTCCTGCGTCCGGACGGGACGCTCGTCGTCGACACCATCGCCGCCACCTGGTGGGGCCGGTTCTCCTCGATCACCGTGGGCGAGCGGATTCCGGCCGGACCGCCGCCGCGGCTGCACGACGCGGACCTGTTCGTCGACCGTGGTGTCCTGCGCCGCGAGGCGGCCCGGGCCGGCGTGCGCCTCACGCTCGTGGGGCTTCGGCCGTCGGCACGGGACTACCTCGGCTGGCTGGGGGGCAGGAGGGCCACGGTCAGGATGCTGCCGACTCGCTCCACGGCCGGGCTGTTCCAGGCTGTCGGCACCAAGCTCGCCCGGAAAACAGAGGACGACCGGAAGGGGCCCCCGCGATGACCGCCAGCCTCATCGGCGCCGGCCACGCCCTGCCGCCCCCGATGTCGCAGCAGGGCCTGTGGGACGACTTCTTCCGGGAGCACTACGCGGATGCGCGGGTGGCCCGGACGGTGTGGCGGCACTCGGGGATCGAGACCCGGCGGGGGGCGGTCAACCCGTCGCACGAGGACGTCTCCGGCTGGGGCACCGGTGACCGGATGCGCCGGTTCGTGGCCGAGGCGCTGCCGCTGGGCAAGGAGGCGGTGACCGCCGCGCTGGGCGACGCGGGCCTGGACCCCGCGGACGTCGGGCTGTTCACGGTGGTCTCCTGCACCGGTTACGCCACCCCTGGGCTCGACATCCTGCTGGCCCGCGACCTCGGCATGACCGACGCGGTGCAGCGCCTGCACATCGGCCACATGGGCTGCTACGCCGCCCTGCCGGGCCTGGCGGCCACCGCCGACTTCGTCACCGCGCGCGCCCGGCCGGCGGTGATGCTCTGTCTGGAGCTCACCAGCCTGCACGTCCAGCCCGCGACCGAGACCGCGCGCAGCGGCCGGCCGACCGCGGACGACCTGCAGCAGATGGTCGCGCACGCGCTGTTCAGCGACGCCGCGGCCGCGGTGGTGCTCGCGCCAGGCGACGTTCCGGGATACGACGTGCGCGGGTACGAGGTCGTCGACGTGGTCGCCCGCACGGACGTCGCCACCGCGGACCACATGACCTGGGACGTCACCGATCTCGGCTTCCGGATGGGCCTGTCGCCGCAGGTCCCGGACGTACTCGCCCGGCACGCGCGTCCCGTCGTGGACGAGCTGCTCGGGCGTCACGGGCTGGTGGTCGGGGACGTCGACGGCTGGGCGGTGCACCCCGGCGGGCGGCGGATCGTCGAGGTGGTGGGAGAGGCGCTCGGCCTGACCGAGGAGCAGCTCGCGCCGTCGTACGACGTCCTCCGCGAGGTCGGCAACTGCTCCAGCGCGACCGTGCTCCTGGTGCTCGAACGGATGGTGGCCACCCTGCCGGAGAGCGGGTCCGGCGAGTGGGCCCTCGCGATGGCGTTCGGGCCCGGGCTCACGCTCTACGCAGCGTTACTGCGCCGTCGCTGAAGCCGCGGGCAGAGTCCGGCCGGGCCGGCTGCAGCATCCGGACTGCTGTTCTGTCAACCCCCCGCTTGGCCGTCACATGCCTTCTGACCTGCGACGATGCGTTCAGGCCGGTGCTACAGCGTGTTATCCTGGATGCAGCGGAAGGGGTACCTCACACATGACGTTCGCAGTCGGCGAGACCGTTGTCTACCCGCACCACGGGGCCGCGCTCATCGAGGCCATCGAGACCCGGACCATCAAGGGCGAGGACAAGATCTATCTCGTCCTCAAGGTCGCCCAGGGCGACCTGACCGTCCGCGTTCCCGCGGACAACGCCGAGATCGTCGGCGTGCGGGACGTCGTCGGGCAGGCGGGACTGGACAAGGTGTTCGAGGTCCTGCGGGCGCCCGCCGTCGAGGAGCCGACGAACTGGTCGCGGCGCTACAAGGCCAACCTGGAGAAGCTCGCCTCCGGCGACATCAACAAGGTCGGCGAGGTCGTCCGCGACTTGTGGCGCCGGGACCGTGAGCGCGGTCTGTCCGCCGGCGAGAAGCGCATGCTCTCCAAGGCGCGTCAGATCCTGGTGAGCGAGCTCGCGCTCGCCGAGGGCACCAACGAGGACAAGGCCGAGGCCATCCTCGACGAGGTCCTCGCCTCCTAGCGCCTCCTCGTTCGGCGCAGATCTTCCACGAACGGCGGTCCTTCGGGGCCGCCGTTCGTCATGTCCGGGAAACTGGCCGGAATTCGGGCTCACGGCCGGCCGGTTCCGTGCCGATGCACCGCTCGTGAGCGCAGAGCAGCCGTCCCGCCCCTCGCGCCTCCCGCATGCACCCGTAGCGGTGCTCGAGGTGCTGCGTCTGCTCGTCGTCGTGTTCTTCGCTGGGGCCGGCTACTCGATCGGCTCGGGGGTCGGCCCCGACCACCCGGTTCTGGGCGCGCTCAACGGCACCGCCGTGGGCGTGGTGCTCGGATCCGGCTTCGGCTACGTCCTCGGCGGCGTCCTCGGCCGGCACACGGCGCGGTCCGCGGAGACCGCTCGGATCCGGCTGCGGACGGTCTCCGCCGACACGCTCATCGCCGGCGCCCTGGGCCTGGTGGTCGGCGTGCTCGTCGGCGCCGGCGTGGCCTGGCCGGTGTTCTTCCTCCCGCAGGCCTACCTCGCGTTCCCGCTGTTCGGCTTCGTCGTGGTGGTCCTCGGCTACTTCGGCTTCGTCGTCGGTGCGTCCAAGCGGGACGGGGTGCTGGCGTTGCTCGGCGACCGGGCGGGCATCGCGCCGCGGGCTGTCCCGGCCGTCGCGCTCCCGCGGGTGCTGGACACCTCGGTCGCGATCGACGCCCGCATCGTCGACGTCGTACGCGCCGGCTTTCTGCACGGCCAGTTGCTCGTCCCGACGCCGGTGCTCGCTGAGCTCCAGGGGCTCGCGGACGCCGGTGACGACCTGCGCCGGACCAAGGGCCGCCGCGGCCTGGAGGTCCTCGACCAGCTGCAACGTGAGCCGGGCGTGGACGTCGAGGTGCTCGAGCTGGACGTACCCGGCGTCGCCGAGGTCGACGCGAAGCTGGTCCGCATCTGCCTCGACCGGGGCTGCGCCCTGCTCACCCTCGACACCAACCTGGCGAAGGCGGCGGCTCTCGCCGGCGTCCAGGTGCTCAACCTGCACGCCCTCGCGCTCGCGCTGCGGCCGCCGGTCGCAGCCGGCGACGACGTCCCGGTGCTGCTCCTGAAGGCGGGCAAGGAGGCCGGCCAGGCGGTCGGCTACCTCGACGACGGCAGCATGGTCGTCGTCGAGCGGGCCCGGCAGCGGCTCGGCAGCGAAGTGCCCGTGCGGGTCACGTCCGTGCTCACCACCGCCAACGGCCGGCTCGTCTTCGGCCGGCCGGTCGACGACGAGGGTGTGCCGGCGGCCACCCCGCTCCGGCAGCGCCGGCCGGTCGGCGCAGCCGGACCCAGCCCGGCCGCGATGCCGCCCCGCCGATCCTCCTGACGGGCACCTGCCCGCCGGTCGCTCCCGGACGTGATCGACTGTGGGGATGACCGTCGCCGTCCTCGTCCCGGCCGCCGGCCGGGGTGAACGTCTCGGCCCCGGTGCTCCCAAGGCCCTGCGCGAGCTGGCCGGCGAGACGCTGCTCGTGCACGCGGTGCGCGGCCTGCGCGGCGCGCCGTCGGTCGGTCCGATCGTGGTCGCGGCCCCGCCGTCCGAGGTCGGCCAGGTCGAACAGCTGCTCGCGGCGTACGACGTCACCGTCGTACGCGGCGGACCGGAGCGTCAGGACTCGGTGCGCCTCGCCCTCGCGGTGCTGGGCCCCGACGTGGACCTGGTGCTCGTCCACGACGCCGCCCGCGCGCTCACCCCGCCCGCCGTCGTGGAGGCGGTCGTGGCGGCGCTGCGGGCCGGCGCGGACGCCGTCGTGCCGGTGCTGCCGGTCACCGACACGGTGAAGCGGGTGGACGGTGACCGCGTCCGGGTGACCGTCGACCGGTCCGACCTGCGGGTGGCGCAGACGCCGCAGGGCTTCCGTCGCGAGGTGCTGGCCGCCGCGCACGCCCAGGCCGGTCCGGCGGCCACCGACGACGCGGCGCTGGTGGAACGGCTCGGCCTTACGGTCGACACGGTGCCCGGCTCGGAGGAGGCGTTCAAGGTGACCCGGCCGTTCGACCTGCTGATGGCGGAGGCGGTGCTGCGTGGCCGCGACTGACCTGCCGCGGGTCGGGCTCGGTGTCGACGTGCACCCGTTCGAGGCGGGCCGCCCGTGCTGGGTCGCCGGGCTGTTGTGGGACGGCATCGACGGTCTCGCGGGGCACTCCGACGGCGACGTCGCCGCGCACGCGGTCTGCGACGCCCTGCTGTCCGCGGCGGGGCTCGGCGACCTCGGTTCGAACTTCGGCACTGCCGAGTCACGGTGGGCGGGTGCGGCCGGCACGGCGCTGCTGGCCGAGACCCTGCGCCGCCTCACGGCTGCGGGCTTCCAGATCGGCAACGTCGCCGTGCAGCTCATCGGCAACGCACCCCGGCTCGGCCCCCGGCGGGCCGAGGCGGAAGCGGCCCTGTCCGCCGCGCTCGGCGGCGCGCCGGTGTCCGTCGCGGCCACCACGACGGACGGCCTGGGCCTCACCGGCCGCGGCGAGGGGCTGGCGGCGATGGCGACGGCACTCGTCGTACGGCGCTGACGGCCGCTGACGGACCCGGTCGTAGCCGCCGGCGCCGTAGGCTGGCCCGGTGAGCCTGCGCCTGTACGACACCCGCACGCGCGCGGTCCGCCCCGTCGAGCCGGTCCGGCCCGGTCGTATCGGCGTCTACGTCTGCGGTCCGACCGTCCAGGCAGCACCTCACGTCGGGCACCTGCGCAGCGCCGTGGCGCTCGACGTCCTGCACCGCTGGCTGCTCGAGCGCGGCGAGCAGGTCACCTTCGTACGCAACGTCACCGACGTCGACGACAAGATCATCCACGACGCGGCGCACAACGACGAGCCGTGGTGGGCGCTGTCCGCGCGCATGACGCGGGCCTTCGACCGCGCATACGACGCGGTGCAGGTCCTGCCGCCGACGACCGACCCGCGGGTCACCGGGCACCTGCCGCAGATCATCGCGCTGATCGGGCAGATCATCGAGCGCGGCCACGCCTACGCCTCCAGCGGCGACGTGTACCTCGCCGTCCGGACCGTCCCGGACTACGGCGCCCTGTCGAACCAGGCCCTCGACGCGCTGCAGGTCAGCGAGAAGACGGTCGCCCACGGGCACACCGGCGAGAAGCGCGACCCGCTCGACTTCGCGCTGTGGAAGGCCGCGAAGGAGGGCGAGCCGTCCTGGCCGTCCCCGTGGGGCCCCGGCCGGCCCGGCTGGCACATCGAGTGCTCGGCGATGGCGGTGGAGTACCTCGGCGAGGATTTCGACATCCACGCCGGCGGCCTGGACCTGGTCTTCCCGCATCACGAGAACGAGATCGCGCAGTCCACCTGCGCCGGCCACCCCTTCGCCCGGCTCTGGCTGCATCACGGCCTCGTCACCGCCGCCGGCGGCGAGAAGATGAGCAAGAGCCTCGGCAACTCGACCACCGTCGAGCAGGCGCTGCAGCGGGTCCGCCCGCAGGTGCTGCGCTACGGCCTCGGGGCGGCCCACTACCGCAGCTCCATCGAGTGGTCCGAGCAGGTGGCGGCTGAGGCGGAGGCGGCGTACGGCCGCATCGAGACCTTCGTGCGCAACGCCCGCGAGGCGATCGGCGACACCCCGGTGGACGAGGCGCTGAGCAAGGTGTCGTGGGACGAGTTCGCGGCGGCCCTGGACGACGACCTCGGCGTCCCGCAAGCGCTGGCGACGATCCACTCCGGCGTACGCGCCGGAAATGCCCTGCTGGCCGCGCGGGAGCTGCCCGCGCTGGCCGCGACGCTGTCCGTCCTCCGGCGGATGCTGCGCGTGCTCGCGCTCGACCCGGTCGAGCAGTGGCCTGCGAGTGGAGGTGGGGAGCTCTCGGGCGTCGTGGACGCGCTCGTGGCCCTCGCCGTGGAGGCCCGCGCGGAGGCGCGCGGGCGCAAGGACTGGAGCCAGGCCGACGCGATCCGCGATCGGCTGACCGGCTCCGGCATCGTTCTCGAGGACACCGCTGACGGTGTCCGCTGGAGGCTTTCGTGAGTGCCGAGCGCGGCAAGAAGATCGGCGGCGGGGGACAGGGCGGCCGGGCCGGCAAGCCCGGCTCGCACCGTAAGGGTGCCCCCGTCGGATCCGGCGGGCAGAGCCGCAAGCGGCTCGCCGGCCGCGGCCCGACACCGCCCGCCGAGGCCCGGACCAAGCATCCCGCCGCCCGGCGGGCCGCCGCTGCCGAGAAGCGCGCGGCGACGCCCGCTCCGGCAAGCCGGGAGCGGTCGTCCCGGCCGCCGCGCCGTTCGGGGGAGGACACCGCCGAGACGGTCGTCGGCCGCAACCCGGTCGTCGAGGCGCTGCGCGCAAGGGTGCCGGCGACGGCGCTGTACGTCGCGCTCGGTCTCGACGCGGACGAGCGCGTGACCGAGGCCGTGTCGGTGGCCGGCAAGGCGGGCGTGGCCATCATCGAGATGACCCGCCAGGAGCTCGACCGGATGACCGGCCGGGCGCTGCACCAGGGCCTGGCTCTGCAGGTCCCGCCGTACGAGTACCTCCACCCGTCGGACCTGCTGGCCCGGGCGCTGGACGCGCCGGCCCCGCTGCTCGTGGCGCTCGACGGGGTCACCGACCCGCGCAACCTGGGCGCCGTCGTGCGCTCCGCCGCGGCGTTCGGGGCGCAGGGCGTGCTCGTGCCCGAGCGGCGCTCCGCCGGCATGACCGCTGCGGCCTGGCGGACCTCGGCCGGCGCGGCCGCCCGTCTCCCGGTGGCACGGGCCACCAACCTGGTGCGGTCGCTCAAGGAGCTCAAGGACGCCGGCCTCTTCGTCGTCGGGCTGGCCGGCGACGGCGCGGTGTCGCTCGACGACCTCGAGGTGGCGACCGACCCGCTGGTCATCGTCGTCGGCTCGGAGGGCGACGGGCTCTCCCGCCTCGTCGCCCAGACCTGCGACCTGACCGTGTCGATCCCGATGGCCGGCGGCACCGAGTCGCTCAACGCCGGCATCGCCGCAGCGGTCACCCTGGCCGAGGTCGCGCGCCGCCGGCGTACCCCCTCCTGACCTGACCGCCGGGTCACAAAGACCTCGCCGGGTGCCCGATATGCCCCGATGCGGAGCCGCCATCCGGCTCCGCTGACGGTTTCTGCGTCACCCCCGCGCGAAGCCGTCGTTGTGGTTGCCGGGACCGATGCCTACAGTCGGTCGCCGCTCGTGCACAGCAGGTGAGCCCGGCGAAGGGGGTGGGTCATGCGTCTCGTCCGCCACCATCCTGAACCGGACGGCCCAGACCCGAACGCCGCCGTACGGCAGACGGCACCCCCCGTGCCGGAGTGCAGTCTCGAGGCGGAGATCGGGCAGGCCGAGAGCCTCGTCGCGGCGCTCGACCGGGAGGTCCGCGAACGGCGGCGCAACGCCGACGGGCTGACCGACGAGGACCTCGTCCTGGCCGCCCGCTCCGGCGACGACGCGGCCCTGTGCGAGGTGCTCGACACGTACCGGAAGTTCGCCCGCATGAAGGCCCGGTCGTACTTCCTCGTCGGCGCCGACCGGGAGGACATCGTCCAGGAGGGGATGATCGGCCTCTACAAGGCGATCCGCGACTTCAACCCGGACATGCAGACCTCGTTCCGCGCCTTTGCCGAGCTGTGCGTCACACGGCAGATCATCACGGCGATCAAGACCGCGACGCGGCAGAAGCACGGCCCCCTGAACAACTACGTGTCGTTCTCCCGGCCGGTCGGCGAGGACGACGGTGGCGACCGGGTGCTCGGCGACGTCATCCCGGCCGTCGCCATCAGCGACCCGGCCGACCTCGTCATCTCGGCGGAGCGGATCCGGGCGCTGCAGGCGCACTTCGACGCGGTGCTGTCCGATCTGGAGACAGAGGTCCTGCGGCTCTACGTCGAGGGCAAGAGCTATCAGGAGATCGCCGAAAGGCTCCAGCGGCACGTGAAGTCGATCGACAACGCGCTGCAACGGATCAAGCGCAAGCTCGAGGGGCACCTCAGGGAGCGCGCGATCGCCGACGCCGGCTGAGCCGGGCAGCGACGTGGCCGGCGGCCCCAACCTGGGGGGGTAGGGCAGGGCCGCCGGCGGACCGGGGACGCGTGGCGTCAATCGCGCTCGTACCCGGGTTCGTTCCGCCGAACCGTCCGGTTCTCGAGCTTGCTGCCGAGGCCCGGCGGCGGTCAGGACGCGCCCACGGCGACTACGATCGAGCGCCTCGCCGGGTTAGCTCAGTTGGTAGAGCACCGCTCTTGTAAAGCGGATGTCGTCGGTTCGATCCCGACACCCGGCTCCACGGACCACCCCGCGCAGGGGCGGTCTGCATCCCTCTCCCCGCGTGGCCTTCGCAGGACCATCCCGCCGGTCGCCGCGCCCCGGTACGGCGGCTGCCGTGGTCCATGCTTGTAAGGTTAGGCTCCCCTTAGTACGGTGCGGCGGACCCCGCACCGGAACAGACGAGGAGACCGATGTCCGAGCCGCAGAACACCGATGGCGCCGAGCGCCCGGACGCCGCGCACCAGGCCAGGACCGCGATGGCCTGCGCGCGCGTCGCCAGCCTGCTGACCTATCCGCGCACCGCGCCTGGCCGGCCGCACCTGACCAACGTCGAGCTCGAGCACGACGAGACCGGGCGGCCGATGGTCCGGCTCGCCACGGGAGCCCTGGCCGTCACGCACCTGACCGCCCGGCCGCTCGCGACCGTGCAGATCGCCCCGGTGGGCCATCCGACGGTCACCGTGCACGGCGCCGTCCACCGCCTTCCCGGCCGCGACGACGAGGGACGGCTGCTCTACCGGGTCGACATCGGCGCCGTCCGGCTCGGTCACGTCGGCCACGGGCCGTGCGATGCCGTCAGCCCCCACGAGTACGTCGCGGCCCGTCCCGACCCGCTGGCCACCGATGCGCCGGCGGTCCTCGCGCATCTGCGGGACCACCACGCGGCCGGGCTCGCGGCCTGTCTGCGGGCCCGCGGCCACGACGCGCACTGGGTCGAGCCCCGCAGCCTGGACGCGGCCGGGCTGGACGTGCTGGCCGTCGGCCCGGACGGCGTCGAGCTGGTTCGGCTCGCGTTCCCGGCGCCGGTCAGCCGGCTGCAGGACCTGCGCGCCGGGCTGGCGGTCGCGCTGACCTGCCGGTGCGCCGGCGACCAGGCATCCCGCACCGAGCCGTAGCGGCTCGCGCTACCCACACTTGTTCGGAAAAGCCTCCCGCCTGCGCTGGTCCGCCCGATACTCGCAGGCATGTCACCGGAGCGGCGCGCGAACGGCGGGGAGCAGGCCTCGCGGCTGATGCTCGTCGCTGCCGGCCTCGCCCTGGTCAACAACTACCTGCCCGGCGGTGCGCATCTCGACGTGGCCGTCCTGGACGTCACGGCCGGGATCGGGATCCTGCTCGGCCTGATCGGGCTCTTCGTCCCGTGGCGGCGGCTGCCCCAACACGCGCCCCTGGTCCTCGTGGCGGCGGCGTTCGTGCTGATCGCCATCTCCAACCTGTACGGCGGGGTCAGCGCCTTCTCGTACGCCGTGTACTTCGTCGTCGTGTTCGTCTGGGTGGGCCTGTACCTGCCGCCGCGCACGTCCTTCTGGCTGGCCCCCGTCGCGACCGCGGCGTACCTGCTCCCGTTCCTCGTCCAGGGCCAGCCCCCACCCAACGCGGTCGGGTCGGTCACCGTCGCGATCCCGGTCTGCCTCCTCGTCGGTGAGGTCCTCGCCAGGGCCGTACGCCGGCTCGAGCACAGCCGCGAGCAGCTGCGGGCCCGGGTCGAGGTCGTGGAACGCCTGGCGACGCTGACCGGCGAACTCGGCAGCGACCTGGACGCCGAGGCCGTCAGCCGCCGTCTCGTGGACAGCGCGATGCAGATCTTCGGGGCCAGCGCGGTCGTCTTCGGCAAGGTCGACGGCGACGAGGTGGTGGTCACGGCGGCTGCCGGCCTGCCGGCGTCGTACCTCGGCCGGCGTGAACCGCTGGCCGGGACGCTGCTGTCGCAGGCGGCCGACGCCGACCGCCTGCTGATCACGCCGGCGTCCGAGGTCGCGACGCTGCCCGGGCCGGGCGGCGGGAGCGCGCTGACGGTCGCCTGCTGCGGTCCGGACCTGCTCGGCGGTCTGATGGTCCTGCTGGACCGGCCGGTCGGCACCGTGACGTCCGAGGACCAGGACGTGCTGCGCCTGCTCGGCGGCCAGGGAGCCGCGGCGCTGATGAACGCGGCCCGGCACGGCGAGGTGGTCCGCGAGCGGGAGCACGAGCAGGCGGTCGTCGACGTGCTCGCCGACGGGGTGCTGGTCCTCAGCCCGGACGGGACCGTGTCGGCCTGCAACACCGCGGCCGCGGTCCTGCTCGGCGCACCGGTTGCCGACCTGGTCGGTCAGCGTCCGCCGTTCCCGGTAGGCGGCCCCGGTACCGTCGAGGAGCACGAGCTGCGCCCCGGGCGCTGGGTCGAGGCGCTCGCCGCGGTGCTGCCCGACACCGGCGAGCTGGTCGTGGCGCTGCGTGACACCAGCCGGCAGCGCGCCCTCGACGAGGCCAAGGACCTGTTCCTGGCGACGACCAGCCACGAGCTGCGGACGCCGCTGACGGCGATCAAGGGGTTCGTCAGCACGCTGCAGCGACGCTGGGACCTGCTCGGCGACGACGCCCGGCTCGAGGCGCTCGCCACCATCGGCGAGCGGACCGACGTCCTGGTCGAGCTGACCAACCACCTGCTGATGGGCGCCAGGGCGCGCGTCTCGTCGTACGTCGGTACGCCCTTCGACCTCGGGGCCGTCGTGTCGCGCGCGGTCACGACGTACGCCCGGGTCTCCGACCTGCACCGGCTGATCGCCGACGTACCGCCGGCGCTGCCGCTGGCGCTCGGCGACCCGGCCGGGGTCGACAACGTCCTCGCGCAGCTGCTGGAGAACGCGATCAAGTACAGCCCCTCCGGGGGCGAGGTCGAGGTCGTCGTCCGGCTGGAGGGCGGCGCACTGGCCGTCGCCGTCCTCGACCGCGGCGTGGGCATCCCCCTCGGACGCGAGGAGTCGCTGTTCATGCCCTTCTATCAGGCGGCCGCGGCCAACACGCGGCAGTTCGGCGGCGTGGGCCTGGGGCTCTACATCGTGCGGCAGCTGGTGGAGGCGCAGGGCGGCTCGGTCACCGCCGTGGCCCGGCCAGGCGGTGGTGCGGTGCTGCGGTTCACGGTGCCTGTCGCGGCCGGCGCCGCGGTGCTGGACCGGGCGGCCGCGCGACCGGCCTGAGCCGGGATCCGCTCAGTCGCCGGTCGCGCCGTCGATCAGCTCGCGGACGATGTCCGCGTGCCCGTTGTGCCGGGCCGTCTCCTCGAGCAGGTGGGTCAGGATCCAGCGCAGGTCCACCACGCCGCGGCGCGCATGCGGCGCGGTCTGGTCGAGCGAGTCCGCCGCCGCGACGATCTGCCGGCTGCGCTGGCAGGCCTGCCGGTAGCCGTCGAACAGCTGCTGCGCGGACTCGCCCGGCTCGGGTCGCAGGTCCGCGTCCGGGTCGTCCTCGGTCGAGAACAGGTGGGACTCGCCGGTCTGCGCGAAGCAGACGGCGAACCACCCGTGCTCGACCGCGGTGAGGTGCTTGACCAGCCCGAGCAGCGAGGTCCCCGACGGCACCATGGGGCGGCGCAGCTGCTCGTCGTCGAGGCCTTCGCACTTCTGCAGCAGGGTCGCCCGGTGGAAGTCCAGCCAGCTGCTGAGCGAGGTGCGTTCGTCGGCGACGTGGGGCGGGGGTGTTCGTGGTCCGGTCACGAGCAGCAAGGTAGGCCTCACGGAGGGCCATAGCCAAGATGCACCGTTCGTGCACATAATGCGCCCATGGCGGCGCCGCTGGTCAGGGGTTCGGCGCAGCTGCGCCGGTACGCCGCCGGAGTCGCCTTCCTCGCGGTCCTCGGCCTGCTCGTCGCCCTGAGCGTCGCGATGTACACGAAGGCCTTCACGCCGGTCGTGATGGTGCGGCTCGAGGCCGACCGGATCGGCAACCAGCTCTCCCAGCACGCCGACGTGAAGGTCCGGGGCGTGCTCGTCGGTGAGGTGCGCACGGTGGAGACCGCCGGGAGCGGCGCCCGGATCTCGCTCGCGCTGCAGAAGGACAAGGTCCACCTCATCCCGGCGAACGTGTCGGCGCAGCTGCTGCCCAAGACCCTTTTCGGCGAGAAGGAGGTCGCCCTCAGTGTGCCGTCCGGGGGCCGCGTCGGCCGGGCGATCCGGGCCGGGGACGTCATCCCGCAGGACCGGTCGCAGACGGCGATCGAGACCGAGAAGGTGCTCGACGACTTCCTGCCGTTGTTGCAGAGCCTGAAGCCGGCGGAGCTGAGCTTGGCGCTGAACAACATC
>JAOPWV010000184.1 GCA_025965475.1 Frankiales bacterium | reverse complement strand
GGGCGCCTGATCAAGAAGGTGCTGTTCAGCATGCTCGTCGTCGGCGCCACCGCGGCGACGACCGGTGCCGGCGTGGCTGCCTCGTTCAACGCCCAGACGACGAATGCCGGCAACACC
The DNA here is from genome assembly GCA_025965475.1 of Frankiales bacterium. Classification (GTDB taxonomy): domain Bacteria; phylum Actinomycetota; class Actinomycetes; order Mycobacteriales; family SCTD01; genus RYN-124. Next base: position 3,816 of record JAOPWV010000184.1, on the reverse strand, counting down.
TTCGCGACCGGCACCCTGGCCCTGAGCGACACGGCCAACGGCACCGTCTGCCTGTCCGCGAGCGGTGTGGCGAACGTGAACAGCAACTGCAACGCCGTCGTCGACGGGTCGGTGCTGCATGCGCCCGGCGACGTGGTCACGGCGTCGTTCGTCATCGCGAACACCGGGACGCTGGCAACGCCGAACCTGTCGATCTTCACCTCGACGTGCGTCGACACGGACACGACGACGACCTCGGCCTATCACGGTGCCGGCTCGCCCTGCGCGACACTGAACTTCTACCTGCAGGAATGGACAGGCGGTCTGCCCTCCGCCGGCGGTACAGCCTCGGCCTGCTGGCTCGGCGCGGGCACGGGCACCACGTGCGACCCGACGTTCGCCACCGCTCAGCCGCTGACCGCCCTGACCGCTCACAACAGCCTGGCCACGAAGCTGCCCCTGGCCGGGCCGTTCACGGCCGGCAAGCGCTATTTCACGATGGGCTTCCAGCTGCCGGCCACCGCCGGCAACGCCCTGCAGGGGCGCGCGGCCGGCGTGGACCTCACGTGGCATCTGGACCAGTAGCCATGGTGCGCGCGCGATGACCACCGGACCGGGCGAGGAGCGATCGGGCAACAGCCGACGGCTGCCGGCGGAGCTGGCGACGCCAGGCTGGATCGAGCAGCTGTCCGCCGTCTGGAGCCAGCACCAGAGCCTCACTGCCGAAGCCCAACTCCTCCGGGAGCGGCTCGCCACCGTCGACGAGCAGCTCGACCTCCGCCGCGAGGTCATGGACAGCGCCCAGGTCCTGCACGAGGCGCTACTACGGAGCCGCCAGCTCACGACCGACGCGCTGCCCAACCTCCCGACGCGCCTGTACCCGCGGCCGCCAGCGGCCGGCCAGGGCGAGCGCGAGCTCCTCGCGTTGTCGAGCGAGCCGTCGCAGCCGGCTGCAGCGGCGGCACCGGAGCCGTCTGTCCTGCCGGCGCTGCGGCCTGCCGAACCGGTGTCGGGGATGGGGCAGCAGCTGGACCCGGATGCGGCCGGCGCTGCCGCAACACCCGGGGCCGCCACCCCGGCCCGGTTGTGGGCGGCCGGTCGGGTTGCGCTGCTGATCGGCAAGGGCGTGGCAGTCCTGGCCGGCGTGGCGGTCGCCGCCACGCTGCTGCTCGTCACCGTCGGCCCCCGCTTCCTGCCGTACCAGGCGCTCGTGGTCCTCTCGGGCAGCATGGAGCCGGCGATCCCGACGGGGTCGCTCGTCGTCTACCGCAAGGCGGACGCGAGTCAGATCAAGCGTGGCGACGTCATCGTCTTCAGCAAGCCGTCCGATCCGACCGAACGGGTCACGCACCGCGTGTACTCCATCGGCTCCGGGCCGACCGGGCGCTACTTCACGACGAAGGGCGACGCCAACGGCGTGCCGGACAACTGGCGGATCCCGGCCGTCGGCAGCGGCTGGGTCGCCGTCCAGCACCTGCCCGGCATCGGGTACGGACTCGGCTACCTGCAGAGCGGAACCGCCCGGCTGCTCCTCATCGTGCTGCCGGCGGTCGGTCTGGGCCTCCTCACACTCGTCGACATCTGGAAGAAGGACCGCGGCGGCCGAGGGCAGTCGGAGCCCGCCCCGAAGGGGCCGCCTGCCCCGGGACGGGTACAGGCACCGCAGGGCCGCCGGGCCAGGCGCCACCAGTCCCGAACGCGCCGCCGGCAGTTGCCGGGCGCCGCAGGCGGCTTGCTGCTCATCGTTCTCACGCTCGGGCTCGGGGGTGGGCTCGTCGGCGGCACCTTCGCCGCCTTCAGTACCGAGACGAAGAACGTCGGCAGCACGTACTCCAACTCCTTCCTCGGCGCACCCACGTCCATCACGTCCCTGCAGCCGCAGGGCAACGACGTCGTAGCCGGCTGGGGAGCAGGCCAGAACGGCGACGGCTACCGGCTGGTCGGCGTGAACAACGCGAGCACCGCCAACTGCCCCACCGCCACGAGCACGTCCTACGGTCAGCTCACGACCGTTTCCGGACCGGGCACCGTGTACACCGACGCCAACCGGGTCGGAGCTACCAACCCGAGCGCGCCCACGACGAACAAGGCCGGTCAGTGGTTCTGCTACCAGGTGCAGACCAAGTTCGGAGCCGGCTGGACGAGCGTCAACGGCAACCCGACGCGGGCGGTGCATCTCGGCGTCGTCGCCACGTCGGTAGCCCTCGCCAACAACGCCAACAACGGCAAGGACGGCACCGGCACGAACTGCCCCGCGAGCAACTTCGGCGCCGCCAACGCGGTCGACTGCGGTGACCGCATCACCATCACCTACAACCAGGTCATCGTCGGCAAGACCGCCGTCGCGACCACGGACACCGTCTGCGCGAACAGCACCAACAAGATCATCGGCATCGGCTCCACCACGACCACCAACACCACGTGCGCGGCGAACGAAGTGCTCCACGTGGGGGCGCTTGCCGGCAGCGCCGCCATCGGAGCCTCGGCGCGGCTCAAGGCCACCTACGTCTACAGCAACGTGACGGACAGCGTCAGTGGCGCGACGGTGAGCCAGTTGGTCGTCACCCTGGGCGCAAAGGTCAAGACGGGAACGGCCAGCACGTCCGGCACCTGGACGATGCGCTCGGGCACCCCTGCCGTCCCGACGGCTGCCACCGTGCGGTCGACCCTGCCCACAGCCGCTCCGGTCGACGGGTGCTGGGACACCGCAAACGCCATGTGCACGCCCACGGCTACCGGCACGTTCTGACCATGCGTCCGGCAACAGCAACGCGCAGGACGCCCGATCTCCTGTCCGACGCGCCGCAAGCGCGCCGCCGCTGGTACCAGCAGCGGTGGCTCCTGCACGTCGCGTGCGCCGCCGTCGTCGGTGTTCTCGCCGTCCTGTGGGCCGGCCAAGCCGCCCAGTCCGGGGTGCGCGACGAACTCGACGCCCGCCTGCGCGGTGCCGGCGGCGGCGCCAACTCCGGCATGCTCAGCATCGAAGCCGAACAGCTCAGCCTCGTCCGGTCCGTCGCCTTCACCGCCGGGGTCGGGGACGCACTCGCCGCCCGCGACATCGCCGGCCTCGACCGGTTCGTCACGCCGCTGCAGGCGAACTCGACGGTGCCGATGGTCGATGTCGTCCTGCCGGACGGCGTCGTGCAGTTCGCCGTGCGCGCGAAAGGCGCCCCGACACCGGTCGCGAGCCGCAAGGGACTGGCTGCCCTTGCCGCCTCGTTGTCGCAGGCGAGCGGCAGCCGCGGCGGCCGGTTCAGCCAGCTGATCGTCTTCCGCAGCGGTCCGACGCTCGTCACGACCGGGCCGGTGCTGCACAAGGACAAGCCGATCGGGGTCGTCCTCGCGATGACGCCGCTGGCCGACGCTCTCGGACGCCTGTCACAGCGAGCGGCAGCGAACCTGACGGCGTATGACGCCACCGGCACGCCTCTCGCCACCACGCTGAGCGGCACCCCGGCGCGCCTCGACCCGCGTACCGCGCAGCTGCTCATGGCAGGCGGTGCGGCACCGAGCCGCGTCCTGCCCGCGGGTGACAGGGAGGTTCTCGGCCGGCTCATCGTCGACCGCAACACCGGCGCGGTGCTCGGCGTAGCGCTACCGGACGGCAGCGCCAAAGCCCGGCGTGCCGTCGTCGGCTACGCCGCACTTGGCGGTGTGTCTGTCGCGCTGGTCCTGCTCACCTTGACCATGCGGGCCGCGCAGCGGAGAAAGGCGTGAAACTCCGGCTGCTCGCGGTGGCGCTCCTGTTCGGTGCGGTCGTCCTGGCACCGCAGCCGGCCTTCGCCGCGGCCGCCCCGCCGGCGGGCCGTGCCGAGGTGCAGCCTGCCGAGGTGCAGC
>JAOPWV010000054.1 GCA_025965475.1 Frankiales bacterium | reverse complement strand
CCCTCGTTGCGTCCGGGCAGCTGTGGCTCGGGAGCCACGATCAGCCGGACGCAACGCGGCTGCGGGTGCGCGGTCTCTCCCAGCGTCGACCGAGTGCAGCTCGACCATCTCGCGCCCGAGGTTCTCGTTCGGCGCCTTCTTCGTCGACTCGGTGTTCGTCAGGTAGTGCAGCATCGCGGGGCTGACGACGCCGGCGGCGGGCATGTCCTCGAACCGGCCCAGCGCGTGCCGGCGCATGACCTCGACGTCGTTGGACGGCTCGGTCGCCCACGGCTCCGAATTGGGGGTGGCGATGTTCAGGTGGTTGGACCAGAACTCGCACATGACCTCGAACAGCTGGTTGCGCGACCACAGGTGCCTGCGGGCCGCCGGCCGCCGAGACGGCCGCGACCGCCTCGGGGTGGCGCCGGCGAACGTCGTACGGCGGAGCAGGTGGCCGTCCCGGCGCCCAGGGCCTGCGTCGCCCCCGCGACCGCGGCCGTGATCGCCGCGCCTCGCAGGAACGCGCGGCGCGGCGCGGCTGTGGCGACCGGGGCCGTCCGGCCGGCACCGGACTCCACCGACATACGGTCGGCATGATCCGCCCGGGGTTGAGCCCGGCGCCGACGGCTCAGTCGGTGCGGCGGGCCACCTTCGTCGCCGAGGCCTGCTGGCGCGGGGTCACCTGCACGAGATCGACGTTGACGTGCGGTGGCCGGGAGGCCACCCAGGCGATGACGTCGGCGATGTCCGCGGCGGTCAGCGCGTCGACCCCCTCGTAGACCGCGTCGGCCCGCGCCTGGTCGCCGCCGAAGCGCACCGAGGAGAACTCCTCGGTGTGCACCATCCCGGGAGCGACCTCGCTGACCCGGATCGGCCGGTCGACGAGTTCGAGGCGCAGGGTGTCGCGCAGCGCGGCAACCGCGTGCTTCGCGGCGACGTAGCCACCGCCGCCCTCGTAGACCCAGCGCCCGGCGGTCGAGCCGGTCATCACGATGTGCCCGCCGTCGCCGGCGGCCAGTGCGGGCAGCAGCGCCTGCACGCTGCGGGCCAGGCCGAGCACGTTGACGTCGTACATGCGGGCCCAGGTCTCCAGGTCGGCCTCGGCCACCGGCGCCAGGTCGAACGCGCCGCCGGCGTTCGCGACCAGCAGGTCGCACTCCGGCGCCGCGTCGGCCAGTGCCTCGGCCGACCGGGGGTCGGTGACGTCCAGCGCGCACGGGCGGATCGAGGGATGGGCGGCCGCCAGCTCGCCGAGCCGGTCGAGGCGGCGTGCCGCCGCGACCACCTGCCACCCGTCCTGAGCCAGACGCAGGGCGGTCGCCGCCCCGATCCCGCTGCTCGCCCCGGTCACCACCGCTGTACGCATCGTCGCCATCCGGGAAGTCTGCCCCGTGCGCGATGGTTGGCGTCACAGGGCAGACTGATCGGCGATGAAACGAGGAGGTGGCGGCGACGTGGTCCAGTCCGTCGTGCGGACCGTGCACCCGCGCCGCGTTGCAGTGCTCTCCGTGCACACGTCTCCCCTCGAGCAGCCCGGCACCGGGGACGCGGGCGGCATGAACGTCTACGTCGTCGAGACCTCCAAGCGGCTCGCGGCCCTCGGGGTCGAGGTCGAGATCTTCACCCGGGCTACGAGCAGCGACCTGCCGCCGGTCGTCGAGCTCGCCCCCGGCGTCACCGTGCGGCACCTCGTGGCCGGCCCGTTCGAGGGACTGTCCAAGGAGGACCTGCCCGCCCAGCTGTGCGCCCTGACCTCGGGCGTGCTGCGGGCCGAGGCGCAGCACGACGCGGGTTGGTACGACGTCGTGCACAGTCACTACTGGCTCTCCGGCCAGGTCGGCTGGCTGGCGAGCGAGCGCTGGGGCACCCCGCTCGTGCACACCGCGCACACCCTCGCCAAGGTGAAGAACCGCGCGTTGGCCGAGGGCGACGCCCCCGAGCCGTTGCGCCGGGTGGTCGGGGAGGAGCAGGTGATCGCCGCCGCGGACCGGCTCGTCGCCAACACCCACGACGAGGCCCGCCAGCTCGTCGAGCTCTACGACGCCGAATCCGAGCGCGTCGTCACGGTGGCGCCCGGTGTGGACCTCGAGCACTTCCGCCCCGGGGAGGCCAGCGGCGCCCGGACCCGCCTCGGTGTCCCTCCTGATGCGACCGTGCTGCTGTTCGTCGGGCGCATCCAGCCGCTCAAGGCGCCTGACGTCCTGCTCCGCGCCGCAGCACGCACGATCGAGCAGGACCCCTCCCTCCGCGACCGCCTCGTCGTCGCCGTCGTCGGAGGACCGAGCGGCAACGGGCTCGCCGAACCCACCGCCCTGCAGGAGCTGGCGCGCAGCCTCGGCATCGACGACGTCACCCGCTTCGAGGGCCCGAGCAGCAACGGGCGCCTTCTCGACTGGTACCGCGCCGCCTCCGTCGTCGCCGTGCCCAGCCACAACGAGTCGTTCGGCCTCGTCGCCCTGGAGGCGCAGGCCTGCGGCACCCCTGTCGTCGCGACCGACGTCGGCGGCCTGCGTACCACGGTCCGCAACGGCGTCTCCGGCCTGCTGGTGCCCGGCCACGACACCGCCGCCTGGGCCGCCGCGCTGACCCGCGCGGTGGCCACCCGGGCCGACCTGAGCCCCGGCGCCGTCGAGCACGCCTCCCACTTCTCCTGGTCGGCGACGGCCGCCGGGCTGCTGAGCACCTACCGCGACGCGCTGAATGGCCGCTCCGACCTGCTCATGGTGGCCGGCCGGTGAGCCCTGTCGACACGATCCGCGCCACGCTGGACGAGAGCGGCCTGGAGTACGAGCAGCCCGAGCCGAACGCGTTCTTCGTGAAGCTGCCGGGCCAGCACAAGCTCGCGACCAACTGCTGGCTCGTCGCGGGCCAGCACGCGCTGCTCGTCGAGGCCTTCGTCGTCCGCAAGCCCGACGAGAACCTCGAGGAGTTCCAGCGGTTCCTGCTCCGGCGCAACAGCCGGATGTACGGCGTCGCGTTCTCCACCGACCCCGCCGGGGACGTCTACCTGGTCGGCCGGCTGCCGCTGCACTCGGTCACGGCCGAGGAGGTGGACCGGCTGCTGGGGTGCGTCCTGCAGTACGCCGACGAGTCGTTCGACCCGCTGCTCGAGATCGGGTTCGCCAGCTCGATCCGGCGCGAGTGGGAGTGGCGGCAGAAGCGCGGCGAGTCGACCGCCAACCTGCAGGCGTTCGCCCGCTTCGCCCAGCCGGACGCGTAGCGACCCCCCTCTGCCGGGTGCGCCCCGTCGTACGCCAAGATCCTCCCCATGGCGACGCTGCTGCTACTCCGTCACGGCGAGAGCGACTGGAACCAGAAGAACCTGTTCACCGGCTGGGTCGACGTCGACCTGACACCGACGGGTGAGGAGCAGGCCCGCCGCGGCGGCGAGCTGCTGCGCGAGGCCGGCCTGCTGCCGACCGTCGTGCACACGTCGGTCCTGACCCGCGCGATCCGCACGAGCAACCTGGCGCTGGACGCGGCCGGCCGCGGGTGGATCCCGGTCCGGCGGCACTGGCGGCTCAACGAGCGGCACTACGGCGCCCTGCAGGGCAAGGACAAGAAGGCCACCCTGCAGGAGTACGGCGAGGAGCAGTTCATGCTCTGGCGCCGGTCGTACGACGTGCCGCCGCCGCCCATCGAGGTGGGCTCGGAGTGGGACGTGTCGAGCGACCCCCGCTACGCCGGGATGCCGCCGGAGCTGGCCCCCAGGACCGAGTGCCTCGCGGACGTCGTGCAGCGGATGCTCCCGTACTGGTACGACGCCATCGTCCCGGACCTGCAGGCCGGCCAGACCGTGCTCGTGACCGCGCACGGCAACTCGCTGCGCGGGCTGGTGGCGCACCTCGACGGGCTGGCCGAGGACGAGGTCGTCGGGCTGAACATCCCGACCGGGATCCCGCTGCGCTACGAGCTCGACGCCGACCTGAGGCCGGTCAAGCGCGGCGGCGAGTACCTGGACCCGCAGGCTGCGGCGACCGCCGCGGCGGCGGTGGCCAACCAGGGCCGCTAGGCCGTCCGGGCGTCGACCGACGCCCTCGCATAGTCCGAACGGGGGATGGGTGGAATGCGCAGCTCTGCCGATAGGTGAGTGTGCGTCTGATCCTTGCCCCCCTCGCTGCCCTTCTGCTCGCCCCGCTCCTGCCGGGCGTGCCCGCGCTGGCCACGACGGACACCGGGTCCGGGTCCGTCCAGGTCACCGCGCTCGTGCGCGAGTCCAGCGGCCACCTGACGCTGCGGCGCAGCCGGGCCGGCGACTACGCCTCGGGGAGTCGGCTCGCGCGTTCGTGGCGCGGCCAGTCCTCCGTCGTCGCGGTCGACGTGGCGCGCCGGATCCACGTGACCGGCACCCCGGACCCGCTCCAGGGCAGCCAGTGGGCCCTGACGACGCTGCGCGCCCAGGACGTCTGGGCCGCCGGTGACGCGAGCGGGCAGGTCGTCGCGGTGATCGACACGGGCGTCGACGCCGCCCACCCCGACCTCGCGGGCGTGGTGCTGGCCGGCACCGACATCGTCTCGCCGGGTGGCGACGGCCGCACGGACCCGAACGGGCACGGCACCCACGTGGCCGGGATCGTGGCAGCCGTGCAGGGCAACGGCGTCGGCGGCGCCGGGCTCGCCCAGGGCGCCAAGATCCTGCCCGTACGCGTCATGGGTGCGGACGGCAACGGCTGGGACTACGACGCCGCGCAGGGGCTGATCTGGGCCGCGGACCACGGCGCCACCGTCGCGAACCTGTCCTTCGGCGGCACCGACCACAGCTACGTCATGGACGCCGCCGTCTCCTACGCCCTGAGCAAGGGCGTCTCGGTCGTCGTGTCGTCGGGCAACTCCGGACGCGACGGCGACCCCCTGCTGTGGCCGGCCGCGAACCCCGGCGTGATCGCTGTCGGCGCGGTGGACATCAACGGGGTGCGTCCGACCTGGTCGAGCACCGGCAACCACCTCGCGGTGACGGCCCCCGGCGTCGGCATCGTCTCGACCCTTCCGGGCAACCGCTACGGCAACTGGTCCGGCACCTCGATGGCCGCCCCCTTCGTGGCCGCCTCCGTCGCGCTGCTGCGCCACGCGCGCGCCGGCCTGACACCGGCCGACGTACGGACGCGTCTCATGGCGACCGCGGACGACCTGGGGCCGGCCGGATTCGACCCGCAGTACGGCGCGGGCCGGGTGGACGTGCTCGCAGCTGAAGCCGCCGACGCCACGGGGAGTGTTCCGCAGCCCGCCACGCCGCCGACGGCGACCGGCAGCGGCACCCCTGCACCCGTCACGGTCCCCGCGCCCGCGATGGCCCCGAAGATCACCGCGCGGATCTCCGCCAGCAGCAGGTCGATCCGGCTGCGCACCCCGGTGACCGTCTCGAGTCGGGTGCTTGCCGACGGACGGGCGGCCGCGGGCCAGGCGGCCGGCCTGCAGCAGCGGGTGGGTACGTCCTGGGTGACGCTCAAGTACGGCACGACGGCCCGGACCGGCCTCGTCTCGTGGGCCCTGCGACCGGACCGCACCGCCGAGTACCGGGTCTTCGGTACCGGCTGGACCTCGCCGACGGTGCGGATCGCCGTCGTCAACGGGGCGGCTGACCGCCGCCGTTAGGCCGGCACTGGGTGGGACAGCTACACCGCGGCCCCGGTCGCGGGGTGCGCGAGCACCGCGCCGCCCGCCCGCAGGGCGCACAGGCGCAACAGCTCGTCGTACGCCGGACGCCCGAGCAGCTCGGTGAGCTCCGGACCGTACGACAGGTAGAGCGGCTCCTCGCCGACGTGCGCGGCGGGTGACGACGTGCACCACCAGTGCAGGTCGGCGCCGCCCGGGCCCCAGCTCCGCCGGTCGAACTCGCCGATCGAGGAGACCAGCACCTTGGTCTCGTCCGGCCGCTCGACCTCCTCCTGGCTGCGCCGTACGGGCAGCTGCCAGCAGACGTCCGGCTTCGTCTCGAGCGGATGACGCCCGGTGCGCAGGGCCAGCCCGTGCAGGGCGCAGCCGGCGCCGGCGGAGAAACCCGGTCGGTTGAGGAACACGCAGGCGCCGTCGACGGTGCGGGTGCGCCGCGCGGGCTCGCCCTCGAGCTCGTCGTCCTCCGAGATGCCGTCGCGGCGTCCGGTGTCGGCGTACTGCCAGTCCTTCTTCTTCAGCATCCCGGCGAACCGGACGACCCGCTGCTCGTCCTCCGGGTCCGAGTAGAAGGCGCCGTGGCTGCAGCAACCGTCGTCGGCGCGGCCCTCCACGACGCCCTGGCAGCCGCGGCCGTAGATGCAGGTCCACGACGACAACAGCCAGGTCAGGTCGGCGCGGACGATGTGCCCGGGGTCGGCCGGGTCGGGGAACTCCACCCATTCGCGCGCGAAGTCCGGTGCCACCTCGCCGATGCGGGGCATGCCGAGGTCGGTCATGCGTTCCAACGTACGACCAGCACCGCCACGTCGTGGTCCCGGTCCTCCGACACGGCGTACCCCCTCGGTCGCTGCCGACCGGACTTTGCCGGGCGCTGATCAGCATGCCGGCCCGCCGACGTACCTTCTGGCCATGCGGCTCGGTGTCCTGGATGTCGGCTCGAACACCGTCCACCTGCTCGTCGTGGACGCGCACCGCGGCGGGCACCCCGACCCGGTGCGCTCGCACAAGGCGGAGCTCCACCTGGCCGAGCTGCTCCAGCCGGACGGTTCGCTGGGCAGCCCGGGCACGGAGGTGCTCGTCGACGCGGTGCGCACCGCCCGCCAGGAGGCCGAGCAGGAGGGCGTCGAGGACCTGGTGGCGTTCGCAACCTCCGCCGTCCGGGACGCCACCGACTCCGCCAAGGTGCTGGCCAGGGTGCGCGAGGAGGCCGGCGTCGACCTCCAGGTGCTGCCGGGTGAGGACGAGGCCCGCCTCACGTTCCTCGCTGTACGACGGTGGTTCGGCTGGAGCGCCGGCCGGTTGCTGTGCCTCGACATCGGTGGCGGCTCGCTGGAGCTCGCCACCGGCATCGACGAGGAACCGGAGCTGGCGGCCTCGCTGCCGATCGGGGCCGGCCGGCTGACCCGGGAGATGCTGACCGCGGACCCGCCGAAGCGGCGCGACGTGGCGGCCCTGCGCGCCTACGTCCGCGAGGAGCTGGCCGAGGTCGTGCCCGGCCTGGTGGCTGCCGGGGCGGCCGACCGCGGGGTGGTGACGTCCAAGACGTTCCGGTCGCTGGCCCGGCTGGACGGAGCGGCGCCCTACGCCGAGGGCGCGCGGGTCCCGCGCTCGCTGAGCCGCGCCGGCCTTGCGCGGCTGGTCGACCTGCTGGCCGGGATGCGCGCCTCCGACCGGGCCCGGCTACCGGGCGTCTCGCCGAGCCGCGCGCACCAGCTGCTCGCCGGCGCCGTCGTCGCCTACGAGGCGCTCGACGCGTTCGGCCTGGACCGGGTCGACGTCTGCCCGTGGGCGCTGCGCGAAGGCGTCATCCTGCGGCGGCTCGACTGGCTGGCGGGCTCCTGACGCGGTTCCGCCCGTAGGCTGACCGCACGATGTCCGATCCGTCCGCCCAGGTGGTCGCACGGGTGCCCGCTGCCCGCGTGGCGCTGTCGACGGCCTCGGTCTACCCGGAGTCCACGGCGAATGCGTTCGAGATCGCGGCGCGGCTGGGCTATGACGGCGTCGAGGTCATGGTCTGGACCGACCCGGTGAGCCAGGACGTCACCGCGCTGCGCAGGCTGTCGGACTACCACCAGATCCCGATCCTGGCGCTGCACGCGCCGTGCCTGGTCATCACGCAGCGGGTGTGGGGGACGGACCCGTGGGTGAAGCTGGTGCGGGCCAAGACGGCCGCGGAGGAGTGCGGCGCCGAGACCGTCGTCGTGCACCCGCCCTTCCGGTGGCAGCGGGAGTACGCCCGTCAGTTCCTCGGCGGCATCCAGCAGATGGCGGACGAGACCGACGTGCGCTTCGCGGTGGAGAACATGTTCCCGCTGCGCGCGCGTGGCCGGGAGGTCACCCCGTACGCCCCGGACTGGGATCCCACCGGGGAGGACTTCCCGGACTTCACGCTGGACCTGTCCCACACGGCGGTCTCGCAGTCGGACGCGCTCGCCATGGCGGCGAAGATGGGTGACCGGCTGGCCCACGTCCACATCGCGGACGGCACCGGCAGCCCGCGCGACGAGCACCTGGTGCCGGGCCGCGGTGAGCAGCCGTGTGCCGAACTGCTGGAGGGGCTGGCCGAGCGCAGCTTCGGGGGTCTCGTGGTGGTGGAGGTGAACACCCGCAAATGCGAGGACAGAGACGAGCGGGAGGTCGACCTGGCGGAGGCGCTGGCCTACACCCGGCTGCACCTGACCGCCCCGGCGGCGGCGGGCAGCTCGACCTCGGCGCGCTGAGGTCGGCGATGATGTCAGGGGCCCGCGAACAGCCCGGCTCGGCGACGGCGTTCGAAGGGCTCGTCGACCACTACGACGCCGGCCGGCCGTGGTACCCGCCGGCGCTGTACGACGCCCTGCCGGATCTGTCCGGCCGGGTGCTCGAGTTGGGCGCCGGCACCGGGATCGCCACCCGCGAACTCGCGGCCCGGGCCGGAGGCCTCGTCGCCACCGACCTGGGCCCGAAGATGCTCGGCCGGCTGCACGAGCGCTCGCCCCAGGTGCCCGTGGCGGTCTGCCGGGCCGAGCAGCTGCCCTTCGCGACCGGGTCCTTCGACGTGGTCTGCGGCGGGCAGATGTGGCACTGGGTCGACACGTCCCGGGCGACGAACGAGGCCGCCCGGGTGCTCCGCCGGGGCGGGGCGCTCGCGGTGTGGTGGAACGAGGTCGACGCGGACGGCCTGCCGTGGTGGGACGCGCAGCAGGACCGGCTCGAGGCCGCCAACCCGCGGTACACCCGCCGCTACCGGGAGCGCGACTACGCCGCCGAGCTCGCGCCGGTGTTCCCGCGCGTGCAGACCTGGAGCACTCGCTGGGTGCGCACCGTGGACTGGCCGACGTACGAGCGGTGGCTGCGCTCGAAGTCCTACGTGCAGGCGCTGCCCGACGTGGAGAGCTTCCTCGAGGAGGAGCGCGCCTCGCTCGCGCAGGCCTTCCCGGACGGGCGCATCGTCGAGCCGTTCCGGGTCTCGCTGTGGGTGGCCCGCACCGCGTAGAGCGCCACCTAGAGTTGTGGTGACGCACCTGGCGACGAAATGGACGACGAGATGGCACGCGCATGACGGTGCGTGAGGACGACGCAGTGACCCATCCTGCCGCCGAGGCGGTGGCGCTGTCCGCCGCCGACGGCATCGACCCCGAGCGGCTGGCGATCTGCCTCGCGGTGTTCCGCGAGCTCGACGACCTGCCCGTCGACCACCCGCACGCGGAGCTCATCCGCCGGGCCACCGGCCGGCTGTTCAAGACCGTCAAGACGCGCCGCCGCAAGGACAGGCAGGCCGCCGTCTCCGCTGCGGACGCGGCGGTCACGGCGGCGACGGCGACCGGCGCCCCGGGTCGCATCGACGACGAGACGCAGGGCCTCGCGCTGTCGTCGGCGACGGCCGGGCCGTCCGCGGGGACGCTGCACCGGGCCCGGGCCTGCTACATCTGCAAGGACCGCTACGTCGACGTCGACGCCTTCTACCACCAGCTGTGTCCGGCGTGCGCGGCGCTGAATCACAGCCGCCGCGACGCACGCACCGACCTCACCGGCCGGCGCGCGCTGCTCACCGGCGGCCGGGCGAAGATCGGCATGTACATCGCGCTGCGCCTGCTCCGCGACGGGGCGCACACGACCATCACGACCCGATTCCCGACCGACGCCGTTCGGCGCTTCGCCGCGATGCCGGACAGTGCCCGGTGGCTGCACCGCCTGCGCATCGTCGGGATCGACCTGCGCGACCCGGCGCAGGTGCTGGCCCTCGCCGACTCGGTGGCCGCGCAGGGCCCGCTCGACATCCTCATCAACAACGCCGCGCAGACCGTCCGGCGGACCCCCGGCTCGTACGCCCAGCTCATCGCGGCCGAGTCGGCTGCGCTGCCCGCCGGGCCCCTGCCGGAGGTCGTCGACCTCGGGCACGGCCCGGCCGCCCTGACCGGGACCGCGACGGACAAGCACTCGTTCGATGCGCACAACCTGACCGCGCTCGCCCTGACGAGCGGCTCGGCCTCGCTGGACCGGGTCGCCGACGGCACCGCCATCGACGCCGGTGGCCTCGTCCCCGACCTCGACGCGGTGAACAGCTGGACCCGGCGGGTGGACGAGGTCGACCCGCTGGAGCTGCTCGAGGTCCAGCTGTGCAACGTGACGGCGCCGTTCATCCTGATCAGCCGGCTGCGCCCGTCGATGGCGGCGGCGGCGGCCCGTCGCAAGTACGTCGTGAACGTCTCGGCGATGGAGGGGCAGTTCGCCCGCCGCTACAAGGGACCCGGGCACCCGCACACCAACATGGCCAAGGCCGCGCTGAACATGCTCACGCGCACCAGCGCGCAGGAGATGCTGTCCGACGGCATCCTCATGACCAGCGTGGACACCGGCTGGATCACCGACGAGCGTCCGCACCCGACCAAGGCCCGCCTGGCGGACGAGGGCTTCCATGCGCCACTCGACCTGGTCGACGGGGCGGCCCGCGTGTACGACCCGATCGTGCGCGGGGAGCTCGGCGAGGACCTGTACGACTGCTTCCTCAAGGACTACAAGCGGCATCCCTGGTGACTCGCTAGAGCACGCCGCTGCGGCTGTCCCTCGGGCCGCCGCGGGACAGCCACGGCCCGAGCGCGGGAGCCGAAAAAGCCTTGCGCAGCAGGATATCCCGGGCGGCGGCGCCGGTGTGAGCCTGCAGGACCGCGCCGACGAACAACGAGAGCCGCGTCATGCGCGCGACGTGCGGTGCCCGGAGCGCCTCGTAGTCGCCGGGCCCCCCCTGCGCGAGCCGCGCGGCCAGCGCCCACGCGTCGCGCACGCCGGCGCCCAGCCCCTGTCCGGCGAACGGGGGCATCGTGTGCGCTGCGTCGCCGGCCAGCACGACCCGCCCCTGCACCCAGCGATCGGCGTGCCGGGCGCCGAACCGGTACCGGGCGGCCCGGACCACCTCCACCGCCGCCGGGGTCACGTCCCGGGCGAGCAGTACCTCGACCGCCGGGACCGGCCCGCGCAGCAGCCACTCCCAGCGGTGGCCGCCGGGCAGCGGCATGTCGACCTGCGGCAGCGCCGGATCGCACGTGTACGTGAACTGCGCACGGCCGGGCAGCGCGCCGGCGACGTCGACGACCAGCCATTCGTGAGCGAGATCCCTGCCCCGCCAGGCGATTCCGGCGGCCGTGCGTACGGCGGAGGAGGCGCCGTCGCAGCCCACCAGCCAGCGGGCGCGCACGATCGCGCCGTCGGCCAGCGTCGCCGTCACCCCGTCGTCGTCCTGCCGGAACGACGCCAGCCCGACACCGAGCCGGACCTCGACGGCCTCCTGCGCCGCCACGGCGGAGCGCAGGGACCGCTCGAGCGAGGGCTGGGCGAAGAAGGCGAGCCCGCCGTAGCCACCGGCCCCGCGGGGGAAGCTGATGGTCCCGATCGGGCGGCGAGCGGCGTCGAGGAACCGCACCTGCTGGTCGCGCAGCATGTCGGCGACGACGCCCGGCGCGACGAGGTCGAGCAACTGCTGCACCTCGTCGTCGGCGGCGACGGCGCGGGGCAGCGGGAAGGGCTCGGCCGTCCGCTCCACGACGAGGGTGCGCACGCCGAGGGCGCCGAGCCGGGCGGCAAGCACCGCCCCCACCGGCCCGTAACCCACGACGAGAACGTCGTAGCGCTCCAGGGTTAGCCTCCTCGCATGCTCCGTCAGATCATCCTCGCTGCCGCCCGCAACTCGACCGTGAAAGCGGTCGTGGCGGGCGCGCCGGTGAGCCGCAACGTGGTCAACCGGTTCGTCGGCGGCGAGACGGTCGACGACGCCGCGCGGGTCGCGCAGGAGCTGACGGATGAGGGACTGCGGGTCAGCCTGGACCATCTCGGCGAGGACACCCTCGACGCCGGACAGGCCGACGCCACGGCCAAGGCCTACCTCGTGCTGCTACAGCGCCTGGCGGAGGCGGGCCTGACCTCGCACGGCCGCACCGAGGTGTCGGTCAAACTCACGGCGGTAGGACAGGCGATCGACCCGCGGCTGGCCCTGGACAACGCGCGCCGGGTCTGCGAGGCGGCGCGCAACGCCGGCACCACGGTGACCCTCGACATGGAGGACCACACCACCACCGATTCGACGCTCGGGATCCTGCGCGAGCTGCGGATGGACTTCCCGGACACCGGCGCGGTGCTGCAGTCCTACCTGCGGCGCACCGAGGCGGACTGCCGCGATCTGGCCTACGCGGGCAGCCGGGTCCGGCTCTGCAAGGGCACCTACAAGGAGCCGGAGTCGGTCGCGTACCAGTCGAGCGGCGAGGTGGACCGCTCGTACGTCCGCTGCCTGCAGGTGCTGATGCAGGGCGCGGGCTACCCGATGGTCGCCACCCACGACCCGCGGCTGGTGGCGATCGCGGGCCGGCTCGCCGAGCACCGGGACCCGGGGACGTACGAGTACCAGATGCTCTACGGCATCCGGCCGGCCGAGCAGCGCCGGCTGGCCGCGGCGGGCGAAACGGTGCGCGTGTATGTGCCGTACGGCGATGAGTGGTACGGCTATCTCATGCGCCGACTCGCCGAACGCCCCGCCAACCTGACGTTCTTCCTGCGCTCCCTGGCGACGCGCTCATGAGCCGCGTCGCGATCCTCGGCGTCGGCAAGCTCGGCGAGGCCCTGCTCTCGGGACTGCTGCGCGCAGGCCGGGAGCCCGGCGACGTCGTCGTCACGGCCCGGCGGGACGAGCGGGCGCAGGCGCTGACCGAGAAGTACGGCGTCAAGGTCGTGACCAACGCGGAGGCCGCGGCACAGGCCGACGTGTTGCTGCTGGCGGTCAAGCCGCAGGACATGGCCGCGCTGCTCGCCGAGCTGACCGGCAACGTCCCGGCGGACCGCCTGGTCGTCTCGATGGCGGCCGGCATCCTGACTGCCACCGTGGAGGCGGGGCTGGAGCCCGGCACGCCGGTGATCCGGGTCATGAGCAACACGCCGGTCCTCGTCGACCAGGCGATGTCGGCCATCAGCGCCGGCTCGCACGCCACCGAAGCCCATCTCGCGCTCACCGAGGAGCTGCTGCGTCCGGTCGGTCAGACGATCCGGGTGCCGGAGTCGCAGCAGGACGCCGTCACGGCGTTGTCCGGCAGCGGACCGGCGTACTTCTTCTACCTGGTCGAGGCGATGACCGACGCGGGCATCCTGCTCGGGCTGCCCCGCCAGGTGGCGCACGACCTGATCGTGCAGACCGCGCTCGGCGCGGCTCTCATGCTGCGCGACTCCGGCGAGCACCCGGTGAAGCTGCGCGAGGCGGTCACGAGCCCGGCCGGGACGACGATCAACGCGATCCGCGTCATGGAGGACCACGGGGTGCGTGCTGCGATGCTGGCCGCTCTCGAGGCCGCCCGGGACCGTTCGCGGCAGCTGGCCACCGGCGGCTGACCCGCGGGAGTCCCACCCCTGTCCGCCCGCCGCCGAGGCGGGCCTAGCGTGGAAGGCCGGATGAGCGACTCGACACTCGTGGTCTGGGACGACGTCTTCACGACGTACGACTTCGGCCCGACGCACCCGCTGCGCCCGCTGCGCCTCGAGCTGACGATGGCGCTGGCCGGCCAGCTCGGCGTGCTGACCCGTCCCGGGGTCACCGTGCGCGCGCCGAACCAGGCCGCCGACGACCTGCTCGAGCTCGTCCACGACCCGCTCTACGTGGCCTGCGTACGCCGGGCCCCGGACGATCTGATGGGCCGGCTCTCCCTGCGCTGGGGCCTCGGTACCGGCGACGTTCCCGTCTTCCCGCGGATGCACGAGGCGGCCGCGCTGGTCACCGGCGCGTCGGTGGATGCGGCCCGAGCGGTCTGGGAGGGCACCTCGCAGCACGCGGTGAACCTGTCCGGCGGCCTGCACCACGCGATGCGCGACCGTGCCTCCGGCTTCTGCGTCTACGACGACCCGGCCGTGGCGATCGCCTGGCTGCTGCAGGCCGGGGCGACGAAGGTGGCGTACGTCGACGTCGACGTGCACCACGGCGACGGCGTCGAAGCGGCGTTCTACAACGACCCGCGGGTCCTGACGATCTCCCTGCACGAGAGCGGCCAGACGCTGTTCCCCGGCACCGGCTGGGCCGACCAGGTCGGCGGCGACGAGGCGGCCGGCAGCAACGTCAACGTCGCGCTGCCCATGGGCACGGGCGATGCCGGCTGGTTGCGCGCCTTCGACGCCGTCGTCCCGCCGGTCCTGCGCGCGTTCGCCCCGCAGGTCCTCGTCACGCAGCACGGCTGCGACACCCACGCGCTGGACCCGTTGGCGCACCTGCTGATGTCCGTCGACGGCCAGCGGACGACGTACGCCGCCCTGCACGCGCTCGCCCACGAGCTCTGCGGCGGCCGCTGGGTGGCCCTCGGGGGCGGCGGCTACGAGCCCGTGCAGGTGGTCCCGCGCGCCTGGACGCACCTGCTCGCGGAGGTCACCGGAGACTCCGTCGCGGGCGAGACCCCGGGGGACTGGCGCGAGCTGGCCCGGGAGCGGGCCGACGAGTTCGCGCCGACCTCGTTGTCCGACGGCAAGGTGGTCACGTTCGTGCGGTGGGAGGGCGGCGGCGGCAACCCTGACGACCGGGTGGACCGGGCTGTCGCCGAGACCCGCCGGCACGTCTTCCCGCTCCTGGGGCTCGATCCGATGGCGGCCCAGGGGTGAGCGACACCGGAGATCTGCGCCGGCACCTCGTCGAGAGCCGGATCGCCGGCCGCGTCGACACCTCGCGCCAGGACAACCTGCGCAACATCGGCCGGATGCTCGACGATGCGCCCGAGTACTGGTTCGGCCTGCACCGCCGCCGTGAGTGGACGTTCGACGAGGTCTTCGACGTCATGGTCCGGCTCTGCGGCATCGACCCGGACCCCATGCACACCGAAGGCGTCGACACGATCGACCCGGACCTCACGATTGCCGCGCTCGACCGGCACCGCGACCGGTTGGCCCTGGCCGCGCAGCGCCAGGAACGGGTCGTCCTCGCCACGGGCCACCCGACCGGGATCCTCGCGATCCACCTGGTGGTCGCTGCGGGGCTGCGCGCCGCCGGCTGCGACGTCGTCGTACCGCGGATGTCCTGGTCGTGGCCCTGGGACACCGACTGGGGCAGGGGCCGCCCCCGGCACGTGCGGCACCTCGGCGGCGTCGGCGTCATGGCCAGCGGCGGCGAGCTGATGCACACGCACCGGCCGGAGCCGATGCAGGCGCTGCTGGCGGCGCTCGACGCCCCTCCGGACCTGGTGGTGGCCGACCACGGCTGGGCCGGCACGGCCGCCGAAGCCGGCCTCGACACCCTCGGCTTCGCGGACTGCAACGACCCCGCGCTGTTCGTGGCCGAGAGCGAGGGCAAGCCGATCATCACCGTGCCGCTGGACGACAACGTGCCGCCGCACCTGTACGACCCGGTGTCCGCGCGCCTGCTCGCCGGTTGGGCGGCGTGAGCCGGGAGCGGGTACTGGCGGCCCTGGACGCGGCGGGCCTGCCGCATCGGCTGGTCACGCACGGGCCGGTGCGCTCCCTCGCCGAGGCGGCGCAGGCCCGCGGCGTCCACCCGTCGGCCATCATCAAGACCCTGGTCGTACGCCGCGGGGAGGACGACTACCTGTTCGTCCTGGTGCCCGGTGACCGGCAGATCTCCTGGCCGAAGCTGCGGGGACTGCTGGGCGTGAACCGGATGTCCCTGCCGGACGCCGCGGCGGCCAAGGAGGCGACCGGGTACGAGCGCGGGACCATCACGCCCTTCGGGTCCCTGCGGGCCTGGCCGGTCATCGCCGACGAGCGGATGCTCGGCCGGGAGATCAGCCTCGGCGCGGGCGAGCACGGAGCCGCCGTGGCCGTCGACGCGGACGCGGCCGTCGCCGCGTTGCAGGCAACCGTGGCGGACGTGACCGACCCGGAGTAGGTGCGGTCGTCCGTGTGCGCTGCCCCGAACGGGTGACTGTTGCAGTCCCTCCCGCCCCGCTACGCTCCGGCTTGCACGTGCGTGTCTCGCGTCACCGGTGGGGAAGCCGGTGACCACGACGCGTGCCGAGAGCGGTGCACCATGTCGAGCCTGTCCGAGGTCCGGTTCCTCACCGTTGCCGAGGTCGCAGCGATCATGCGCGTCTCGAAAATGACCGTCTACCGCCTGGTGCACTCCGGTGAGCTCACGTCCGTACGCGTCGGGCGCTCCTTCCGGGTCCCCGAGCGGGCGGTCCACGAGTACCTCCGAGGGGCATTCACGGAGGCCGGGTAGGCTCCCCTTTCCTGTACACGTCTCGAGCGAAGGTCTTCACGTGGGTTCCGTCATCAAGAAGCGCCGCAAGCGGATGGCCAAGAAGAAGCACCGCAAGCTGCTGAAGAAGACCCGCGTCCAGCGTCGTAACAAGAAGTAGCGGCCACCGGGGCCTGACGGTCCCGTGCGGGACGGCCTGACAGCCGTCCCGCAGGCTCGCTGCTCGTCGCCGTACCCCGGCTCCTCCCCGCGTCGCACCGCCCGCTTCGGGCTGCCCGCCGCCGGGAGGGCCGGGCGAAAGCGACGAAGGGGGACAGGGTTAGACTGCCGCTTCCGCCGCGTGCCGAGAGGACCGCCCGTGCAGCCTCGTGTCGTGCTGGTCACCGGGGCAAGCCGGTACCTCGGCGCCCGCGTGGCCGCCGAGCTGCAGGCCGACCCGTCGATCGAGCGGGTCATCGCCGTCGACACGGTGGCTCCTCCGCCGGACGTCCAGATCCGGTTGGGCCGTACCGAGTTCGTGCGCGCGGACATCCGCAACCCGCTGATCGCCAAGGTGATCGCGCAGGGGGACGTCGACACGGTCGTGCACATGAACGTCATCGCCACCCCCCTCGGCGCGGGAGGCCGCACGTCGATGAAGGAGATCAACGTCATCGGCACGATGCAGCTGCTCGCGGCGTGCCAGAAGGCGCCGAGCATGCGCAAGCTCGTGGTGAAGTCGACGACCGCGATCTACGGCTCCTCGCCGCGGGACCCGGCCCTGTTCACCGAGGACGCCTCGCCGCGGGCCATCCCCCGGTCCGGCTACGCGAAGGATGCCGTCGAGGTCGAGGGCTACGTCCGCGGGTTCGGCCGGCGCCGCCCGGACGTCACGCTGTCCGTCCTCCGGTTCACCAACTTCATCGGCCCGGTCATCGAGACCCCGCTCACCCGGTACTTCTCCCTCCCGGTCGTGCCGACCGTGTTCGGCTTCGACCCGCGGATCCAGCTCTGCCATGAAGACGACGGCGTCGAGGCCCTGCGCCGGGCCACCCTCGAGGACCACCCCGGCATCTACAACGTCGGCGGTCCAGGGGTGCTGCTGCTGTCGCAGGCGATCCGGCGGTTAGGCCGGCCCTCGTTCCCGGTCCTGTCCCCCGCGGTCAGCATGGTCGCCCAGTTGTTCCGCCGGGCCGGCGTCGTGGACTTCTCCCCGGAGCAGATGCGCTACCTGGAGCACGGCCGGTGCGCGGACGTCTCGCGGCTCACGAACGAGTTCGGCTGGTCGCCGCGGCCGACGGCGCACGCGTTCGAGGACTTCGTCCGGGCCCGGTCCGGCAGCCACCTGTTCAACCCCGAGCTGGCGGTCGCCGCCGAGCAGCGCCTGCTGGACGCGCTCGTCCGCCGGCGTACCGCCTCGGACGGAGCCGTCGGTGCCTGAAGCGACCGTCATCCCGCTCGAGCCGCGTGGCGGCGGAAGCGACGCCCGCGCCCGGCGTGCGGCACAGGCCCGGCGGGACCGGGCCGAGGAGGCGGCGCCCAGCGAACCGGCGCCGCCACCGGCCCCGCCCGTCGCCGCGCCGTCCGACTGGGAGCGCAAGCTCGCCGGTGGCCTCGCGTTCCTGCGCCGCCGGCTCACCGGCGACTACGAGATCGACGACTTCGGCTTCGACCCCGACCTCACCGACCACGTCCTGCTGCCGCCGCTGCGGCCGCTGTACGACAAGTGGTTCCGGGTCGAGACCCGGGGGCTCGACAACGTGCCGGACGTCGGCGGCGCCCTCGTCGTCGCCAACCACTCGGGCACCGTGCCGATCGACGCGCTGATGACGACCCTGGCGCTGCTCGACCACCACCCGGCCCACCGCCACCTGCGCATGCTCGGCGCCGACCTGGTGTTCACGCTTCCCGTCGTCGCCCCGCTGGCCCGCAAGGCCGGCAACACGCTGGCCTGCAACGCCGACGCCGAGCGGCTGCTGGCCGGCGGTGAGCTCGTGGGCGTCTGGCCCGAGGGGTTCAAGGGGATCGGCAAGCCGTTCAGCGAGCGGTACAAGCTGCAGCGGTTCGGCCGGGGCGGCTTCGTGTCGGCTGCGCTGCGCACCGGCGTGCCGATCATCCCGTGCTCCATCGTGGGCGCCGAGGAGATCTACCCGATGATCGGCAACGCCAAGTCGTTGGCCCGGCTGCTGGGCCTGCCGTACGTCCCGATCACGCCGTTCTTCCCCTGGCTCGGCGCGCTCGGTGCGGTGCCCCTGCCGTCCAAGTGGATCATCGAGTTCGGTGAGCCGATCGAGACGAAGGACCTCGGCGGGGCGGCCGCCGCTGACGACCCGATGCTCGTGTTCAACCTGACCGACCAGGTGCGGGAGACGATCCAGTCCACCCTGTACACGCTGCTCATGCAGCGCCGGAGCGTCTTCTTCTAGAAGGGCAGTGCGGCGCGCAGCTGCCTGCCGTGCCGGTGTCCCGCGTGCCGGCGCCGCAGCGCCAGCCCGGCCACCACCCCGCCGGTGAGGGCGCCGACCCCCGCCGCTGTCGGGATCCCGATCTTCGCGGCCTTGCGCCCGGTCCGGAAGTCGCGGACCTCCCACCCGCGCCGGCGGGCCTCCTCGCGCAGCACCGTGTCCGGGTTGACCGCGACGGCGTGCCCGACGGCCGACAGCATCGGGATGTCGTTGGACGAGTCGCTGTACGCCGTGCACCGGGAGAGGTCGAGGCCTTCGCGCTCGGCCAGCGCGCGCACCGCCTCGGCCTTGGCCGGGCCGTGCAGCGGCACGCCGACGAGACGGCCGGTGTAGAGGCCGTCCTCGACCTCGCTGACCGTGCCGAGGGCCCCGGTCAGGCCCAGTCGCTTGGCGATGATGCGCGCCAGCTCGACGGGCGTCGCCGTGACGAGCCAGACCCGCTGCCCGGCGTCGAGGTGTTGCTGGGCCAGGGCCCGCGTCCCCGACCAGATGCGCCGCTCCATCAGCTCGTCGTAGATCTCCTCCCCGTACGCGACGATCTCGCTCACCTGCTTGCCCGCGACCAGCCCCAGGGCCTTGTCGCGGGCTTCGGCGACGGCGTCGAGGTCCTCGACGCCGCGGACCCGGAAGGCGAGCTGTTGCCAGCCGAAGCGCAGGATGTCCCTCGTGGTGATCAGGCCGCGCCCAGCCATGCCCTTGCCGAAGAAGTAGATCGACGCCCCGCGGATCATCGTGTTGTCGACGTCGAAGAACGCGGCGGCCGTCGGGTCCGGCCGGACCGTGAGGCTGTCCTCCACCTCGGCGGCGGCCGCCGACGCGACGCCCGCCAGGACCGCGCTGACGCCGTCGTCGCTCCGGGACCGGCGGGGCAGGCGCACCTCGGGACTCCCTCACAGACGACAGGCGGCGTACGGCGGGCTCGCCCGAGACTAGTGGCCGCCGGTCCGTCTCAGCCGCGCGGCGCGAGGGGGAGATCCGTCGGCTGCCCGGATCGGCGGATCCGTCCCGGCAGCAGGCCCGGCAGCGGCCGCAGGCTGGGCACCGGAGCGAGCAGGCTCGGGACGGGTACCGCGCTGGACAGCGGGATCGGCAGGGCCGGGACGGACGGGCTCGCCACGGACGGGGCCGGGACGGGCAGCGGCGGCAGGGAGATCGGGGACGGCACGGGAAG
>JAOPWV010000157.1 GCA_025965475.1 Frankiales bacterium | reverse complement strand
CGCCGACCGGGAGAGCCGGCACCAGGCGAGCACGGAGGACCTGCGTACGGCGATGGTGCATTACCGCTCGCTGTTCGCGCGGCTGTTGGACGACGGCGCCCGGGACCGCACCGGCCGCTGAGCGGTGCGTGTCAGGGGGAGGGCGCGCCGCGGCGCGCCGCGGCGTCTCCGGGTGGTCGTTCTCGCTTCGGCACGAGAGCTCGTCGGTGCGGCACCTCCCGCGAGTTCACCCTCGGCTGCGCCGTCAGCGCCGCGTACCGGCGGCGCAGGGGACACGTTCAGCGGTGCCCTCCGCGGGTGGCGGCGGGGCGCTCCCCGCCTCGCGGCCCGGATCACGTCAGCGGACCGCCAGGACAGGGTCACGGAGCGAGCGCGACGTGCATGACCGGTAGCTGGCGCCGGGGATTCCCGCCGGCCGGTAGGGGAGAGCGGCGGCTGGCAGGGAAGACCGATCGTCGCGGCGCCACCATCCTTGAGCTGGCTGCCGGAGGCAGCGGCGCCGGCTGCCCAAGCGGGGCGACCTGAAGTGATCGCCAGCGGACGTCGGCAGCAGACACAGGTGCGCCAGACGACTACCGGACACCATCAGCCTCGTTCCGGGAGGGAAACCATGACTGACGACAGGTCCCCTGCTCGTGAAGACGAGCCGGGCGGTGGCGGGTGCCCGGCGGGTGCCTTCAGCCGACGGTCGTTCCTCCGGGGCTCGGTCGCGGCCGGCCTCGCCGGAGCGGCGGCAGGGAGGCTACGGGAGAGCGATGCGGCATTCGCGGAGACCACGGCCGGCGGCCGAGGGGGCGCAGGAGCGATTGCGTTCCACGGGGTCCATCAGGCCGGCATCCTCACTCCTCCCCAGCCGGTCGGGACGTTCATCGCCTTCGACGTGGCCGCTGCTGGCCGCCGCGAGCTGACTGACCTGTTCCGGCTACTGACGGCACGGGTCCGGTTCCTCACCGCCGGCGGCCTGCCACCGACGGCACCGCCGGGCTCGCCGCCATCGGACAACAGCATCCTGGGGCATGTGGTCGTGCCAGACGCGCTCACCGTCACCGTGGCCGTCGGTGCGAGCCTGTTCGACAGCCGCTACGGACTGGGCGTGCGCAAGCCGGCCCAGCTCGTCACGATGCAGCCCTTCCAGCACGATGCCCTCGATCCCACCCTGTCGCAGGGCGACGTGCTCGTGCAGATCTGCGCCAACCACCGCGACACGACGGTGCACACCCTGCTCGACCTGCTGGCCCACACCAAGGGCGTCCTGAATCCGCGGTGGCGGATGGAGTGCCAGCGCAACCCGCCGCGGCCCGTCGGGACGCCGCGGGACTGGTTCGGCTTCAAGGACGGCATCACCCAGCCGGACACGACGAGCGCCGGTCAGATGAACCAACTTGTCTGGGTCCAGCCGCACACCGCCGAGCCGGCCTGGGCGGCAGGCGGGACCTACCAGGCCGCACGCATCATCCATTTCGACATCGACGCGTGGCAGGCGCTGCCGGTCGCCCGTCAGGAGCGGATCTTCGGCCGCCGCAAGGCCAGCGGGGCGCCGATGTACGCCGTGTCCGAGACGGCCCCGGACACGCTCGATCCCATCTACACCAACGATCCGCAGGGGCTGATCACCCCGCTGAACTCGCACATCCGCCTGGCCAATCCCCAGACTCCGCAGACCGCGGCCACCAGCACCATCCTGCGCCGCAGCTACGACTACGACCGCAGCCCCGACGTAGCCGGAGGCCTCGACCTGGGGCACATCTTCTGCTGCTTCCAGCGCGAGCTGAACACCTACATCACCATGCAGAACCGCCTGGAAGGCGAAGCGCTGGTGCCGTTCATCAATCCACGGGGTGGAGGCTTCTTCTTCGCGCTTCCTGGCGTGCGCGACGACCAGGACTACTACGCCCGTGG
Source organism: Frankiales bacterium (assembly GCA_025965475.1). Taxonomy (GTDB): domain Bacteria; phylum Actinomycetota; class Actinomycetes; order Mycobacteriales; family SCTD01; genus RYN-124. The sequence continues at coordinate 17,266 of JAOPWV010000157.1, read as the reverse complement.
GCTCCTGGCCTGAACCGCTGTCTCCGGGCACCAGCGCGAGGCGGGCGCGGACCGAACCCCTCCGGCATGCACAGGAGTCGACATGCGTTTCCCGCGACCAGTTCGGGCGGCCGCCGGCAGCCGGCACCACAGGCCGGCATCCGGCACGGCGGTGGGGCTCGGCATCGGGCTCCTCGTGGCGTCCGGTCTTCCGGCCGCGTCCACGCTTGCGGTCTCGGCCCGGGCGCCCTCAGCGGCCGCCCTCCCGGGTGCCCGTGGCCACGTGTACGTCACCAACCAACTCGACAACACCGTCTCGGTGATCGATGCGGGTTCCGACAAAGTCATCGCGACGGCGCCGGCCGGTACGGCGCCCGAAGGCGTCGCGGCCACCCCGGACGGCAGGCTCTTGTACATCGCTGACAACGGAGCGGCCGTGGTCTCGGTGCTCGACACCCGAACTCACAAGAACGTCGCCACCGTGCCGGTCGGGCAGAGCCCCAGCGGCGTCAGCCTGAGCCGGGACGGCAGGTTCCTCTACGTTGCCAACGGCGGCTCGAACAACGTGTCGGTGGTCGACACCCGTAGCAACCGGGTGACCGCGACCGTGCACGTCGGCATCTCGCCGGTGAGCGTTGCCATCAGTCGCGACGGCGCTGATGTCTATGTCGCCAATGCCGGATCGGGCAACGTGTCGGTCATCGACACCCGTACCGACCGGGTAGTGCGGGTCCTGCGGACAGGCCGGTCTCCGGTGGGTGTCGCCGTCACCCCCGACGGGTCGTCGGCGTACGTGGCGGACGAGACGGCAGCGACCGTGACGGTCATCGCCGTCCGTACCGGAACGGTCACGGCCACGCCCTCCGTGGGGGAGGGGCCGTTCGGGCTGGCGCTCGGCCCGGACGGCCGGTCCGCCTACGTCGCCGTGCTGGGCGCGGGCAACGTCGCCGTGATCGACACCCGCAGCCACCGCGTCTCGGCCACCGTTCACGTGGGCCCGCCGGGCACCGATCCGTTCAACATCGCGGTCACCTCGCGGGCGGTCTACGTCACGGAGCAGGGCGCAGGCACCGTCACGGTGATCGACCCGAAGACCCTCAAGGTCGTTGCGACCGTCGCGGTCGGCAACAGCCCCTACGGGGTGGCAGCGGGCCCGTGATGGGCGCGGTCAGCCGCCCGGCTTCCGGTTAGCCTGCGGGGCATGACGAGTCAGGAACGAGACGCGTACCTGGACTCGGTGCTCCTCGGCGGCCGCGAGTTCGTGACGGTCGTCGTACAGGACTACGACCAGGAGTGGCCCACCGTGTATGCGTCCGTGCGCGGCCGGGTGATGGCCGCCCTTGGGGCACGCGCCGTCGACGTTCAGCACATCGGGAGCACGTCGGTCCCAGGGCTCGCTGCGAAGCCGGTCGTCGACGTGCTCCTCACGGTCAAGGACGTCTCGGACGAGCCGGCGTACGTACCGGCTCTGGAAGGCGCAGGCTTCCTCCTCCGCGTGCGCGAGCCCGGCCACCGCATGTTCCGCACACACCGCAAGGACGTGCACCTGCACGTCTACGAGCCGGACGACCAGGCAGTGACGGACTACCTCGACCTGCGCGACTGGTTGCGGGTGGATTCGGAAGACCGTGAGCGGTACGCGGAGCTGAAGCGGAACCTGTCGCAGCGTTCGTGGTCAGACATGAACCACTATGCCGACGCCAAGTCGGACGTGATCCAGCAGGTGCTGACGCGCGCCAGGGCGTGGCGGCTGATGGGTGCAGTACGCCGGTCGGCCAGTCTGCGAACCGCCTGGCACCACTGACTTGACATAGTGTCGATTATCGGCGAACCGTTCAAGCGCTCCAGGGGAGCGCCTGGTGGTGCTCGCCTCGATCGGTGTCGGGCCCGCCTACTGGAAGGTCGTGGTCAGGGCCGAGCGCGCGGTCGGCGCGGTCAGCCGGTCCGGCTGACGACCGGCACGCGCACCACGCGCACGGTCGGATCGGCGTACACCCGCCGTACGGCCACCCGGCCCTGGCCGCTCGGGGCGTCGACCATGTAGCCGTAGCCGAGGTAGACGCCGAGGTGGTTCGCCGGCTGGCCGTAGACGACCAGGTCCCCGACGCGCGCCGCACTCAGCGGGATCGCCTGGCCGAGGACGGCGATCGCAGCTCGCGTCCGGGGAAGGTCGCCGCCACCGGCGTGGTGCCAGGCGACCCGGACCAGGTTCAGGTCGGTCCAGCCGGGTGCGCCCTGCACGGACTTGGCGTTGCCGGCGATCCGTGCAGTCATCGTCGACAGCGCCTGCAGGGTCGGCGCGGACAGGCCGCGCAGTGGCACGAGCGCGGCCGGCCTCGCTGACACCGTCGGAGCGACGCTGGGCCGCGTACTGGGCTTGACGGCGGCCGGTCGGCTCGGGACAGCGGCGGCGGTCGGCGAGGGGCTGGCGGCCGGCGACCGGGTTGCGGCGGGCGACGGCGCGGCGGTCGCGACCGGAGTCCACGGGATGACGGGGGGCATGCCCGGGCGCGGCACCCGGCCGTAGGTGATCACACCGCCGGTCCACAACGCCCGTTCGATGACCCCGCGCTGGGACGAGGACGCGTCCACGATGCGGCCGTTGCCCGCATACAGGGCCACGTGACTGGCCGGTTTGCCGAAGAAGACGAGGTCGCCGACGAGCAACTGCCCGACCGGAATCGGGACGGCCCACGTCTGCTGGTCGCTGGCGACCCGGGGCATCCCCGTGACTCCCCCGACCTCACGCCAGAGCCGCGAGGTCAGGCCGGAGCAGTCCCAGCTGTCCGGGCCGGTACCGCCCCAGACGTACGGGTCCCCCACCTGCTGACCAGCCACCTGCAGCACCGTGGCCGCCGGGTCCCTGGCGGTCCCGCCGACGGCGGCCAGGGCCGTGCCGGCGAGCGCGCCGCACAGGGCCAGCGCGCCGAGCGCACGCAGGAGCGCCGCGGGACCCGTCCGTCGACGGTGTTGCACGGCGCGCCTCCTGGTGCTGGTGTGACTGATGGTGTAGCGCACTTCTCGGCACAAAGGAGGCGGAACCTGAAGATCCGACGCGGATATCAGGGAGGGATGTCCAGGTTTGCCGGGTTCGGCTAGGCTGGCTCACGCCCTCGGCAAGTGACCATGATCACGACGAAGGTGCAATCACACGGGCCTCGTGGCCCTCTACGGGTTGTGGCAGGCGTATGGGGGAATCCTCCCGACTGCCTGCTCGTTGGGACAGGTGACGACCCCTGATCCGGAAGGCATTGCCATGAGTGACCGCGTCCTGCGAGGCACCCGCCTCGGATCCGTGAGCTACGAAAGCGACCGGCACACCGAGTTCGCGCCACGGCTCCAGGCGATCTACGACTGCCCCGACGGTCACGCGACGACGATGCCGTTCGCCGCCGAGGCCGACGTTCCCGCGCGCTGGGAGTGCCGGGTGTGTGGCGCGCCCGGGCTGCTGCGTGACGGAGAGCAGCCGGAGGCCAAGCCCACCAAGCCGGCCCGTACCCACTGGGACATGCTCCTCGAGCGGCGCAGCGTCGCCGAGCTCGAGGAGGTCCTCAACGAGCGGCTGACCGTGCTGCACGACCAGCAGGGCCGGGTGAAGGCAGCGGCGAAGTCGGCCGAGCGCGACCGGAAAAAAAGCGCCTGACGCCTGACTCGGCGCTGCCGTCGCCCTGAGGGCGCGGCGAAGCCCTAGGGCCGTCCCCCGTCGGGGGGCGGCCCTTCTGCTGTCCCGGGGTCGATGACCTCCCCCTCGATGACCTCACCCTGGCCGTCGCCCGGCCGGGGCCGGGCGGGACCGGCCGGGCCAGGGGCGGTCGACGGGCCAGTAGCCGGGCCGGTGGCACGGCCGCCCAGCCGGATGACGCCGGCAGCGCCCATCTTGCGGCCCATCTTGCGGCCCACCGCGCCGGTCAGGAGCCGGCGCAGCGCCGCCCGCGTCGGTGGCAGGATGCAGAGCAGCCCCAGGATGTCGCTGAGGAAGCCGGGCGTGATGAGCAGCGCGCCGCCGAAGACGACCAGGGCGCCGTCGGCGACCTCCCGCGCGGGTACCCGACGGGCCTCCAGCGCCTGCGTGAACGCCCGCCACGTGCGCCGGCCCTCCATCCTCAGCAGGGCGGCTCCGAGGATGGCGTCCAGGATGAGCAGGCCGATCGTGGGCAGCGCGCCGATGGCGTGGCCGACCTGGATCAGGATGTACAGCTCCGCGATCGGCACGACCACGAACAGGACGACCAGCAGGAGCCGCATGCTCAGCCTGCCCTTCCCGCTCGCCGCCTCGAGCGACCGCTGCGCAGGCCCCACAGGGTGACCCGCCAGAGGGCCTCGACGACGATCTTGCGGCTCATCTTGGACTCCCCCCGCTCGCGCTCCACGAACGTGATCGGAACCTCGATCACCCGGTGGCCACGCTGCCAGGTCTGCCACGCCAGGTCGACCTGGAAGCAGTAGCCCTGGGACGAGATCTGCCCCAAGGGCAGGGTGTCGAGGACGGTACGGCGGTAGGCGCGATAGCCCCCGGTGGCGTCCTGCAGCGGAAGCCCGAGCAGCACGCGGGTGTACAGGTTCCCGCCCCGCGACAGCAGCTCCCGCGAGCGGGGCCAGTTGACGACCTCTCCCCCGGGCACGTACCGGCTGCCGAGCACCAGGTCCGCGTCCTCGAGGGCGGTCAGCAGCCGTGGCAGCTGCTCAGGGGCGTGCGAACCGTCGGCGTCCATCTCGACGACGACGTCGTAGCCCTGCTCGCGTGCCCAGCCGAAGCCCGCGACGTACGCCGCTCCGAGGCCCGCCTTGGCCTCGCGGTGCAGGACGTGGACCCACGGCTCGCGGTCCGCCATCTCGTCGGCGATCTTGCCGGTGCCGTCCGGGCTGTTGTCGTCCACGACCAGCAGGTGCGCCTGTGGGACCGCAGCGTGCAGCCGGTCCGCGATGATCTCGAGGTTCTCGCGCTCGTTGTAGGTGGGGACCACCACGAGCACCGTGCCGATCGTCACCGGCGCACCAGCCCGACGAGCAGTGCGGCGGCGCCGAGCAGCGCCAGCGCCAGTTCGGGCAGCGCGCCGACGCGGGTCGCCGGGGTCGACGCGTCCCGCAGCGGCACCCGCTGGACCATGACGTCGCGCGTGAACACGCGGGTGCGCTGGACGAGGCGGCCGTCCGGGTCGATCACGGCGCTGACGCCGCTGGTTGCCGCGACGACGACCGCCCTGCCGTGTTCGACGGCCCGGACCCGTCCCATGGCCAGCTGTTGGAGGGTCTCGCCGCTCCGTCCGAACGTCGCGTTGTTGGTCTGCACGACCAACAGCCTGCCGCCTCCCCGAACGGCGTCGCGCACGACCCCGTCGTACGCGACCTCGAAGCAGATGACATCGGCCAGCCGGGCCGGTCCGACGGTGAGGACGCCGGGGCTGCGCCCGGCCAGGAAGTCCCGCGGGACCAGGTCGACCTTGCTGCTGATCCGGCGGATCAGGGAGCGGTAGGGCATGTACTCGCCGAACGGGACGGGGTGCCGCTTCACGTACATCGCGCCGGGGCCGGTGACGGGGTCCCAGACGATCCCGGCGTTGCGGATCTTGTCGCCGGGGCCGTCCAGGACGGCACCGACGAGCACCGGAACCCCGACGTCCTTGACCGCCGCGTCGATGGTCGCGGCGGCCTCCGGCACGGTGTAGGGGTCGAGGTCCGACGCGTTCTCCGGCCAGACCACGAGGTCGGGCCGCGGGCTGCGGCCGGCCCGGATGTCGGCGGCGAGCGCGTGTGTCGTGGCCGCGTGGTTGCGCAGGACGGCCGCCCGCTGGGCGAAGGCGTCCAGTCCCAGTCGGGGCACGTTGCCCTGGACGACGGCAACCACCGCGGAGGGCCCGGAGGTACCGGCGGCGGGGAGCAGCTGCGCGGTGCCGAGGAGGACGGCCGCCCCGACCAGGCCCACCCACAGCGCCTTCCGGAGTACGACCGCGGCCATGGCTGCGCCCACGACAGCCACCGCGAACGTCAGCAGCGGCGCTCCCCCGAGGGCGGCCAGCGGGGTGAGCTCGCTGTGGCCCTGGCTGAACGCCAGGCGTCCCCACGGGAACCCGCCGAAGGGCAGCCGGTCGCGGAGCGCCTCCTGCCCCACCCACAGGGCGGCGGTCCAGATCGGCCAGCCCGGCAGCCGCGTGACGACCGACAGCGCCGCCCCGAGCGGGGCGAAGAAGCAGGCCTCGGCCACGGCAAGGGCCAGCCAGGCGCCCGGGCCGGCCACGGCGCCGGTCCAGACGAGCAGGGGCACGAAGAACGCGAGCCCGGCGACGAGGCCGAGCGCCGCGGCACGACGGGGGCGGGCCCCCCGGCAGGCCAGCGTCAGCAGGGCCACGGCCACCGGTGCGAGCAGCCAGAGGTCGTGGGGCGGGAAGCTGACGTCGAGCAGCAGGCCGGCCAGCAGGGCGGCGGCGGGGCGCCAGAGGGAGCCGCGCCCCGCGTACGACGGGGCGGTGGACCGGGTGCCGGGCGGCCGAGCCTGCGGGAGGCGTACCGAGGGGGCCGTCGACGTCACCTGACCAGTCTGGCGTACCGGCGCCGCTGCAGCCTGGCACGGGGCGAGCAGGCAGGAGCCCGGTGACCCTTCGGACCGACGCGCCGGCAGCTGGGTGCCGCCGACGGGCCGTTGTCTACTGGGCCACCGGGCTCCTGCCCGGGATCGCTCCCCGCACAGCCGCGCACGTACCCGGGCCACGCCGCCTGTCCTGAAGCTGGCTTCCCGTCGCCCCGGGGGTCCCCCGGCACGGCCAGATGCCCAGGACGGCGGGCTGTGGGCTCCGGGCCGGATGCGGCCCGTATAGCGATGACCGCGCGAGATTACTCAGTCACAGGCTGGTGCTGTCAACCCGTCGCTGACCTGCGGTTTTACCCTGTTTCCGCAGGTCAGACAGGGTCTTGCGGAGTGTGTGCAGATTCTGTTTCCGGTGCCTCAGCCGCTCAGGTGCACGGTCCGGCCACGCACGACGGTGCGCCGGCATGCGGGGTCCGGGCCGTCGAGGTCGGGTAGGCCCGCGACGCCGGCGCGCGGGTCCGTCGACCAGCCGGCCACCCGGGCGTCGGGCGTCTGGACGACGAGCTCCCCGGGGACGTGCCACACCGCGAAGGTCGCCGGGGCACCGGGAGTCAGCTCGCCGCAGCCGTCCACACCGGCGGCCCGCCAGCCACCACGGGTGTGGGCCGCGAAGGCGGCGCGGGCGGACAGGCCACTGCCTGGGGTCCGGTGGTGCAGCGCGGCCCGCAGCGTGCCCCAGGGGTCCAGCGGGGTGACGGGGGCGTCGGAGCCGAGGGCGAGGGCGACACCGGCGGCGGCGAGCGCGGCGTACGGGTTCATGCCGCGGGCCCGCTCCGGCCCCAGCCGCTCGACGTACATGCCGTCCGGGCCGCCCCAGCGGGCGTCGAAGGCCGGCTGCACGCTCGCGACCAGGCCGTACGCCGCCATCCGGCCGATCTGGCCGGCGTCGAGCATCTCGGCGTGCTCGATCCGGTGCCGCAGCGCCCGTAGTGCCTCGGCGCCCACCAGCCCGGCCGCCTGCTCGACGCCGTCCAGGACCGCGCCCAGCGCGGCGTCGCCGATCGCGTGGAAGCCCGCCTGCAGGCCCGCGCGGGTGCAGGCGACGAGGTGGCGGGCAACCTCGTCCGAGGCGAGGTAGGCGTGGCCGGTCGTCGCCTCGTCGGCGTACGGCGTGCTGAGGCAGGCCGTGTGGCTGCCGAGCGCGCCGTCGGCGAACAGGTCACCACCGGCGCCCACGGCACCGAGCTCGCGGGCCCGCTCGACGGCGTCGAACTCACCCCAGTAGCCGAGGACCTCGACGCCGTGGTCGAGGGCGAGCAGCTCACGGAAGTCGTCCTCGCCGCCGATGTCCGGGCCGCCGCACTCGTGCACGGAGCCGATCCCGAGCTCGGCGGCCCGGGTGAGGGTGGCCGTCTGCGCGGCCCGCCGCTGGCCGGGCGTGACCGCGGCGTACGCGGCCCGGCGTACGACGTGATGAGCGTCCCGGCGGACCAGCCCGTCGCCGGCCCAACCCGGGCTCGTGCGGGCGTCGGGAGCGGCTGCCAGCAGGGCGCTCGAGGCCACCGCCGAGTGCACGTCCGTCCGGGCGAGGTAGACGACGCCGCCGTACGACGCCCGGTCGAGCTCGGCGGCGGTCGGCGGCCGGCGCTCCGGCCAGCGGGTGTCGTCCCAGCCGGTGCCGAGGACCACTCCCCCGCGCGCCCTGCGGGCGGCCTGCTCCACCCGGGACAGGGCCACCGCCAGCGAGGGCGCGTCGGTGAGGTCGAGACCGGTGAGCGCGAGGCCGGTGGACGTGGCGTGCACGTGCGCGTCGACGAAGGCCGGCGCCACCCAGGCGTCCTCGAGGTCGACCGTCACGTCCGCGGTGAGCGCGGCGGCGGCCTGGTCCGAACCGACCCAGACGACCGTGTCGCCGTCGGTGAGCATCGCGGTCGCGAACGGGTCCGCGGGCGACCGGACCCGGCCGCCCCGCCACAGGGTCGTCGTCATCGACTCGACGCTATCCGGCCCGGTCCGGCCGGGAGAAACGGCATCCACGTCGCGGTGCGGGTGCGCCCGCCCGGCCAGCTGGGCGGGAGGCGGATGCCCACGATCCCCAGGACGATGGACGCAAGAGCGCAAGCCGGAGCGCATGCTTCCTGGAGGATCTCCGGTCATAAGGCTGGTCGAGCGGCGATCTTCCCGTTACCCTCCGGCCATGACGATCACCACGCCGCGCGTGCTCGCGGCGTCCGGCGTGCACGCCGCGCTGGCCGGCCACCTGCTCGTTGACGGCTTCGACCTGGTGCTCGACCTGGCGGCCTCCCGCGGCTCCCGGCTGGTGGACGCCCGCGACGGCTCGTCGTACCTCGACCTGTTCACCTTCTTCGCGTCCAACGCGCTCGGCATGAACCACCCGGCGCTCACCGACGACCCGGCGTTCCTGGAGGAGCTGCTCACCGCGGCGCTCCACAAGCCCAGCAACTCCGACGTCTACACGGTCGAGATGGCCCGCTTCGTGGAGACCTTCGCGCGGGTGCTCGGCGATCCGGCCCTGCCGCACCTGTTCTTCGTCGAGGGCGGCGCGCTCGCGGTCGAGAACGCCCTCAAGGTCGCGTTCGACTGGAAGAGCCGGTGGAACGAGGCGCACGGCAGCGACCCGGCGCTGGGCACCAGGGTGCTGCACCTCGAGCACGCCTTCCACGGGCGCAGCGGCTACACGATGTCGCTCACCAACACCGACCCGGTCAAGGTGGCCCGCTTCCCGCAGTTCGACTGGCCGCGCATCCCGGCGCCGTACGTGGCGGAGGGTAGGGACGTCGCGGCCGCCGAGCGGGTCGCCGTCGCCGCCGCCCGGGCCGCCTTCGAGGCGCACCCGCACGACATCGCGTGCTTCGTGATGGAGCCGATCCAGGGTGAGGGCGGCGACCACCACTTCCGGCCCGAGTTCCTCCAGGCGATGCAGGCGCTGTGCCAGGAGTACGACGCCCTGTTCGTGCTCGACGAGGTCCAGACCGGGTGCGGCCTGACCGGTACCGCCTGGGCCTACCAGCAGCTCGGGGTGCAGCCGGACGTCGTGGCGTTCGGCAAGAAGACCCAGGTCTGCGGGGTGATGGCGGGCGGCCGCGTGGACGAGGTCCCCGACAACGTGTTCCACGTCGGCTCGCGGCTCAACTCCACCTGGGGCGGCAGCCTGACCGACATGGTGCGCGCGCGGCGCATCCTCGAGGTCATCGAGAGCGACCGGCTGTTCGACCGGGCGGCCGTCGCCGGCGACCGGCTCCTGGAGCTGCTCCGGGGCCTGGCCGGCCGGCTGGCCGCGGTGACCGACGTACGCGGCCGCGGCCTGATGTGCGCGTTCACGCTGCCGGACAGAGACCTGCGGGACCGGGTGCTGACGTCGGTGCGGGACAGCGAGAGAGTGCTCCTGTTGGGCTGCGGCACCCGCAGCATCCGCTTCCGCCCTGCCCTCACCGTCACCGACCATGACCTCGAGGCCGGCGTCGCCGCACTCGGCCGCACCCTCGCCAAGGAGCTCCTGTCTTGACCGCCACCCGGATCACCTCGTACGTCGATGGCGCGGACCTGCCGGGCGCCGCCGGCTCGGCGCCCTCGACCAACCCGGCGCGGCTGGACGACGTCGTCGCCGAGGTCTCGCTCGCCTCCGCGGACCAGCTGGTGACCGCGTTCCGTGCCGCGGCGACCGCGCAGAAGGCCTGGGCCGCCATGCCGGCGCCGGTGCGCGGCAAGGTCGTCGCCGCGATCGGCCGGCTCGTCGAGCAGAACAAGGACGCCCTCGCCGACCTCGTCGTGCGGGAGGTCGGCAAGCCGCGCGCCGAGGCCCTCGGCGAGGTGCAGGAGATCATCGACACCTGCGACTTCTTCCTCGGCGAGGGCCGCCGGCTCTACGGCCACACCGTGCCGTCGGAGATGCGCGACAAGCAGCTGTTCACCTTCCGGGTACCGGTCGGGGTCGCGGGGATCATCACGGCCGGCAACTTCCCCGTGGCGGTGCCGTCCTGGTACCTCGTCCCGGCGCTGCTCTGCGGCAACACGGTCGTCTGGAAGCCGGCGGAGTACTCCGCGGCGCTCGGCGACGCGCTGACGAGGCTCTTCGTCGCCGGCGGCCTGCCGTCCGGGGTGCTCAACACCGTGCACGCCGACGGCCCGACGACGTACGACGGGCTCTCGCAGGCGTTGTCGCTCGGGCTGGTGCAGAAGATCGGGTTCACCGGCTCCAGCGAGGTCGGCGTCCGGATCGGCGAGTTGGCCGGCCGACACCTGCAGAACCCGTGCCTGGAGCTCGGCGGCAAGAACCCGCTCGTCGTGATGCCGGATGCCGACCTGGACCTCGCCGCCGAGGGCGCGTTGTTCTCCGGGTTCGGCACCGCCGGTCAGCGGTGCACGTCCCTGGGCGTGGCGATCGTCCATGAGGACGTGTACGACGCATTCCTGTCGAAGTTCGTCGGGCTCGTGGAGAACGCGCCGGTCGGCGACCCGACCGGGGACGTCGTCTACGGGCCGATGCTGTCCGAGCGGTTCCTGCAGGGCTTCGAGAAGTGGCTCGGCGAGGTGCAGCCGCACCACGCCGTGCACGGGTCGACCGGCACCGGCCGGATCACCTCCGCCAACCCCCGCAAGGGTTTTCGCGGCGACCCGGACGCCGGCGTCTTCGCGCACCCCGCGATCGTCACCGGCGTACGCCCGGACGACGCGCTCTACCGCAACGAGACCTTCGGGCCGCTGGTCTCGGTCATGCGCTTCGCCTCGTTCGACGAGGCCGTCGACCTCGCCAACGGCCACGGCTACGGGCTGTCGGCGGCCATCTACACCTCCGACCCGGCGACGGTGTTCCGGTTCCGCGAGCGGGTCAGCGCGGGCATGGTGTCGGTCAACAACTCGACCTCCGGTGCCGAGGCGCACCTGCCGTTCGGCGGGAACGGCAAGTCGGGCAACGGATCACGGCAGAGCGGGGTGTGGGTGCTCGACCAGTTCACCCGCTGGCAGTCGATGAACTGGGACTACGCAGGCAAGCTGCAGAAGGCCCAGATGGACACCGAGGAGGCGGCCGGCGACCCCGGCTTCCGTCTCTAACGGGTCCGGTACCAGTTCGGGGAGCTGTTCGGCGGCGGGGTGAAGGCCGCCTTCACGACCAGCATCGACGGCTCCCCCGAGCCGACGTGCCGCTTCAGCGCGTCGGCGAGGTCGGCGACGGCGACCTCCTCCGCGGTGACCCGGAACGCCCGCGCCAGGGCCACGAAGTCCGGCGGCTCCAGTTCGGTGCCGACCGGCTGGGTGCCACTCCGGGTGAAGTCGTACCGCAGCATCCCGTAGCCGCCGTCGTCGACGAGGACGACGGTGACCGGGATCCGCTCCTGCGCGGCGGTCGCCAGGTCGCCGCAGGCGAACAGGAAGCCGCCGTCGCCCACCAGCGCGACGGTCGGCCGGCCGGACAGCGCCGTGCCGAGTGAGGCCGGGAAACCGAAGCCGAGGGTGCCCCAGCCCACCGGGTAGGCGAGCCCGCGGGGCTGTGTGATCCGGCCGAATCCGCCGTACCAGTAGCCCGGCACGCACATGTCAGTGACGACCACGACATCGGCGGGCAGCGACTGCTCGAACGCGTCGAGGAAGGCGGTCTCCGCACCGGCGTACGTCTCCCGGCCGGCGGGGCGCGTGAACCACGGCGGCCGCGGCTCCCCCGCCTGGTCCAGCAGCAGCCGTACGCCGTCGCGCGCCTCGGCGCGCACCCACGTGTCCGGCCGGTAGTTCACCGGCTCGACGAGGTCGACGGTGACGAGCCGGGGCGGCTGGGGTTGCCGGAACCCCTGGGTGTTCATCCCGTCCAGGTCGCTGCCCACGACGACGACGAGGTCGGCCTCGTCCCAGAGCCGGCCTGCCGCCTCGGCCGCCGGTGACAGCGGCACGAGCAGCGGATGGTCCGCCGGCAGGAGGCCGCGGCCGCCGTACGACGTGAGGACCGGTGCGCCGAGCCGTTCGGCCAGCTCCGCCACGAGGTCGGCCGCGCCCACCGCCCCGCCGCCGACCCACAGCAGCGGGCGCTGCGCCGTCAGGTCCACGTCGATCGCGGGTGCCGGTGCCGGCGGGTCGAGCGGCGGCAGCTCGCCGTACGGCCCGGTCTGCGCCGACAGCAGATCGGTCGGCACCTCGACGTACACGGGCCTGCAGGGCGGCTGCAGGGCGAGCCGGCCGGCCCGTACGACGGTCGCGTGCAGTTCGTCGGCGGACTCGACCCGCAGGCAGGCCTTGGTGATGGGCCGGAAGAACCCGGCCTGGTCGGTGGTCTCGTGCAGCACTCCGCGGTACCGACCGGGGAGCCGGGCTGACGTCGGGATGTCGGTGGCGATGACGAGGATCGGCGAGTGGGCTGCCCACGCCTCGCCGGTGGCGGCGACGGCGTTGGCCGCGCCGGGTCCGGTCGTCGTCAGCGCGACGCCGAGCCGGCCGGTGGCGCGGGCGTAACCGTCCGCCGCGTACGCCGCGGTCTGCTCGTGGCGGACGCCGACCAGCCGGATCCCGCTGTCCGGAAAGGCCCGCCAGGCGGCCAGGTTGTGCACGCCCGGCAACCCGAACGTCACCTCGACGCCGAGCGCCTCCAGCGCCGCGACGAGCGCCTCACCCCCGGTCGTTCCCGTCATGGGCCGAGGCTGTCACAACCGGCGGCGTCAGGGCAGATGGATGCGGCCGGGGATCGGCTCCTTACTCGTGGCGCCGGCCGGAAACGCAGGGATCATCCGCTTCGACGACGACAGCGGCGTGGCGACGTCCTCCAGGGACTTGCCCTCGGCTGCCACGCCGAGCACGGCGGCGACGATGCCGCCGATCACCATCACGGCAGCGCCGAGCAGGTAGCCGAGGAACAGCTTGCCCGGATCCTTGCCGTCGCCGATCAGGGAGCCGTAGATGATCGGGCCGAGCGCGCCGAAGCCCTGGGCGATGGCGAAGAACACCGCGATGGCCTTGGCCCGCACCTCGATCGGGAAGATCTCGCTGACCGTGAGGTAGGCGGCGCTGGCGCCGGCGGAGGCGAAGAAGAAGATCAGCGACCAGCACAGAGTCTGGGTCAGTGCGTTGAGGTAGCCCTGGTCGAACAGCACGGCGGTGATCGCGAGCAGGGCGCCGGCGAGCAGGTACGTGCCCGAGATCATCTTCCGGCGGCCGACGGTGTCGAACAGGTGGCCGAGCAGGAGAGGGCCCGCCAGGTTGCCGATGGCGAAGGCGATGAAGTAGTACGGCAGCGTGTTCTTGTCGACGCCGTAGAACTGCTTGAGGACGAGGCCGTAGGTGAAGAAGATCGCGTTGTAGAGGAACGACTGCGTGATCATCAGGGTCGAGCCGAGGACGGACCGGCGGGGCATCTCCCGGAACAGGACCCTGAGCAGGGTCGTGTAGCCCATCTCCGTCGTCGGCGTGATCTCGATGGCTTTGCTCTCGTCGACCGGGGGGAGCTCGCCCTCCTTCTCGGCGACCCACCGCTCCATGCGGGAGATCTGCTGCTCGGCCTCCTTCTCGCGTCCGCGCATGATCAGCCAGCGCGGGCTCTCGGGCAGGCTCGACCGCACGAACAGGATGACGATGCCGATGACCGGCCCGATGAGGAAGCCCACGCGCCAGGCGACGCCCTCGGGAAGGTTCGTGAAGATCGCGACCTGGGCGAACGTGGCGATGAGCGCTCCGGCCCAGTAGGTGCCGTTCACCGCGATGTCCACCCGGCCGCGGAACCGGGCCGGCATCATCTCGTCGATCGCCGAGTTGATCGCGGCGTACTCGCCGCCGATGCCGATGCCGGCGATGAACCGGGTGAGGTACAGGAAGGCGACCCAGCCACCGCTCGAGCCCATCGTGAGGGCCGTCAGCCCGCTGCCGAACAGGTAGATGCCCAGCGTGACCATGAACAGGTTGCGCCGGCCGAGCCGGTCCGAGAGCTTGCCGAAGACCAGCGCGCCGACGACCTCGCCGAGCAGGTAGACCGACGCGACGGCACCGACAGCCGTGCTCGACAGGCCCAGCGTCGCGTGGTCGGTGAGGGTCGGGACGACGATGCTCGCGATCTGGATCTCGAGGCCGTCGAGGATCCAGGCCACGCCGAGGGCCGTGACCATGCGGGTGAAGAACGGCGACCAGGGCAGCCGGTCGATCCGCGCCGGGATCAGGGAGCGGAGACTCGCCGAGGGAGCGCCGGGCGTGGAGACAGCAGCCGTGGACATGGGTGCGCCTTTCGTTTCAGTGGCGTCGCCGCTGTACCCGAGCCCGGCAGCCGTTAGTCCTAGGGTTCCCCTGTGGCCCTGAACCCCGTCGATCTACCGCCCGAAGCGCTCGCATTCCTGACGGAACGGCACCTCGCCACCCTGACGACGCTGCGGCCCGACGGGAGCCCGCACGTGGTCGCCATCGGCTTCACCTGGGACGTCTCCACCGGCACGGTTCGCGTGATCACGAACGGCGGCTCCCGCAAGGTGGCGCACGCGAGGACCGGCGGGCGTGCCGTGGTGGCGCAGGTGGACGGCGCCCGCTGGCTCTCCCTGGAGGGCGCCGCGACGGTCAGCGACGACCCGGACAGGGTCGCCGACGCCGTACACCGCTACGCCGAGCGGTACCGCCAGCCGTCGGTCAACCCGCAGCGGGTGGTGATCGAGGTCGCGGTGGACCGGGTGCTCGGCCGGCCCTGAGCCCCGGTCAGTTCGCGGGCGGCGGGGGCGTACGCCCTTCCCACGGCGTACTGAGGACGACGGTCGTGCGCGTCCGTACGCCGGCGGCGGCACGGATCTCCTGCAGCAGCGCCTCGAGCTGCCCCGGATCGGCGACCCGCACCTTGAGGATGTAGCTCTCGTCGCCCGCCACGCTGTGGCAGGCCTCGATCGCGGTGAGGTGCGCCAGCCTGTCCGGGGCGTCGTCCGGGGCGCCGGCGTCGATGGGCGTGACCGAGACGAAGGCGGTCAGCGGTAGCCCGGCGACCAGCGGGTCGACCACGGCGGTGTAGCCGGTGATGGCGCGGCGCTGCTCCAGGCGGCGTACCCGCTGGTGCACGGCGCTGGTCGACAGGCCGGTGTCCCTGGCCAGGTCGGTGTAGCTGCGGCGGCCGTCCTCGGCCAGCAGGCGCAGGACGAGCCGGTCCAGGTCGTCCAGATCGGTACTCACGGAACCGGCCACACGGTTCTGCTCACGCGTCGCGCCGCCATGCGTCCCCCCGACCGCTCCCGCTCCTGGCCGCGCCAGGCGGCGCAGCGTACCGAGGGAACGGCTCAGGTGGTGAGCGATCTGCCGATGACCACTCGTTGGACCTGATTGGTGCCCTCGACGATCTGCAGGATCTTGGCTTCGCGCAGGTACCGCTCGGCCGGGAAGTCCTCGACATAGCCGTAGCCCCCGAGGACCTGGACCGCGTCGGTCGCCACCCGCATCGCGGTGTCGCTGCAGAACAACTTCGCCATGGCCGCCTGCGGGCCGAACGGGCGGCCCGCATCGCGCAGGCGCGCCACCGACAGGTACAGGGCGCGCGCCGCCTCCACCTGCGTCGCCATGTCGGCGAGCAGGAACGACAGGCCCTGGAAGTCGGCGATCCGCTGCCCGAACTGCCGCCGCTCGGCGGCGTACGCCACCGCCGTGTCGAGGGCGGCCTGGGCCACGCCGACGGAGCAGGCGCTGATGCCCAGCCGGCCGCCGTCGAGGGCACTCATGGCGATCCGGAAGCCCTGCCCTTCCTCGCCGATCAGCCGGTCGGCGGGAACCCGGGCGCTCTCCAGCAGGACGGACGCGGTCTGGGAGGAGTTCATGCCCATCTTGTGTTCGGGCTGCTGCGGAAGCAGGCCCGGCGTGTCCGCCTCGGCCAGCAGGCAGGAGATGCCCTTGGCGCCCTGACCTCCGGTGCGCACCATCAGGTTGTAGAAGTCCGCGACGCCGCCGTGCGTGACCCAGGCCTTGGTGCCGTCGACGACCCAGCTCTCCCCGTCGCGCACCGCCCTGGTCTGCAGGGCGGCGGCGTCCGAACCGCTGCCGGCCTCGGACAGGCAGTACGCGCCGAGCAGGTCGCCGGCGAGCATGTCGGGCAGCCAGCGGTCGCGCTGCTCGTCGGTCCCGAACGACGCGAGCGGGAAGCAGGCCAGCGTGTGCACGCTCAGGCCCAGACCGACCGCAAGCCACGCCCGGCTCAGCTCCTCGAGCACGTGCAGGTAGACCTCGTAGGGCTGTCCCCCGCCGCCGTACCGCTCGTCGTACGGCAGGCCGAGCAGCCCGCTCTTCCCGAGCGTGCGGAACACCTCACGGGGGAACTCGGAGCGCTTCTCCATCCCCGGCGCGCGGGGGGCGAGCTCCTGCTCCGCCAGCTCGCGCGTGAGGCCGAGCAGTTCCTCCGCCTCGGCGGTGGGCAGGCTGCGTACGACGGGCGGCACGGTTCCTCCTGGAGCACGGCTGTCACGTCAGGCTAGCCCCGCGGACCTGGCGGAACTGCACCCTGTCGGCCGGCTGGTTCTCGGAACGTCCACAGCATCAGGGTGCTGGGGACGTCCCGAAAAGCGCGCGTCGCAGCGGGCGGGAGGCGGTCGCGGCCCTCTCGGAGGTGGCAGGCTACGGACCGTGCCCGGACAGCTGACTATCGTCGACGCCCCCTCGCTCTGGTACCGCGCGTTCCACGGCGTCCCGGGGTCGGTGACCGCGCCGGACGGGACCCCGGTCAACGCGGTCCGCGGCTTCCTCGACCTGCTGGGCCGTGTCCTGCGCGACACCCGGCCGGCCCGCCTCGTGTGCTGTCTCGACCTGGACTGGCGGCCG
>JAOPWV010000156.1 GCA_025965475.1 Frankiales bacterium | reverse complement strand
CGCTGCTCCGTGCCGGCGACCGGGTGGACGTCCTTGCGGCGAGCGGTGAGCCCGGCGCGCCGGCCGACGCCCGAGTGGTCGCCGCCGACGCCGGCGTGCTCGCCGTACCGTCGGCAGTCCACGACGGCGCCGAAGGGGCGCTCATCGTCCTGTCGGCCACGCCGTCAGTGGCCGCGCGCCTGGCGGCCGCGGCGGTCTCCAGCCGGCTGTCCATCGCGCTGCGCGGCGGCAACTGACTCAGGCAGCCGGCCCGCAGCCGGATCAGCGGCTGCGACATGATCGCGTCCGACCGAGCCCCACCCGCCGGAGGAACACGTGGACGGCTTTCGCAAGTTCGTGCTGCGCGGCAACGTCGTCGACCTCGCGGTCGGTGTCGTCATCGGCGCGGCGTTCGGCGCCGTCGTCACCGCGATCGTCACCGGGTTGATCACGCCGGTGGTCGGTCTGCTCGGCAGCCAGAACTTCGACCGGCTCGCGGTCTGCCTGCGGGGCACCTGCACCCGCAACCCGTCCACCGGCGTCTGGACGGGGCACGTGCTGCTCTACGGGTCGGTGCTCACCGCGATCGTCAACTTCCTGATCCTCGCGGCCGTCGTCTACTACGTGGTCGTCCGGCCGGTGAACCGGCTGATGGAGCGCTTCAAGACCGAGCCCGAGGTGGTCCAGCAGACCAAGAAGTGCCCCGAGTGCCTGTCGAGCATTCCGGTAGGCGCACGCCGGTGCGCGTTCTGCGCCGTCGAGCAGCCCGCGCCGGCGTAGCTCCTGCTACTGCTCGCGGTCGTGATGCGGCGGGCGCTCGGCGCGGAACCGCTCGTCGTCGTCCGGGGGCGGCTCGGTCCGCTCCGGCTCGTCCAGGCGCGGCTCGTCCTGCGGCGGCCGGCCGCCGGGCGGGCCCACGGCCCGGCGACGTGGGCGCGGTGGCACGGCGACTCCCTTCCGAGTGGGTTGATCCGGTGGTGCCGCCATCATCCCGCTGAGCCCCTCAGGACTCGCTGGGGCCCAGCGCCTTGCGGACGGCAGGCAGCACCTCGGTGCCGAGCAGCTCGATGGCGCGCATGGCGTCCGCGTGCGGCACGCTGCCCAGGCTGACCTGCGCCATGAACCGCTGATGGCCGAACAGCTCGTGCTGGAACAGCACCTTCTCCACGACCTGCTGCGGACTCCCGACGAACAGGGCGCCCTCCAGCGTCCGCCCGGCGTCGAAACCAGGACGGTCGACGTGGAACCGGCCCTTCGACACCTCGTTCATGTAGCCCGCGTAGTACTCGAAGAACGTGTCCGCCGCGCCCTGCGAGGTCTCCCCGACGAAGGTGTGCGAGGTGATCGCGACGGGCAGCGTGGACGGGTCGTGGCCGGCCTGCGTCGCGGCCCGGCGGTGCAGGTCGACGAGCGGCGCGAACCGGCGGGGCTGCCCGCCGATGATGGCCAGCGCCATGGGCAGTCCGAGCCGGCCGGCGCGTACGACGGACTCGGGGGTTCCGCCGACGCCCACCCAGACGGGCAGCGGGTCCTGCACGGGTCGCGGATAGACACCCTGGTCGTGCAGGGGCGGCCGGAACCTCCCGGACCAGGTCACCCGCTCATTGTTGCGCAGCGCGAGCAACAGGCCGAGCTTCTCCTCGAACAATGCGTCGTAGTCCTCGAGGGCGAAGCCGAACAGCGGGAAGGACTCGATGAACGCCCCCCGCCCGGCCAGGATCTCGGCGCGGCCGCCGCTGACCAGGTCCAGCGTCGAGAAGTCCTCGAACACGCTGACCGGGTCGGCGGAGCTCAGCACGGTCACGGCGCTGGTGAGGCGGATACTGCGGGTGCAGGCAGCCGCGGCGCTGAGCACGACGGCCGGCGAGGCAGCGGCGAAGTCCGCGCGGTGGTGCTCGCCGACCCCGAAGACGCCCAGCCCGACCTGGTCGGCGAGCTCGGCCTGTTCGAGAACGTCACGCAGCCGCTGCCGCGGGGTGACGGTCAGCCCGGTCCGCGGGTCGGGGTGCAGCTCGGCGAAGGTGAAGACACCGATGTCCATGTGCGGGTTCAGTCCCTGATCTGGTCGTGGAGGTGACGGCCGGGTGCCGTACGACGGCACCCGGCCGTTGGACCCTAGGCGAGAGCGTCGGCGACGGCCTTGCTGAGCGGCGTCGTCGGACGACCCGCGAGACGGCTGAGGTCGCCGGTCTCGGTGAGCAGCTCGCCGCGCGCGATGCCCGCGTCGCTGTCGGCCAGCATCTCGGCGACCGGCTGCGGGAGGCCGTAACCGGCCAGGGTCGTGGCGTACTCCTGCTCCGACAGGTTCTGGTACGCGACCGGCTTGCCGCTCTGCCGGGCGACCTCCGCGGCGTACTCGTCGAGCGTGAAGGCCTCGTCGCCACCGAGCTCGTAGGCCTTGCCCTCGTGGCCTTCGCCGGTGAGGACGGCAGCAGCCGCCGCGGCGTAGTCCGCGCGCGTGGCGGCACTCACCCGGCCGCCGTCCGCGGCACCGAGCACGACGCCGTGCTCGACGGCGGTGGCGACCTGACCGGTCCAGTTCTCGGTGTACCAGCCGTTGCGCAGGAACACGAACGGCACACCCGACTCGCGGATGTACTCCTCCGTCGCCTTGTGCTCCGGAGCCAGCACGAGCGTGCTGGTGTCCGCGCGCAGGATGCTCGTGTAGGCCAGCAGACTGACGCCGGCCTCACGGGCGGCGTCCACCGCGTTGCGGTGCTGCACGGCGCGCTGCCCGACCTCGCTGGAGGAGATCAGCAGGACCTTGTCGGCGCCGGCGAAGGCGGCGACCAGGCTGGCCGGGCCGGTGTAGTCCGCCGTGCGGACGGTGACGCCCCGCGCTGCGAGGTCGGCGAGCTTGTCGGTGTTGCGGCCGGTCGCGACGATCTGGTCCGCCGCGACGCCGCGCTCGAGGAGGGCTTCGACGGCGAGGCGACCGAGGTGGCCGGTGGCGCCGGTGACGACGAGAGACATGGCTGCTTCCTTCTCTTCCTGCTCTAGTTGACGGTTCAACTGTCCGTACCGTAGGAGAAGGAAGTTGAAGAGTCAATTATGCCTTGGGGCCACCCGGAAAAGACAAGGCCGGCCGCACGCGCGCGGAACGCACACGTACGGCCGACCGCCGGGCTGCCCGCTTGCCTACTCGGACAGCGCCGGGTAGTCGGTGTAGCCCTCGGCGCCGCCGCCGTAGAACGTGGGCTGGTCGGGCTCGTTGAGCGCGTCGCCCTTCTGCAGGCGCGCGACGAGGTCCGGGGTGGCGAGAAAGCCCCGCCCGATCGCGAACAGGTCGCCAGCACCGCTGTCGAGGACGTCCTGCGCGGTCTCGAGGTCCGACGGGCCGGCGAAGCCGGTGCTGCGGATCACCGTGCCGGAGAACAGCTTGCGCAGCGTGTCGCCGTACGTCGTGCCCGGGTCCTCGGCGATGTGCAGGTAGAGCAGGCCAAGTGGCTCGAGGCCGGTGACGAGCGCCTCGTACGTGGCCTCCACCTCGGTCTCGCTGATGTCGTTGAAGGCGTGCCCGGGCGAGACGCGGATGCCGACGCGGCCGGCACCGATCTCCGCGACGACGGCCTGGGCGACCTCGATGACGAAGCGGGCCCGGTTCTCGGGAGAGCCGCCGTACGCGTCCGTGCGGACGTTGGAGTTGTCGGCGAGGAACTGGTGCAGGAGGTAGCCGTTCGCGGCGTGCAGCTCGACACCGTCGAGGCCGGCCGCGATCGCACGGCGCGACGCGTCGACGAAGTCCGCGACGACGCCGGCCAGCTCCCCGGTCTCCAGTGCCCGCGGCTCCTGCATGTCCTGCATGCCCTCGGGGGTGAAGACCTGGCCGGCCGGGGTCACGGCGGACGGGCCGACCGGCTGCAGGCCGGTGATCGACGGGTGGCCGATGCGGCCGGTGTGCATGAGCTGGGCGACGATGCGACCGCCGGCGGCGTGCACCGCATCGGCGACGAGGCGCCAGCCCGCGACCTGCTCGTCGGTGTGCAGGCCGGGGGTGTTCGGGTAGCCCTGGCCGACCGCGGCCGGCTGGGTGCCCTCGGTGATGATCAGACCGGCGCCGGCGCGCTGGGCGTAGTACTCGGCGTTGAGCGCGGTCGGGGCGGTGCCCTCACCGGCGCGGTTGCGCGTCATGGGGGCCATGACGAAGCGGTTCTTCAGCTCGAGGTCGCCCAGCTGGTACGGCGCGAACAGGTCGGTGCTCAAAGGGGGTCTCCTCAGTCGGTTGCGCTTGCAACTGAGTTCAAGGCACCCCGGACCGGTCCCCTTCCCGGATGTGCTGCTGCTCACAGGTCCGGGGACGACCCTTCGCGGTGCCGGTGCCCAGAAGCAGACCCGCGACGACGACTACACCGGCGGCCACCTCCGCGACGGCCGGCCGCTCGCCCCGGACGAGCCACGAGGCGAGAACGCCGGCGACCGGGACGGCCAGGGAGTAGGGGGCCACCACGCCTGCCGGGTACCGGCTGAGCAGTGCCGACCAGATCCCGCTCCCTACGACGGTCGTGAGCACGACGATGTACCCGAGGGCGGCGACGCCGGTCCAGGCTCGCCCTGCCGACACGTCTCGCAGCGCAGCCCAGTCGGCGCCCGGTCCCTCCAGGGCGAGGGAGAGCGCAAAGAGCGGGACCGGCGGCACGACCGACATCCACAGCACCAGGCGAAGCGGCTGCCGAGACCGCGCGAGCCGAGAGCACAGCGTGCCCACTGCCCACCCAAGTGCGGCGAGGACGGTGAGCAGGACGGGCAGAGCCCGGACAGAGACCACCGAGTGGGTCAGTGCGACCGACGCGAGTCCGAGCACCGCGACGGACAGACCCACCACCTGTCGAACGGTGAGGCGCTCGCGCAGCAGGAGCACCCCGAGCAACACGGTGAAGGGGGCGGAGCTCTGAAGCACCAGAGATGCCAGTCCCGGCGGCATCCCGAGGTCGATGGCGACGAACAGGAAGCCGAACTGGATGACGCCGAAGCTGACGCCGTAGCCGACGACCCAGCGCCACGGCACGCTCGGCGGGCGAACGAACAGCACCGTCGGTACGGCGATCACCGCGAAGCGGAGCCCCGCGAAGAACAGCGGCGGAAAGTCGTCGAGCCCGATGTCGATCGCAACGACGTTGCAGCCCCAGAGCACGGCAACCAGCAGCGCCTTGAGTCGGTCGCGGGAGGTCACGGGATCGGTCCTGCCTCCGCCGGGTGCACGCTCCTCGTCACACGAAGCCGCGGCCGGGCCCGTGCAGAGCTACTCAGGGCGAGACATCGGCGGGAGCATCGTCCAGCGCGATTGCGACGACGTGCTCCGCGATGGCGAGCGACGAGGTGGCGGCAGGCGAGGGCGCGTTGCGCACCGCCAGGACACGCCCACGACGGCTGATGCGGAAGTCGTCGACGAGCCCGCCGTCAGGGTCGACCGCCTGCGCGCGGATGCCGGCCGGTCCGGGCAGCACGTCGTCGTCGGTCAGCTCCGGGACATACCGCCGTGCGCCGTCCATGAACGCGCGCTTGCTCAGCGAGCCCTTCATTTCCGACAGGCCGGTACGCCAGTGCTGTCTCGCGAAGCGGCGGAAGCCGGCGTAGGCGAGGGTGTCTTTGAGGTCCCGGCCGGACACGTCCAGCCGTCCGTAACCCTCACGTGCGAGAGCCAGTACGGCGTTGGGGCCGACCAGCACCTCGCCGTCGATGCGCGGCGTCAGGTGCACCCCGAGGAACGGGTAGCGCGGATCCGGGACCGGATACACGAGCCCGCGCACGAGATGCCTTCTGTCGGGGCGAAGCCGGTAGTACTCGCCGCGGAACGGGACGATGCGGGGATCGGCACGGTCGCCGGCCAGTGCGGCGATCCGGTCGCCCTGCAGTCCCGCGCAGACGATGACCTGGTCGAACGCCTCCCCCTCGCCGCCCGCGGTGACGACGACCTCGCGGCCCGTCTCGCGCAGCCCTGTCACGGCGGTCGATGTGCGGACGGTCGCGCCCCCGTGCTGCGCGTCGGCAGCAAGTCGACGGGTCACCTCGGCGAAGTCGACGATCGCCGTCGTCGGCGAGTGCAGGCCGGCGATGCCTGCGACGTTCGGCTCCAGCTCGTGGAGTTCGTCCGCGTCCAGGTGCCGCACCCCGGGGACTCCGTTGCTCCGCGCCCTGTCGGCGATGTCGTCGAGCCGCCGGCGCTCGACGTCGTCAAGGGCCACCAGGACCTTGCCGCACTCGTCGTACCGGATCTCCGCCTCGTCGCAGAACTCGCGCAGGAGCGAGACGCCGCGGCGGCACAGGACCGCCTTGAGCGAGCCGGGGACGTAGTAGAGACCCGCGTGCACGACGCCGCTGTTGCGGCCCGTCTGATGCTTGGCGAGGCCGTCCTCCTTCTCGAGGAGCGTGACCTGCGCGTCGGGTTCGACCTGCAGGAGCCGACGGGCGACGGAGGCTCCGAGGATGCCGCCGCCGACAACCGCGTACCGGTGCATGGTGACCTTTCAAGAGGGGGAAGACGAGCGGACCGGGCCGGCCGCAGGTTCGACGCGGGTGGCTGTCAGCCCGCGTCGGCGCGAACGGGCCGCCCCATGTCTGCCACGAGCTTCTCAGCACAGCGCAGCGCCAGGGCACCGATCGTCGACGTGGGGTTACCCGCGCCACCGGTGACCATCGAACTGCCGTCGCACACCACGAGGCCGGGGGTGTCCCATACCCGGTTCCAGGCATCGACGACACCGGACTCGGGGTCCGTGCTCATGCGGGCGGTGCCCATGAGATGCCAGCCGGGCTGGGAGAACGCCTCATCCATCGGCTGCATGTCGATGCGCTTGGCGCCGGCGGCGCGGCCGATCTCCCGGAGCCGATCGCTGCCGAACTCGAGCAGGGCCCGCGTATTCGGGTGCAGGTCGTAGTGGACCCGGGCCGCGGCCAGTCCACTGGAGTCCGTCACCCCGGTGTCGAGCGTGACCCGGTTGGTCGCGACCGGCAGGTCGTCGGCCTGGATCGCGCAGAAGACGTGCCGGTCGAACCGCTCCTCGAAGCCGGCGTGGTGGCTCGGGCCCCACGGCGCGGGTGACTGGCCCGTGGTCGCGCCGAGAGCGCTCGAGGCAGGACCCCAGGCTCCGCCGAACGTGATGGTGATCCCGTTGACGGCCCCGCGGGACAGGTCCGTGTCGTACCACTCCTGGCAGTACGGACCAGCACCGAAGGGCCCCTTGTAGTGCCGGGTCGGCTCGTCGAACCACATGTCCGCCAGGCGGTACCCGTGGGTCATGAAGTGCCGGCCGACCTGGTCGGAGCTGTTGCCGAGCCCTTGCGGGTGCCGGCTCGACGTGGACAGCAGCAGCATTCTCGGCGAGCCGATGCCGTTCGCGGCCAGGACGACGAGGGGTGCGTTGATCCGGTGTCCCATCCCGGTGGCGAGGTCGACGTACTCCACGCCGTCGGCCGCGCCGGTCGCGTCGGTGGAGAGGCGAGTGACGCGGGCGCCGGGACGCAGGTCCAGGCCGAGCGCGAGTGCCGGCTTGAGGTAGCCCTGGGTTGCGGTGCCGAGCGACCCCCGCGGGCAGCCGAAGTTGCACATGCCGCAGGCGTTGCAGGCCAGCCGGCTGCCTCTGTCCTCGGTGAGGATGGCGTTGTCCGCCGGCCACCAGTGCACGCCGAGCTCGTCCATGCCGCGCGTGACGAGGTCGTAGTAGTCGCCGTGCCGCACGAGCGGTAGTCGGGGCGCCCCGGGACGGGGCGGGTAGGCGAGGTCGCCGGGCAGGCCCGAGATCCCCATGTCCGCGTCGTTCTGGTCGTAGTACGGCGCGAGGTCCTCGTAGGAGAGCGGCCAGTCGATGGTGCCTTCGAGTCCGTGCTCCGTACCCTTGCGGAAGTCGACCGGCTTGAGGCGGTGCCAGAACGCGGAGTAGTGGTTGGTGCTCCCACCCACGGCGTTGTAGAGGTACGGCTGGAAGGTCCCGTTCGTCACCACGGGGAAGTCGTACGGCTGGTTGCGGATGTTCGGTTCGAACGACCAGTCGCGTCGGACCGAGAACTCCCAGTCGTCGGTGAACGTGGGGTGGTCGACGGCGTGCACGTCGGGGCCCTGTTCCAGGCACACCACCTTCGCGCCCGCACGTGACAGCACGAAACTGATGGCCGCCCCCGCCATGCCTGCGCCGACGACGACGACGTCGGGACTGTCATGACGTGGCACGGGAGACCTCCGAAGTGGCGATGTAGGAACCGCGGGGTCGTGCCGGGCGCGCCGTCTCCCCCGGAAGGGAGTAGCCGAGTGGCTGCGGCGCGCCGTGGTAGTCGTAGCCCCTGTCGTTCATGGCCGCGATGACGCGCCGCGCGGCGTAGTAGCCGTGGTAGAAGAACTCCCGCAGCCAGGCGAAGAAGGCCGGGTCGACCTCCTCCAGTTCGGCGAGGGCGGCGACCGCGTCGGCCTGGGCGGTGAGCGGGAACCTCGCAACGAGCGCAGTCAGGCGCTCCTTGTCGGCCGCGCTCGACCGCTCCTCGATGAACTGCGGCACCTGCGCCTCGCGGCCGGACGGATAGCTGCCATCTCCCGGGATCATCGCCTCGCACAGCAGGGCGACCTGCTCCCGGAGCTCCGGGGAGAACGAGATGCCGTAGAAGCCGGGCCGCGACGGGTGCCCGAACGAGGTCACGGCCGCGGACTGGCTGCCGCGGCCCCGGGCGCCTCGCGGTAGATCGGGCCCCTCTCCACCACGTTGCCGAGCAGGTCGAGGTAGGACTCGACATCGTCGACGACGGGCTGCGGCAGCTGGCCGGGGTAGCCGATCAGCTGCTTCACCTCGGGGTTGAGGAAGTAGGCGCCGGCGGTCACGGTGCCGAGGGCGTCGAACACCGTCGAGTGGTCGCGGTTGATGAGCTCGACCGCCTCTTCCGCGGGGTGACCGGACGCGAGCCCCAGACTCTGCCGCAGACCGGCGAGCAGATCGGGCCTGGCCCGCAGCGCGTCGTCGACCCAGCGCGTGTGCACCTGCGCCCGAGTGGCAGAGGGCATCCCCTCGGCCTCCGGGATCAGTACGTCCGCGAGCTGTCCGTACAGCAGTCGCTCCGCGTCGCTGAGCGCCTCGGGGGCGGTCATCCCGCCACCGCCTGGTTGCGACGCTCCGCGATGAGGTGCTCGACGCACCGCAGGGCCAGCGCCATGATCGTGGCGGTCGGGTTGACGCCGGAGGATGTCACGAAGATGCTCCCGTCGATCACATAGAGGTTGGGCACGTCGTGTGCGCGCCCCCACTGGTCCACCACCGACGTCGCGGCGTCGTCACCCATGCGAGCGGTACCGAGCAGGTGCCAGCCGCAGTCACGCATCAGCCGCGTGATGGAGGTGGAGACCGCCCCGGCCGCCTCGTGAGCCTCCACGGCCCGGGCGATGTGGAAGTCGATCAGCTTGCTCGTGTTCTCGGAGCTCTTGTAGACGATCTTGGGAGCTGCGATGCCGTCCGAGTCGGTCAGCGTCGGGTCGAGAACGACCCGGTTCGCCTCGTCCGGCAGGTCCTCCGCGATGATCCCCCACTCGAACGACCGGCCCATGTTCGCCTTGACGTTGCGGTGGAAGTTCGCGCCCCATGACTCCTTGACGGGCCGGCCGCCGTACCCGGCCCGCATGCCCAACGGACCGCCGGTCGGCATGACGTTCCACTTGGCGCCGCGGACGAAGCCCCGGGATTCGTCGGTCTCGTAGAACTGCATGGACTGAATCGCCTGCCCGGACGGGCCGATCCAGCTCTCCAGATCGTCTTCGTACGTTCCGACGACGGCGCCGTACGGGTGCATCATCAGTCGCTTGCCGACCAGACCCGACGAGTTGGCAAGCCCGTCGGGGTGAGCCTGCGAACGCGACAGTTGCAGTAGGCGGGCCGTACCGACTCCGTTGGCCGCCAGGATGACGACGCCTGCCTTCTGGTGGCGCTCGACACCCGTCCTGTCGACGTACACCGCGCCCGTCGCGAGGCCCTTGGCGTCGACGGTGATCTCCTTGACGCGCGCGCCGGTTACGAGGACCGCGCCGGCGGCGAGCGCCTGGGGCCAGTGCGTCAGGTCCGTGCTGGCCTTGGCGCCCTGCGGGCAGCCGGTGAGGCAGGCGCCGTAACGGACGCAGGGCGAACGGTCGCCGTGTGTGCGCGACGCGATCGAGTTGGGCCCGGGCCACCAGTGCCAACCGAGCTTGTCCATGCCCTCGGCCGCCTTGCGCCCGAACTTGCCGATCGGCAGGGGCGGAAGCGGGAAGCCGGCTCCCGGCGGGTAGGCCGGGTCGTCGCCGAGCCCGGACGTACCCACGGCGCGGTCCATGCGCTCGTAGTAGGGCTGCAGCTCCGCGTAGTCGAACGGCCAGTCGTCCGCGACGCCGTCCAGCGACCTGACCCGGAAGTCGGACGGCGCGAACCGGCACCAGTGCGCGGCGTACAGGATGGTGCTGCCACCCACGGCGCTGTACATGAGCGGGTTCACGTCGGAGTCCGACGTGTCCACCGGGTAGTCCGACGGGCCGGAGCGCACGTTGGGGTTGGGGTGCCAGGTCTTCTGGCGCTGGAGCTCCCATTCGGGCTTGTCCCCGACGAAGGTGCTCGGCGGCGTCCAGTCCCCCTGCTCGAGGCAGACGACCGAGAAGCCGTTCTCCGCCAGCTCCTTCACGGCAACGGAGCCGGAGGCCCCCGCACCGATCACCAGCACGTCTGCCACCTCGGGCGCCGAACGCTTGAAGGGGAGATCGGTCATGCTTCCCGCTTTCTGATCTGACGGTCCGAGGCAGTCGGACGACGTGTGCGTGCACGTGCGGTGAGGGCAGCCCGAGGGGCGTGCAGCCGCCACCAGCGGTCGCCCGGATCCCGGCCGGGGCCGCGATCCGGGGTCTGGCAGCGACAGGTCAGCGGCTCAAACGCGCTGTCCCTGCGTCAAGGAATCGGCCTCTCGATGGCTGGCGCTCGCATCGAGGATGTGGCGCGACTCACTCTGTGTGGCGAACATGACGGTAACGCGAACGTTCCACTGTGCGCAACCCCTTGTCTCAAAATGAAACAGCAAGATCTTGCGAGAAGTTCGTCAGCTCGTCGTCACCTGCGGCCGGCCCCGCCAGCCGAGCCGCTCGCTGGCCCGTCGCGCGACGTCCGTCACCAAGGTGCCCAGAGCCGCCGACCCGGACTGGTCAAGGCGGAACTGGGGCAGCACCACCGCAAGCCCGGCCACGGCCTGACCGGTCGCGTCATGGACCACGGCACCGACCGCGCACACGTCGTCCCGCCAGAACTCGTCATTCACCGCGTAGCCGTCGGCCCGCACCTGTTCGAGCAGTGCCTTCAACGCATCAGGGTCGGTGATCGTCTTGTCGGTGTACGTGGCCAGCGGCTCCGCCAGGTACCTCTCGAGCAGGCTCTCGTCGTCCGCCAGCATGGCCAGCCCCGGCGAGGAGGCGTGCAAGGGCCAGATGGCACCGACGGTCGCCACGGAGACGACGGAGTGCCGGGAGGGGATCGAGTCGATGCAGACCGCCTCGCGGCCGGCGAGCACGGCGAGAAGAGCGGTCTCCCCCGTGCGGACGTTGAGCTCCTCCTCGGCCCAGCGGAGCTCGCGACGCAGGTCGATGTTGCCGAACGCCCACGCGGCAAGCGTCAGGCACTTCGGCCCGAGCCGGTACTTCGCGTCCGGCAGTTGCACCACGTACCCGCTGTTCTGAAGCGTCCGAGCCAGGCGGAACGCCGTCGCCTTGCTCGTGCCGATCCGGTTCGCCAGCTCGGTCGCGCCTTCCGGTCCGTCCGCGAGGGCTTCGAGCAAACGCAAAGCGCGCTCCACCGACGACACTGCGCCGTGGTCCACGTCCATCGAAATCATCCACCTCAAGTCGAGTGACGGCAGGGCAGGGCCGGGGGATCCGACGACAACCGTTGAGCAGGAACCACGGAGCAGTCTGCTGCAGTGGCGCGGCCGGGGTCGTCGTCCTGTCTCCCGGGCGCCGCGTCCACGACCCGTCTGGGCCGCCGGCTACGCCATGCCAAGGGCAACGGGCCGATCCTGTGGACCTCGGCCCGCGGGTACGGACAGCTACCCCGGCATGGAGAACTCCTCGACAGCGTCCTCGTCGAACTGCAGACCGAGACCGGGTCGGTCGGGGACCACGACCTGGCCGTCCACCACCGCGAGCCGGCTCTCCGGCGTGAGCAGGCGCTCGAAGTTGTAGATGTCCTTGTCCAGCAAGAAGTGCTCCACGCTGAGGCAGTTCGAGCTGGCGGCAGCGAGATGGACATGAAGGTTGGCATGCCAATGCGGTGCCACCGGCACCGCGAACACCTCGGCCGCGCGAACGACCCTCATGTACTCGGTGACACCCCCGAGCACGCCCGCGTCCGGCTGGATGATGTCCGCTGCTCCCCGCTCCAGCATGTCGCGGAACTCCCATCGGGTCTGCGCCAGCTCACCCGTGGCGATCGGTGTCTCCGCCTGGCGTCGCAGTGCGGCGTGTCCCGCGAGGTCGTCAGCAGTCAAGGGTTCCTCGAACCACCACAGGCCCACATCACCCGCGGCGCGCTCGAAGACCCGAAGAGCGCGGAGCGCCTCCGCAGCACTGCCGTAGGCGTTGTTCGCGTCGAGCGCCAGCCGGCCACCGTTCCCGATCGCCGCGGCCGCAGCGGCGACGCGCCCGGCATCCTCCTGCAGAGTCAGGCCGCCGACCTTGATCTTGTGGTCCCGGAACCCCAGTGACCTGTTCAGACTGATCTCGTCGGTCACGGCATCGGCCCAGGCCCCCGCCTCGGGCCGGTAGTAGCCGCCGGAGGCATAGGCAGGAACAGCTTTGACAGCACCGCCGAGAAACACAGCCAGCGGCTGTCCCACGCGCTTGGCAGCCAGGTCCCACAGCGCGATGTCGACCGCGGACATCGCCCGCAGGACGCCGCCGCGCCGTCCGACCAGGAGCGTCTCCTGGTACATCCGCTCCCAGGTACCGACCATGTCGTCGGCATCGGCACCCACCAGCATCGGAGCGAGCAGCTCGTTGACCACCCGGGCCAGCAGCTGGCCGCCGCTCGTTCCTGCGTAGGCGTAACCGACGCCGATGACATCGCCGTCCTCGCGCTCGGCCTGCACCAGGACGTAGTCGCGTTTGTCGAGCAGCCGCGTCGCGATACGCGTGGGCCTGAGCACCGGGATCCGCGCCGCGCGTGCGTGCACCCGGGTGAGCTTCACGCTCGTCCACCCGAGATTGGCCATGCCCCGGCCGAGCCGTCGGCACCGAATGACAACACCGAGGGACCGCCGGGTTCGCTCACGGGCTCGAACAGGTCACTGCACTCGGTTGCGAGGTTGGGGGTCAGCATCAGCTCGTCGAGACTCAACGTGCTCCGGATCCTTGCCATGCGAACTCCCGTGGTGTCGGACAGGCCCGCCGTCAGAACGGCTGCGTGGATGGCGTCCCGGTCGGTGGCCAGAACGATGGGCAGCTGGGCCCGCTGCACCCCTTGGAGTCCTGCCGTCAGTGCGTTGGCATACGTCGCCACGAGATCGACCGCCTCCATCGCGCGCACCGACGCGAAGTCCGCGAGACCAATGCCCACGGCATTTCCTTCGGAGGCGCGGCTCACATCGAGGACGACGACATTGGTGACGTCGACCCCTCGCGGCTCGGGCATGCCGCGGACCATTCGCCGTCCGAGGACGTTGGTGTCCATCCCGGTTCCGGAGATCTCCTTTCCCATGACGTCGACCACCAGGACGTCGAGCTGCGCGAACGGCAGCCTGGTCTCGTAGGTCTTGGCCTCGTTGAGGAGCTCCGCCTCCCGCTGCCCGCCGATCTCGTCGGGCCGCAGGAAGTCGATCCGGTGCACGGACTTGTGTGGGGTCTCGATGACGGCAAGCCCACCCAGGAGCGGGAGGCTGCCCTTCAGCACCCGGCCCGCAACCTGGATGCGTGCCTCGAGGTGCGCCGGGCCGCGCCGGTGCAGCTCTTCCGCACCGCGCTGCTTGCCGAGGCCGATGGCAAGCATCTTCGCGAGCCCGCTCTCGACTGCCCCGGAGAAGGACGTGTGGCTCTTCAGCCGGTTCACGACCAGCACGTGGTCGGCTGCGGCCGCATGACGGTCGACATGCACCTCGACGTCATCGTGCCGGCCCAGATGGATGGTCTCCATGGTGGCGAGGACCGGTGCACCGACGCTCTGTTCGGTGATGCCCAACTTGGCCAGCACCTCGACCTGGCCAGCAGCGGTAGCTCCCCCGTGCGACCCCATGGCCGGGACGATGAACGGCGACGACCTCTTCGAGCGGATCTCCTCGACGCAGGTCCGCACGATGGCGGCGACGCCGGCGATCCCGCGACTGCCCACGGCGATGGCGACGGACGCGCCCGGTTCCAACACGTCGAGGTGCGGTGCCAGTGCGTCACGCACCATCGCGGTGACGTCTACCGGCGGCCCAGCGGCTCCAGCGACGCGCCTGACGTGGACGAGAGGCGGAAGCTCGAGCTGTCGTCCGACGAGATCGGCCAGCGCCGGAGCCGGGAGTACGGGTCGACGCGAGCCGCCCTCGTCCGCTGAGCCCGTCACAGGAACCGGAGGTCCGCGCCCTCGCTGGCCGGCAGGACGGTCTCCGCGTACAGCCGGCGCCACCCCCGCTCCGGCAGCTCGAAGGGCTTGAGCTCGCTGCGACGTCGCTCGAGCTCCTCTTCGTCGACGAGAAGGTCGATGCGGCGGCTCGGCACGTCGAGGCGGATCAGGTCGCCGTCCCGGACCAGCGCCAACGGGCCGCCCACTGCGCTCTCCGGTGTGCAGTGCAGCACCACGGTCCCGTACGACGTACCGCTCATGCGCGCGTCCGAGACCCGCACCATGTCCGTGACGCCGGCGTTCGCCAGGCTGCGGGGTATGGGTAGTGAGCCGGCTTCCGGCATGCCTGCACCGACGGGGCCCGACCCCCTGAGGACGAGAACGTGGTCGGCGGTGATCCCCAGCGCGGGGTCGTCGAGGCGCTCGGCGGCGTCCTCCGGCGACTCGAAGACGACCGCAGGGCCGGTGTGCTGCATCAGCCGCGGAGTGGCCGCGGACGCCTTGATCACCGCACCGTCAGGAGCCAACGTGCCGGTGAGGGCCGCGAGCGCGCCTGTCGCTCCCAGAGGCTGGCCGAGCGTCCGGATGGTCTGCTGCCAGTTCGCCGGCGGGGAGGTCTCGGACAGCAGGTCTGCCAGCGAGCGACCCGACATTCCCACCTGCTCCAGGTCGAGCACCCCACTCAGGGCGTTCAGAAGCGTGGGCAGGCCGCCGGCCCGGTGGAAGTCCTCCATGTACCCCTGGCCCGAGGGCTTGAGGTCG
The DNA here is from genome assembly GCA_025965475.1 of Frankiales bacterium. Classification (GTDB taxonomy): domain Bacteria; phylum Actinomycetota; class Actinomycetes; order Mycobacteriales; family SCTD01; genus RYN-124. The sequence goes on along the minus strand of JAOPWV010000156.1, from coordinate 4,917 downwards.
AGCAGCAGGGGCACGTGGTCGGAGACCTCGTCGAAGTCCTGCAGACGCAGGTCGACGCCCGCCCGGCGGGCGACGGCCAGCAGATGCACGATCGCGTTCGTCGAGCCGCCGATGGCGGCGAGCACAGCGAGGGCGTTGAGGAACGCGGGTCGCGTCAGCACCTGCCGAGGGAGGATGGGTTCGCGCGCGAGCTCGGCAGCACGGCGACCGGTCGCGACGGCGTGCCGCAGGCGGTCCCCCGTCGGGGACGGAGGCGTCGCGCCACCGGGCAGCATCATGCCGAGGGTCTCGGCCATGCACGCCATGGTCGAGGCGGTACCCATGACCATGCAGGTCCCGGACGTCGTCGCGAGCGCGCCCTCCACGTGCGAGATCTGGGCCGCGTCCAGCTCACCGGAGCGGTGCCGCGCCCACATCTTTCGGCAGTCGGTGCACGCACCGAGCCGCTGACCCTCATAGGTGTTGGTCAGCATCGGCCCGGTGACCTCGATGAGCACCGGGACCTCGCTCGACGCCGCCGCCATGAGCTGGGCCGGCACCGTCTTGTCGCAACCTCCGATGAGGACGGCCGCATCCATCGGCTGCGCCCGGATGAGCTCTTCGGTCTCCATCGCCAGCAGGTTGCGGAACAGCATCGAGGTGGGCGTGAGCAGGGTCTCCCCGAGGCTCATCGTCGGAAAGACCATGGGCAGGCCGCCGGCCTCGAGAACGCCTCGCTTCACGCTCTCGACGATCGCCGGAACGCCCCGGTGGCAGGGGTTGTAGTCGGAGGACAGGTCCGTGATCCCGACGAGCGGCTTCGACAGGTCCTCCTTGTCGTAGCCCGCTGCCGCCAGGAAGGCGCCCCGCAGGAACCGGCTGAAGCCCGGGTCGCCGTACGAGGTGACCCCGCGCATCGGGCCGGTGGAGGGTAGATCAGTCATGAGGGGTCCTGATGTCGTCGAGCAGTGGGACGGCGGTCGCGGGTTGCCGGCTGGCCGGCGCTCAGAACAGGTCCCACCAGACCTCGCGCTCACGCGCCTGTTCGCCGGTTTCCTCGAGGACCATCGACCCGTTGCGCAGGACATAGACCCGGTCGGCGATGGCCGTGACGGCTGGGACGTTCTGCTCGACGATCAGGACGCTCATCCCGCGACCGCGAGCGAGGTCACGGATCGTCGAGAACGTCTTCGAGACGACGGCCGGCGAGATCCCCAGCGAAGGCTCGTCCAGCAGCATCAGCCGCGGACGCGCCATGAGTGCGATAGCCAGCGAGAGCTGACGCTGCTGGCCCCCGGAGAACTTCCCCGCGATGTCCTGCTGGCGGTCGGCGAGCACCGGGAAGATCTCGAGCACCTCGTCCAGTCGCTCACGGAAGTCCGACCGGTCGCGAAGAGCATGCGCCCCCAGCTCGAGGTTCTGGCCCACCGTGAGGTCCCGGAAGATCGGCTTCTCCGACGGCGTGAACGACATGCCCGCCCGGACGGTCTCGACGCTGGAGCGACGGGACAGGGACTGGCCGCCGAACACGACCTCCCCTTCACGCAGCGGCAGCAGCCTGAACAGACACTTCAGCAGCGTGGTCTTGCCGGCGCCGTTGTGCCCGAGGATGCCGACGACCTCCCCCGGGTGGACCTGCAGGCTCACGTCCGACAACACCTGGGTCTTGCCGTAGCCGGCCGTCACGTGGCTTGCCGCCAGGAGTGGCTCTGTCTCGAGGTGCACGCCGCTGTCCCCCGTCTGTGTGGTCATGTGCCGAAGTAGAGGTCGGCGAGCTCGCGGCTCTGCATCAGTTCGTCCACGGTGCCTTCGGCGACGACGGCGCCCTGATCGAGGAAGACAGCCCGGTCAGCGAGCCGCTGCACGAAGTGCACGCTGTGCTCCACCAGGCACACGGTCCGCCCGAGGTCGCGCAGCCGGCCGATGCCGTCGACGACCCGCTCGACACTGGCGGGGTCCACGCCGCTCGTCGGCTCGTCGAGCAGCAGGACGTCGCAGTCCGTCGCGATGAGCCGGGCGATCGCGATGAGCTTCTGATCGCCGTACGACAGGTCTCCCGCGAGCAGGTAGGCCTTCTCCGCCATACCGAGGAGGGCGAGACAGTCGAGCGCGCGGTCCCGGGTCGCAGCCTCCTGACGGCGCACGCGCCATGGACGCAACGCGAGCTGCACGATGTGCTCTCCGGCCTGTCCGGGGACAGCCATGGCGACGTTGTCCAGCGCAGTCAGACGTTGAGCGACCCGGACGTCCTGGAAGGACCTCGCGAGCCCCAGCCGGACGAGTGCGTGCGCCGGGCTGCCCGTGACGTCCTGTCCCCGGAGGAACACCCGCCCGGCGTCGACCGGGATCGTGCCGCAGATCATGTTGAAGATCGTCGTCTTGCCGGCGCCGTTCGGCCCGATCAACGCCGTGACCTTGCCTGCAGGCAGGGCGAACGTCGCGCCGTTGACCGCGGTCAGGCCGCCGAAGCTCTTCTGCAGCCCCACCACCTCGACAACCGTCTCCGCCTCGGCCGTCTCGGTCTTGGTCACCCGGGCGAGCCGCGCCAAAGCCTCCTCCGGAGTGCGGTGCTCGCCTGCCCGCCGTTGTCGCCGTGGCAGCAGCCTCGTGATGCCTGCTCCTTCGGGGAGCAGGCCCCCGGGGCGCAGCCGCATCATGAGCACCAGCGCCGCTCCGTAGATCACTGCCTGCCACGGAATGGCGCTGTCGCCGAAGGTCCGCCGGAGGATCGGGTCCAGCAGACCGAGGACGACTGCCGCAACCACGGTCCCGGTGATGTTGCCGGCTCCACCGAGCACGACGATGGAGACGATGAGGATCGAGACGTCGAGGGTGTAGTTCCCCGGCACGACCGACCCGTAGTAGAAGGCCGCCAGGGCTCCGACACCACCCGCGATGGCGGCGCTGATTCCGAAGGCCAGCAGCTCCGGTACCACCGGGTTCTTCCCGACGCTCGAGACCGCCGAGTCGTGCTCGCGGATCCCCTTGAGCAGTCGGCCGAACGGGGACTCCCCGAGCCGCCAGCAGATGGCGACCACGATGGCCGTGGCGACCAGCATCAGGCCGAACATCCGCTCCGGCGCGCGGAGGGACCACCCGAAGAGCTCGACGGGCGGGATACCGGAGAGCCCGTACGGCCCGCCGGTCACCCAGTCGAGCAGCCCCATCAGCTGGTTTGCCAGGAGCTGGAACGCAAGGGTGAGCAGGATCAGGTACTCGCCGCGCACCAGTCGCACCGCGGGCAGCGAGATGAGCAGTGCCCCCAAGAACGCGACGGCTGCCGCGACCGCCAGTGCCGGAAGCCAGTTCCACCCGAAGCCGGAGACAACCGTCGCGTAACTCGAGGCTGCTGCCGGATCTGCCGGCGGGAGCGTCAGGCGGGCGGCGGTGAAGCCACCGATCCCGAAGAAGATGGCATGTGCCATCGACACGCGTCCCGTGTAGCCCACGAGCAAGTTGAGGGAAACCCCGAGCATGACGTAGATGAGGACGGTGATTCCCACGTCCGCCGCATAGGACATTTAGACAGCCTCCTTGCCGAGCAGGCCCTGCGGCCGGACCAGCAACACGACGAACATGGCGCCGAAGACCACGACAGGGCCGTAGTCGACGGCGAGGAACAGGGCGCTCCAGCTGCTGACCAGCCCGAGCAACAGGCCGCCGAGCGCTGCGCCGCGCAGGGAGCCGATGCCGCCGAGGAAGGCGGCGATGAATGCGGTGAGCACCGGCGCCAGCCCCATGGTGGGCGAGGCGACGCCCTGGAGCGTGAACAGCAGACCGGCAACCGACACCAGCATCGACCCGATACCCAGGACGAGCAGGTACACGGACTTCCGGTCGATCCCGACGGCGGCGGCCATGGTCGGGTTCGTGCGCATCGCCGTGATCGAACGGCCGAACCTCGTCCGGTCGACGAAGAGCACGACGGCCAGGATCAGGAATCCGGAGACGACGACCGACAGGATGTCGTGCCGGGAGAGGGTGATGCTGCCGAGTTCGTACGTCCGGTTCTGGAAGCCCGGCAGGTTCTTGTTGTCCGGGCCGAAGCCGATCTGGAGCAGGTTGGGGAACGCCACGCTGATGCCCAACGACACCAGGAAGATGGTCAACAGCGTGGCGTTCCTTCCCACCATGGGACGGTAAGCGAAGAACTCGATCGCAAGACCTGCGACCGTTCCCGCCACCAGACCTACGAGGCAGGCCAGTCCGAGCCCGAGCCCTAAGCGCTCCGACGCCCACACCGCCGCGTACGCCGCAGTCGCGTACGGCACTGCGTGCGCCAGGTGGAAGATCTTCGTCGTCGCGTAGATGACGCCGAAGCTCACACCCAGCAGTGCATACGTCATCCCGATGACGACGCCTGACACCGTGAGTTGCGCGAACAGCCCGAGATCCATGACAGCCCTTCCGGTAGGGGACGCGCTACTTGATCAGCGTGGTCTTCGCGTCCGCGCCGCTGTCCAGCTTCTTGATCTCCTGGAGCTTCACGGGCGCGCCGTTCTGCACCTTGAAGACCGCCATCGGCTTCGAGATCGTGTGCTCGGCGACGTTGAACTCGACCTCGCCCGTCTTGTCCGCGGTGCCGCCGTACAGCGAGGGGAAGCGCGGGTTGGCCACCAGCGCCTTCTCGAGTGCGGTGGTGTCCGTCGGGTCGCCACCAGCGGCGATGACGCGTCGCGCCAGCTCCCAGGTCCAGAAGACCTGCTCGTAGTAGTTGGCGCCGTAGTACTCCGGGTCCTTGCCGTACTGCGCCCGGTAGTCCTTGACGAAGATCTGGTTCCACGGGTTGGGGTTGTCTGCGCTGTAGAAGTCCGTGGCGAAGTTGTACGAGTCGTACGCCGAGCCGGCGACCTTCGCGGCCTGCGCGGTGAACTCGATCCCCATGACGGGGGCCTTCACGTTCGTCTCACGGAGAGCCTTCATGAGGTAGCCGACATC
>JAOPWV010000151.1 GCA_025965475.1 Frankiales bacterium | reverse complement strand
GGCTGCTCGACCGCCTCGTCTACCTGTCGAAGGGTCTGGCGATCATCCTGGGCTTCATCGGCCTGAAGCTGATCTTCCACGCCGCGCACGAGTACTCGTGGGGCCACAGCTGGGCGCCGGACATCGGTACCTTCACGTCGCTCGGCGTGATCATCGGCGTCCTCGCCGTGACGGTGATCGCCTCGCTGGCCAAGACCAAGCGCGACCCGTCGGCGATCAAGAAGGTCGACATCCCGACGCCGTAAAGCCGACCGCTACGGCGGCGTGGCCGTAGATCACGGGCTCCGATCCGTGTCCACAGCACGGCTTCCGGTCGAGGCCGATGCCGGCCCGGAGGCTGAAGCTCCGTAAGGCCGTCGACGAGGTGCTGGCGCGGGCCGAGGAGCGGGCCGCGCGTGTGACTACCAGCCGCGCCCGCGCCATTCGCCGAGCGAGGCCCGCTCCGCCCCGAGCGTCGTGTCCTTGCCGTGGCCCGGGTAGACCCAGGTCGCGTCCGGCAGCGGCCCGAACACCTTGCGCTCCAGGTCGTCCATCAGCGACAGGTGGTCCTCGAGGGTTGTGGTACGCCCGTGACCCCCCGGGAACAGGCTGTCTCCGCTCCACAGGTGCGGCGTGGCCGGGTCGGCGTCGTACAACAGCGCGACGCTGCCCGGTGTGTGGCCCTGCAGGTGGATGACGCGCAGCGTGCAGTCACCGACCTCGACCGTATCCCCGTCGGACAGCAGCCGGTCCACCGGCACCGGCATGTCCCCGGCGTCACCGGAGTGGGCGAAGACCTTGGCGTCGGTCGCGCCGATGATCTCCTCGAGCGCGCCCACGTGGTCCCAGTGGCCGTGCGTCTCGACGACCGTCGTCAGGGTGCCGTCGCCGACCAGCCCCAGCAGCCGCTCGGCGTCGCCGGCCGCGTCCACGAGCACGGTGTCGCCGGTGTTGGTGCAGCGGAGCAGATAGCAGTTGTTCTCGAAGGGGGGCGTGGCGACCTTGGTGATCGTCAGGCCGGGCAGCTCGCGGACGTCCACGTCGCCGCCGACGACGACCTCACCGGTGTAGGGCACGTACATCCTCCTCGGAAGCGGTCAGATCCACTGTGGCAGATCGGGGAGCTGCCCTGTGAGGCCCTCGCCGTTCGACCGGCCGGACAGCCATGCGGCCATGGCCGCGTCCGGGCCGCGCACACCGTCCAGCGGCGGCAGGTCGGGGCGGGCCCGCAGCTCGACGAGGAACCGGTCGAGGAACGCCTGCGGCCAGTCCGCGGGCAGGTAGCCGGCGCCCAGGTCGACCGTGTGGACCGCCACCTCGCGCCAGCGCATGTAGGCCAGCGCCGAGGCGGGGACGGGCCCACCGCGCAGGGGCTGGACCAGCGCCTCCCAGTCCGTGGTGCGGTTCCAGGCGTTCTCGAGGTCCTCCGCGCCGCGGTGCAACTCGTCGACGGCCCCCGCCGGGTCCTGTGCCAGCCGCTCGATGTCGCGGGCGCGGCCCTCCGCGCCCCCCGGGTACATCTCGCCCGGGACGCCGTCGAGGACGCCCTGGAGCATCCGCTCGAGGCCCCGTGCGTTGCAGGCGATGTGGGCGACGACGTGCGCGCGGCTCCAGCCGGGCAGCAGGGAGGGTGCCGTCAGGTCCGGGGTGCCGTCCACCAGCGCGCGCACCGTCGCCGTGGCGTCGCGGGCTCCGTCGAGCTCGGCGGCGGGGATCACAGCTACCTCCGGAAGGGTTCTGTCGGACCGCGACGTTAGCCTTACCGGGGGATTTTCCGTCACGCAACCTACCGATTGGACCCGATGGCCGACCGCCTGGTCGTGCGCGGAGCGCGCGAGCACAACCTCAAGGACGTCTCGCTCGACCTCCCGCGCAACGCGCTGGTCGTGTTCACCGGCCTGTCCGGGTCCGGAAAGTCCAGCCTGGCCTTCGACACGATCTTCGCCGAGGGCCAGCGCCGCTACGTCGAGTCGCTGTCGGCGTACGCCCGGCAGTTCCTCGGGCAGATGGACAAGCCGGACGTCGACTTCATCGAGGGCCTGTCCCCGGCGGTGTCGATCGACCAGAAGTCGACGAACCGCAACCCCCGCTCGACGGTCGGCACGATCACCGAGGTCTACGACTACCTCCGCCTGCTCTACGCCCGTGCCGGTACGCCGCACTGCCCGGTCTGCGGCCGGGTCATCGCCCGCCAGCAGCCGAGCCAGATCGTGGACCGGGTCCTCGAGCTCGAGGAGGGCATCCGGTTCCAGGTGCTCGCGCCGGTCGTCCGCGCGCGCAAGGGCGAGTACGTCGACCTGTTCGCCGAGCTGCAGACCAAGGGCTTCTCGCGCGCCCGGGTCGACGGCGTCGTGCACTCGTTGGCCGAGCCGCCGAAGCTCAAGAAGCAGGAGAAGCACACGATCGAGGTGGTCGTCGACCGCCTGAGCGTGAAGGAGTCGTCCAAGCGACGCCTCACCGACTCGGTGGAGACGGCGCTCCAGCTCGGCGGCGGCCTCGTCGTGCTCGACTTCGTCGACCTGCCGGAGGACGACCCGCACCGCGAGCGGACCTTCTCCGAGCACCTGGCCTGCCTGTACGACGACCTGTCGTTCGAGGAGCTCGAGCCGCGCTCGTTCTCGTTCAACTCGCCGTTCGGCGCCTGCACGGAGTGCCACGGGCTCGGCATCCGCAAGGAGGTCGACCCGGAGCTGGTCGTCCCCGACCCGGACAAGACCTTCGACGAGGGCGCGATCCAGCCCTGGTCGAGCGGCCACAACATCGAGTACTTCGGCCGGCTGCTGGGTGCGCTGGGCGACGCCATGGGCTTCACCCTGAAGACCCCGTGGTCGAAGCTGACCAAGAAGCAGCAGGACGCGGTGCTGTACGGCCACGAGACCGAGGTGCACGTCCGCTACCGCAACAGGTACGGCCGCGAGCGCAGCTACTACACGGCGTACGAGGGCGTCATCCCGTTCCTCGAGCGTCGGCACGCGGAGGCGGAGAGCGACGCGAGCCGCGAGCGCTACGAGGGCTACATGCGGGAGGTGCCCTGCCCTGCCTGCAAGGGTTCCCGGCTGAAGCCGGAGGTGCTCGCGGTCACGCTGGGCGACCGCTCGATCGCCGACGTCGCCGCGATGTCGATCGCGGAGTGCGCCGCGTTCCTGCGCGACCTCGAGCTCGACGACCGGCAGCGGATGATCGCCGAGCGGGTCGTCAAGGAGGTCAACGCGCGACTCGGGTTCCTGCTCGACGTCGGGCTCGACTACCTGTCGCTGGACCGCGCGGCGGGCACCCTCGCCGGCGGTGAGGCCCAGCGCATCAGGCTGGCCACGCAGATCGGCTCGGGCCTCGTCGGCGTGCTGTACGTCCTCGACGAGCCGTCCATCGGCCTGCACCAGCGGGACAACCGGCGGCTCATCGAGACGCTCCTGCGGCTCAAGGACCTCGGCAACACGCTGATCGTCGTCGAGCACGACGAGGACACGATCGCCACCGCCGACTGGGTGGTCGACATCGGCCCGGGTGCCGGTGAGCACGGCGGCCAGGTCGTCGTGTCCGGCACCGTCGAGGACCTGCTGGCGTGCGAGGACTCGATCACCGGGCAGTACCTCTCCGGCCGCCGGTCCATCCCCATCCCGGCGGTACGACGGCCGCGCACGAAGGGCCGCGAGCTCACGGTCGTGGGCGCCCGCGAGCACAACCTGAGGGACGTCACCGTCGCGTTCCCGCTCGGCCAGCTCGTCGCCGTCACCGGCGTCAGCGGCTCCGGGAAGTCGACGCTGGTCAACGACATCCTCGCCGCGGTGCTCGTCAAGCAGCTCAACGGCGCCCGCGACGTGCCCGGCCGGCACACCCGGGTCACCGGGCTCGAGCACCTCGACAAGGTCGTCCGGGTCGACCAGTCGCCGATCGGCCGGACCCCCCGGTCCAACCCGGCCACCTACACCGGCGTCTTCGACAACATCCGCAAGCTGTTCGCGGAGACGACCGAGGCGAAGGTCCGCGGCTACCTGCCGGGCCGGTTCTCGTTCAACGTCAAGGGCGGCCGCTGCGAGGCGTGTTCCGGCGACGGCACGATCAAGATCGAGATGAACTTCCTGCCGGACGTCTACGTCCCGTGCGAGATCTGCCACGGGGCGCGTTACAACCGCGAGACGCTCGAGGTGCACTTCAAGGGCCGGACGATCGCCGAGGTCCTCGACATGCCGATCGAGGAGGGCGCCGAGTTCTTCGAGGCCGTGCCGGCCATCCGCCGTCACCTGCAGACGCTGGTCGACGTCGGGCTGGGCTATGTCCGGCTCGGGCAGCCGGCGCCGACGCTGTCCGGCGGCGAGGCGCAGCGCGTCAAGCTGGCCGCCGAGCTGCAGAAGCGGCAGACCGGCCGGACGGTCTACGTCCTGGACGAGCCCACGACCGGGCTGCACTTCGAGGACATCCGCAAGCTGCTGGGCGTGCTCGGCCGGCTCGTGGACCAGGGCAACTCGGTGATCGTCATCGAGCACAACCTCGATGTCATCAAGACCGCGGACTGGGTCATCGACATGGGCCCCGAAGGGGGCTCGGGCGGTGGCGCCGTCGTCGCGGCCGGTACGCCCGAGGAGGTCGCGCAGGTCGAGGCCTCCCACACCGGTCGTTTCCTCAAGGAGGTCCTCGCCGGCCGCGGCCGCTTCCCCGCACCCGAGGGAGAGCCCGCCCCGGCGAAGGGCCGCGGTGCGGCTCCGGCGAAGACCGCGCGCAAGGCGCTGCCCGCCAGGAGCACGACGGCCGCACCCGCGGCCCCGGCGGCGAAGGCGGCCAAGGCGGCCAAGGCGACGCGCAAGCGGGTAGCGGCGGGGCGCTAGCGTCCGCCGGGCGACACGCGCCGGGCAAAAGGGGCACTCATCGGGCCCGGATCGACCGGACCGGTTACGGTGCGCGACCACGCACCTCGCCCGCGTTCGCCCGGAAGGCCCGGCATGCCCCGCTCCGCCCCGCGCATCCTCCTCGGCTCGACGGCACTCGCCGCCGGACTCTCCGTCGCACTCGTCCTGCCGCTGGCCCCCGGCGCGCTGGCCGACCCGACGCCGAGCCCGGACCCGAGCGCCACCGCCGAGCCGTCGCCCAGCGCGAGCCCGGTCCCGGCCGCGACGACGCTCACGCTGAGCCGCTCCAACGGGACGGTCGTGTACGGCGGGGTGCTGACGCTCACCGGCCGGCTGACCTACACGGATGGCAGCCCGGTCGCCGGCGCCCTCGTGGACGTCTGGTCCCGCACGCAGGGCCAGGCCGCCCGCCTGCGGGTGACCCGCGTGCGGACCGGCGCGGACGGCCGGGCGTACGCCCGGATCACGCCGCGGACCAGCGCCGAGTACCAGCTGCGGTACGCCGGCGACGCGGCCAGCGCAGGGGCGCTCAGCCCGCTGCTCGCCGCGAACGTCCAGCCGCGCCTGACCGGCGCCTTCAGCCCGGCCGGCCTGCAGCTCGGCCAGACCTCGGTCCTGAGCGGCACGCTCTCCCCGGCCTACGCCGGCGCCCGCGTCACGGTCCGGCGCAAGCTCGACGACGGCACCTACCAGGACGTCGCGGTCCTCGCGACGAACGGCGCCGGCGCGTACCGCTGGGCGGTGACGCCCGGGCTGGCGCGTGGCTACGTCTTCCGCGCGGTGCTGCCGGCCAAGCCCGCCTGGCTGCTGACCTACACCGGGCCGATGGGGCTGCAGGTCGACCTGCGCGACCTCCGGCAGGGGCAGAGCGGCGGCGACGTCCTGAGCCTGGAGCGGCGGCTCGCGGCCCAGCACGCGGACGTCGGCCGGATCGACGGCGTCTTCGACAGTGAGCTCACGCACGCGGTCCTCGCCTTCCAGAAGTCGCAGGGCCTCCCGCGCACCGCCACGTACGACGCGGCGACCCGGGTCCGGCTGGCGGCCCCGGCGGCCGTGCGGCTGCGCGCCCCCACGGCCGGCCGCGCGGTCGAGATCGACCTGACCAAGCAGGTGCTCTACGTGTCCGAAGCCGGGAAGCTGACGCGGGTCCTCGACATCTCGAGCGGCAGCAACCAGCTCTACGAGTCGCAGGGCGTCACGTCCCGCGCCTACACCCCGCTGGGCAGCTTCAGCATCCAGCGCAAGATCAACAAGATGCACGAGAGCCCGCTCGGGCTCCTCTACCGGCCGGCCTTCTTCTACCAGGGCTGGGCCATCCACGGCAGCGGCAGCGTGCCCGTCTACCCGGCCAGCCACGGCTGCATCCGGGTCACCAACCCGGTCATGGACCGGCTCTACGACCTGCTGACCATCGGCACGCCGGTCACGCTCTATTCCAGCTAGGACTGCCAGCTGGGACTGCCAGCTGGGACTGCCAGCCAGACCTGCGAGCCAGGGCTAACCGGACGCCTGCAGGCGGGCGAGCAGGGCCTCGATGGCCTCTGCGCTGCGCTCCTCGCCGAAGGGCACGACCGCCTCGGTCCGGCGCAGGAACTCGGCGATGAGCGGACGGGGCACCGACACGCAGGCCGCCCGCCCCGGGCGCTGCAGGTCCAGGCAGAGCCGGTCGCTCTCGTGGTCCGGCCGGATCCGCACCTCCCCGTCCCCGGTCGCCTCCTCCAGTCCGTACCGCAGGAAGTCCCGCAGCACGACCCAGTCGCCACGGGGGAGCGCCGGGTGGTCCGGCTGGGCGGTGAGGGTCAGCGCGACGGCCAGCGGATCGTGCGGCCACCAGGCCAGGCGCAGGACGGTCATGCGGCCGCGGCCGGACAGGCCACCGTCGTCGATCACGACCTCGGTCTCCACCTGCGCACCGGCCACGGGGCGAGGGTTGCACCCGGGGCCGCGGAGCGCCAACCCGGGGGGCCTGCGCCCGTAGAATGGCGGTCGTGGCAAACCCGTCGTCGTACCGTCCGGCGCCGGGCACCATCCCGGTCTCGGCGGGCGTCTACCGGTTCCGTGACGAGCGCGGCAGGGTCATCTACGTCGGCAAGGCGAAGAGCCTGCGCAGCCGCCTGTCGTCGTACTTCCAGGACCTCGGCGGCCTGCACCCGCGGACCCGCCAGATGGTCACCACCGCCGCGTCGGTCGAGTGGACCGTCGTCGGCACCGAGGTCGAGGCCCTCCAGCTCGAGTACAACTGGATCAAGGAGTTCGACCCCCGGTTCAACGTCCGCTACCGGGACGACAAGAGCTACCCGTCGCTGGCCGTGACGCTGTACGAGGAGTACCCGCGGCTGCAGGTGATGCGCGGGCCGAAGAAGAAGGGCGTCCGGTACTTCGGGCCGTACGCCCACGCCTGGGCCATCCGCGAGACCCTCGACCTGCTGCTGCGCGTGTTCCCCGCGCGGACCTGCAGCGGCGGCGTCTTCAAGCGGGCCGGCCAGGTCGGGCGGCCATGCCTGCTCGGCTACATCGGCAAGTGCTCGGCGCCGTGCGTCGGCCGGGTGTCGGCCGAGGAGCACCGGGCGATCGTCGACGACTTCTGCGACTTCATGGCCGGGTCGACCGGGCCGTTCGTCAAGCGGCTCGAGAAGCAGATGGCCGACGCCGCGGCCGACCAGGAGTACGAGAAGGCGGCCCGCCTGCGTGACGACATCGGCGCGCTGCGTCGGGCCGTCGAGAAGCAGACGGTCGTGCTCGGCGAGGGCACCGACGCCGACGTGATCGCGGTCGCCGAGGACCAGCTCGAGGCGGCGATCCAGGTGTTCTACGTGCGCGGCGGCCGGGTCCGCGGGCAGCGCGGCTTCGTCGTGGACAAGGTCGAGGACCTGACGACGGGCGAGCTGGTCGGTCAGTTCCTGGCGCAGGCGTACGGGGAGGACGAGCCCGACCCCGAGGACGACACGGTCCGCCGGCCGGCCACAGGCCCCGGGTCCGTCACCGGCGACGCCGGCGACGTGCCCCGGGAGGTGCTCGTCCCGGCCATGCCGCCGGACGCGGACTCGATCGTGCCGTGGCTGCGGCAGCTGCGTGGGACCAACGTCGACCTGCGGGTGCCGCAGCGGGGCGACAAGAAGGCCCTGCTCGAGACCGTCGAGCGCAACGCGAAGCACGCCCTGGCGCTGCACAAGACCAAGCGGGCCAGCGATCTGACCGCCCGGTCCAAGGCGATGGCCGAGATCCAGGAGGCGCTCGGGCTCGACGAGGCGCCGCTGCGGATCGAGTGCTTCGACGTGTCCAACCTGCAGGGCACCTCGGTCGTCGCCTCGATGGTGGTCTTCGAGGACGGCCTGGCGCGCAAGTCCGAGTACCGGACCTTCTCGGTCAAGGGCGTCGACGGCCAGGACGACGTCGCCTCCATCCACGAGGTGATCAGGCGGCGGTTCGCCCGGCACCTGGCCGAACGCGACAGCCCGGTGGAGCCGCTGATTCCCGACGAGACCGACGAGCTGGTCCCGCACGAGATCCCGGACGCGGTCTTGACCGTGACGGAGCAGACCGTGACGGAGGAGACGGTCGCGGACGTCCCGCGGCCGGCGGTGGACCCGGAGACCGGGCGCCCCCGACGGTTCGCCTACCCGCCGCAGCTCGTTGTCGTCGACGGCGGGCAGCCACAGGTCGCGGCGGCTCAGCGGGCCCTGAACGAGCTGGGGATCACCGACGTCGCGCTCGTCGGGCTGGCCAAGCGCCTCGAGGAGGTCTGGCTGCCCGGGGAGGAGGAGCCGGTGATCCTGCCGCGTACCAGCGAGGGGCTCTACCTGCTCCAGCGGGTCCGCGACGAGGCGCACCGGTTCGCGATCGGCTTCCACCGCAAGAAGCGCTCCAAGTCGATGGTCGCCTCGGCCCTTGACGACATCACCGGCCTGGGGGAGACCCGTCGCAAGGCGCTGCTGCGACACTTCGGGTCGCTCAAGCGGCTGAAGGCGGCCAGCGTGGAGGACGTGATGGAGGTGCCCGGCGTGGGACGTCGTACGGCGGAGTCTGTGGTGGCGGCGCTCGCCGGTGCCCCGGCGGCCGCGCCGGCGTTCGACCCGGTCACCGGGGAGGTACTCGCATGACCGCGCCCGGGGCGCTCGAGGTGGTGGTCGTCACCGGCCTGTCCGGTGCCGGCCGGTCGACCGCCGCGAAGTGCCTGGAGGACCTCGGCTGGTTCGTCGTCGACAACCTGCCTCCGTCGCTGCTGGCGACGATGGTGGACCTCGGGTCCCGGTCGCAGGGCGCGGTCGCGAAGATCGCCGTCGTCGCCGACGTCCGGTCCCGGGCCTTCTCCTCCGACCTGCGCACCGCCATCGACGAGATCGAGCGGCGCGGCGTGCACCCGCGTGTCCTGTTCCTCGAGGCCAACGACGAGGCTCTGGTCCGGCGGTTCGAGAGCGTCCGGCGCCCGCACCCCATGCAGGGCGACGGCCGGCTGGTCGACGGGATCGTCGCCGAGCGCTCCCTGCTGCGCGACCTGCGCGGGGACGCCGACCTGGTGCTCGACACCTCCCTGCTCAACGTCCACGAGCTGCGCGGCAAGGTCTCCGCGGCGTTCGGCGAGGAGGCCGGCAGCGAGAAGCTGCACGTGACCGTGCTGTCCTTCGGGTTCAAGTACGGGCTCCCGGTCGATGCCGATCTGGTCGTCGACTGCCGCTTCCTGCCCAACCCGCACTGGGTGCCCGAGCTGAGACCGAAGACCGGACGGGACGAGGCGGTCCGGGACTACGTGCTGTCCCAGCCCGGCGCGATGGAGTTCCTGGACCGGTACGAGGGCGTGCTCGAACTCATCACCGACGGCTACCGGCGCGAGGGCAAGCACTACGTCCTGCTGGCCGTGGGCTGTACGGGTGGCAAGCACCGCAGCGTGGCGATGGCCGAGCAGCTCGCCGCACGTCTGGCCGTGGAGGGCAGCGACGTGCAGGTCACGCACCGCGACCTGGGGCGCGAGTGACGCGCAAGGTCAAGGTCGTGGCGCTCGGCGGAGGCCACGGCCTCGCCGCGTCGCTGCAGGCCTTGCGGCAGGTGACGCCGCACCTGACGGCTGTCGTCACGGTGGCCGACGACGGCGGCTCGAGCGGCCGTCTGCGCGGCGAACTCGGTGCGCTCCCGCCGGGCGATCTGCGGATGGCGCTGGCCGCGCTGGCCGGGGTGGACGACTGGGGCCGCAGCTGGGAACGGCTGCTGCAGCACCGGTTCGCCGGGGACGGGCCGCTCGGCGGCCACGCCGTCGGCAACCTGATCCTGGCCGGACTGGCCGAGAGCACCGGCGACCCGGTGGCCGCGCTCGACCTGGTGGCCCGGCTCGTCGGCGCGGCGGGCCGGGTCCTGCCGATGAGTCCCGTCCCGCTGGAGATCTGCGCCGAGGTCGTCGGGGTGGACCCGGCCGCGCCGTACGCCGTCACCGAGGTCGTCGGGCAGGTCGCGGTCGCGACGACGCCCGGCCAGGTGGCCGCCGTCCGGCTGCGCCCGGACCAGCCGCCGGCCTGCAAGGAAGCCGTGCAGGCGGTCGACGAAGCCGACTGGGTGGTGTTCGGCCCGGGGTCGTGGTTCACCAGCGTGCTGCCGCACCTGCTCGTCCCTGAGCTGCGGGAGGCGCTCGAGCGCACCGATGCCGGCCGGCTGGTCGCGCTCAACCTCGCTCCGCAGGCCGGTGAGACCGACGGGTTCTCACCCGAGGCGTACCTCGACGTCCTGGCCGCGCACGCTCCGGACCTCAGGGTCGACGTCGTGCTGGCCGACGAGGACAGGGTCGTGGACACGCGTGGTCTCATGGCTGCAGCGCAGTCCGCAGGGGGCCGGCTGGTGCTCGCGCCCCTGGCGTTGGGCGACGGAACCGCTCGTCACGACCCCGGCCGGCTCGCGTCGGCGTACGCGCACATCTTTGAGAACTGAGGGAGTGGCATGGCGATGACGTCCGCCGTCAAGGACGAGCTGTCCCGGCTGACGGTGACCAAGCCGTGCTGCCGTAAGGCGGAGATGGCGGCGCTGCTGCGCTTCGCCGGGGGCTTGCACCTGGTTGCCGGCAAGATCGTGGTGGAGGCCGAGCTCGACACCGGCATCACCGCCCGGCGCCTGCGCAAGGAGGTCGCGGAGGTCTACGGCCACGCGAGCGACGTGCACGTGGTGGCTGCCGGCGGCCTGCGCAAGGGCAACCGGTACGTCGTCCGCATCAGCAAGGACGGCGACGGCCTGGCCCGCCAGTCGGGGCTGATCGACGGGCACGGCCGGCCGGTCCGCGGCCTGCCGCCGGCAGTCGTCAGCGGCGCCACCTGTGACGCGGCGGCGGCCTGGCGCGGTGCCTTCCTCGCCCACGGTTCGCTGACAGAACCCGGCCGGTCCTCCTCGCTGGAGATCACCTGCCCGGGTCCGGAGGCGGCCCTGGCGCTGGTCGGGGCGGCCCGCCGTCTCGGCGTGCAGGCCAAGGCCCGCGAGGTGCGCGGCATCGACCGGGTCGTGGTGCGTGACGGCGACGCGATCGGTGTCCTGCTCACCCGGCTCGGCGCGCACGAGAGCGTGCTGGCCTGGGAGGAGCGCCGGATGCGCCGGGAGGTGCGGGCCACCGCGAACCGGCTGGCGAACTTCGACGATGCCAACCTGCGCCGGTCGGCGCGGGCGGCCGTGGCCGCGGGTGCCCGGGTGGAGCGCGCGCTGGAGATCCTCGGCGAGGACGCGCCGGACCACCTGCTGCACGCCGGCCGGCTGCGCATGCAGCACGCCAACGCGTCGCTCGAGGAGCTCGGCGCGCTCGCCGAGCCGCCCATGACGAAGGACGCCGTCGCCGGTCGTATCCGCCGGTTGCTCGCGATGGCCGACAAGCACGCCTCGGATCTGGGTATCCCGGACACCGAGGCCAACGTGACGGCGGAGATGCTCGCGCCCTGAGGGCCGTCCGCTAGGTTTCTGGATCAGAGGACACACCGTCCGTCGACGTCGAGGAGCAGCAGTGACCGTCCGCGTGGGGATCAACGGCTTCGGCCGTATCGGCCGCAACTTCTTCCGCGCCATCCAGGCGCAGGGGGCGGACATCGAGGTGGTGGCGGTCAATGACCTCACCGACAACAAGACGCTCGCGCACCTGCTCAAGTACGACAGCATCCTGGGCCGGTTCCCGGCCGAGGTGAGCTACGACGAGCAGAACATCACCGTCGGCGGCAAGAGCATCAAGGCCCTCGAAGAGCGTGACCCGGCCGCCCTGCCCTGGGGCGACCTCGGCGTCGACGTCGTCATCGAGTCCACCGGCTTCTTCACCGACGCCGACAAGGCCCGCGCGCACATCCAGGGTGGGGCCAAGAAGGTCATCATCTCGGCGCCGGCCAAGAACGAGGACATCACCGTCGTCATGGGCGTCAACGACGGCGACTACGACCCGTCGAAGCACGACATCATCAGCAACGCGTCCTGCACGACGAACTGCCTGGCGCCGATGGCCAAGGTCATCCACGACACGTTCACCATCGAGCGCGGCCTGATGACGACGGTGCACGCCTACACACAGGACCAGAACCTGCAGGACGGCCCGCACAGCGACCTGCGCCGCGCCCGCGCCGCCGCGATCAACATCGTGCCGACGAGCACCGGAGCGGCCAAGGCGATCGGCCTGGTCCTGCCGCAGCTCAAGGGCAAGCTCGACGGTTTCGCGCTGCGGGTGCCGATTCCGACCGGCTCGGCGACCGACCTGACGGTCACCGTGTCCCGCGACACGACCGTCGAGGAGATCAACGCGGCCGTGAAGGCGGCGGCCGAGGGTCCGCTCAAGGGCATCCTCGTCTACACCGAGGACCCGATCGTCTCCAGCGACATCGTCACCGACCCGGCCTCGTGCATCTTCGACGCCGGCCTGACCAAGGTGATCGGCAACCAGGTCAAGGTCGTCGGCTGGTACGACAACGAGTGGGGCTACTCGAACCGGCTCGCGGACATCACCGCGCTGGTCGGCTCCCGCCTGCCCGCGTAGACCCCGCCACACATGCAGACCTACGACGAACTGGACGTCGCCGGCAAGCGGGTCCTCGTCCGCAGTGACCTGAACGTGCCGCTCGACGGGACCACGGTCAGCGACGACGGCCGGATCCGGGCGAGCCTGCCGCTGCTGAAGGACCTGCTCGGCCGTGGCGCCCGAGTGGTCGTGGTGGCGCACCTCGGCCGGCCCAAGGGCACGCCCGACGCGGCATACAGCCTGGCGCCCGTCGCCGCGCGGCTCGAGGAGCTGCTCGGCGCGCCGGTCCGGCTGGCGGAGGACGTCGTGGGGCCCTCCGCCCAGGAGATGGTCGCGCGCCTCACCGACGGTGAGCTCGGCATGCTCGAGAACGTCCGGTTCGAGGCGGCCGAGACGAGCAAGGACGACACCGAGCGCGGTGCCTTCGCCGACCAGCTTGCGGCGCTGGCCGACCTCTACGTCGACGACGCCTTCGGGGCCGTGCACCGCAAGCACGCCAGCGTGTACGACGTGGCGCAGCGCCTGCCGCATGCCTCCGGCCCGCTCGTCGCGGCCGAGGTCGAGGTGCTCCGGCGCCTCACCGAGGATCCGGCCCGGCCCTATGCGGTGGTGCTCGGCGGCTCGAAGGTCAGCGACAAGCTGGCCGTCATCGAGGCGCTGCTGCCCAAGGTCGACACCCTGCTCGTCGGCGGCGGCATGTGCTTCACCTTCCTCAAGGCGCAGGGCCACGACGTCGGCTCCAGCCTGCTGGAGGCCGACCAGGTCGAGCGCTGCGCACGTTTCCTGGAGACCGGCAAGATCGTCCTGCCCGTGGACGTCATCGCGGCCACGGCGTTCAGCGCCGACGCCGAGCACGACGTCGTACCTGCCTCGGCCATCCCGGCCGACCGGATGGGCCTCGACATCGGCCCGGAGAGCGTCCGGGTGTTCGCCGATGCGCTGGCCGGCGCGAAGACCGTGTTCTGGAACGGCCCGATGGGCGTGTTCGAGCTGGCGCCGTACGCCGAGGGCACCCGCGGGGTGGCCGAGGCCGTCGCCAGCCTGTCCAGCGGCGGAGCCGATGCACTCACCGTCGTCGGCGGGGGTGACAGCGCGGCCGCCGTGCGGGCGCTGGGCATCGACGAGAAGCGGTTCACGCACATCTCGACCGGGGGAGGCGCGAGCCTGGAGTACCTCGAGGGCAAGGCGCTGCCCGGTCTCACCGTCCTGGAGGGCTGACCGATGGCAGCCAAGCGGGCCGCTGGCCGCAAGCCCCTCATGGCCGGCAACTGGAAGATGAACCTCAACCACCTCGAGGCGATCGCGCTGGTCCAGAAGCTCGCGTTCACGTTCAAGGATGCCGACTACGAGCGCACCGAGGTCGCGGTGCTCCCGTCGTTCACGAACCTGCGCAGCGTGCAGACCCTCGTGGACGGCGACAAGCTGCACATCGCCTACGGCGCACAGGACCTCTCGCCGCACGACTCAGGCGCGTACACCGGCGACGTGAGCGGCGTGATGCTCGCCAAGCTCGGCTGCACCTATGTCGTCGTCGGGCACAGCGAGCGCCGCCAGTACCACCAGGAGACCGACGACGTCGTCAACGCGAAGGTCAAGGCAGCGGCGCGCAACGGCCTGGTGCCGATCCTCTGTGTGGGCGAGGGTCTCGAGGTCCGGCAGGCCGGCGAGCAGGTGGCGCACTGCGTGAAGCAGCTCGACGGGGCGCTGGACGGGGTGCCGGCCGAGGTCGTCCGCACGCTGGTCGTGGCGTACGAGCCGGTCTGGGCGATCGGCACGGGCGAGGTCGCCACGCCGGACGACGCCCAGGAGGTCTGCGGGGCGCTGCGCGGCCGGCTGGCCGAGCTGTACACCGGCGACCTGGCCGACGGGGTCCGGGTCCTGTACGGCGGGTCGGTGAAGGCCTCGAACGCCGCCGGGATCATGGAGCAGTCCGACGTGGACGGGGCGCTGGTCGGCGGGGCGAGCCTGGATGCCACGGAGTTCGCCGGAATCTGCCGCTTCACGTCCGGCTGACCGGAGCAACTTCGGCAGGCCGGTCGGCGCAGTGGCGATCCGCCGGCCGCACGGCCTCGTGCGCAGACGGCCGGTGCTGCCGGTAACTGTTCCGTCACGATCGCACGTCGGTGTACGTGTGTCCCTTTCGCTCACGTGTGTCGCTTGGCTACTGTCCGGGCGCGACGGCGTCAGACTGGCGCCCAGGCCCGGAGATCCCCTCCGGGACCGAAACAGTTCCCCGGGCCCCGAGTGGTGCCCAGGAGAGGTGGACAATGCTCAGCAAGCGGAGAGGGCTGACGACCGTCGCCCTCGCGGCAGGCCTCGCGGTCACGGTCGCGGCCTGTGGTGGCGGAAGCGCCAAGCCGGCAGCATCGGGTGACACGGGCAAGCCCGTCGAGGGCGGCAACCTGAAGCTCCTCGGTGGCGGCGACATCGACCACATGGACACGGCCAGCGCGTACTACACGGTCAGCTACAGCCTGCTCCGCGGGATCTCGCGCCAGCTGCTGAGCTACCCCAACAGCGCCGACGAGACCAAGGCGTCCACCCCGGTGGCGGACATGGTCACCGCCATGCCCGAGGTCTCCTCGGACAAGCTCACCTACACGATGACCATCAAGGACGGCGTCCAGTGGGACGTCAAGGGCACGCCCCGCCAGGTCACCGGCGCCGACGCGGTCCGCGGCTTCAAGCGGCTCTGCAACCCGGTCCAGCCGACCGGTGCGATGGGCTACTACTCCGGCGTCATCGAGGGCTTCAAGGAGTTCTGCGACAAGTTCGCCAAGGCTCCCGCCACGATCCCGGGCATCAAGGCCTTCGTCGAGGGCAACGAGATCAGCGGCATCAAGGCCGAGGGCAACAAGGTCACCATCAAGCTGGTCCAGCCGGCCGGTGACTTCGTCAACATCCTCGCGATGCCGTTCTCCTCGCCGTCGCCGCTCGAGATGCTCGACTACCTGCCGGACTCCCCGGAGTTCCGCCAGAACTTCATCTCCGACGGTCCCTACAAGATCACCAAGTATGTCGCCGACAAGTCCATCGACCTCGTCCGCAACCCGGCGTGGAAGAAGAACACCGACGACCTGCGCGCCGCGCACGTCGACACGGTCTCCATCACGCAGGGCTCGGACGAGGGTCCGGTCCAGCAGCAGCTCGAGGTCGGCAGCGCCGACATGAGCTGGGACACGTACGTCCCGACCGCGCAGATTCCGGGCCTGAAGGCGAAGAAGGACCCGAACCTCGCGATCGTCGCCAACGGGTCGACGAACCCGTACATGACGATCAACATCCAGAGCAACAACGCGGGTGGGGCGCTCAAGAAGCTCCAGGTCCGTCAGGCCCTCAACTACGCGGTCAACAAGAAGGCCATCATCCAGGTCCTCGGTGGCCCGGACGTGAACGAGCCGCTGGGCCAGATCCTGACCCCGACGATCCTCGGGTATGAGAAGTTCGACCCGTACGCCACGCCGGACAGCGCCGGTGACCCGGCCAAGGCCAAGCAGCTGCTGGCCGCCGCCGGTTACCCGAACGGTCTGACGCTGATCTACCTGTACCGCAACAAGGGCAAGGCGCCGATCATCGCCACGACGATGCAGGCCGAGCTGGCCAAGGCCGGCATCACCCTGAAGCTCAAGCAGGTCCCGAACGCCGACTTCTACACCCAGCACCTGCAGCACCCGCCCGCCACGAAGTCCGGTGACTGGGACCTCGCCGGCCCCGGCTGGAATCCGGACTGGCAGGGCAACGCGGCCCGTTCCTTCTTCGTCCCGCTGCTCGACGGCCGCCAGTACGGCGAGGGCTCGACGAACTACAACGACTACAACAACCCCGAGGTCAACAAGCTGATCGACCAGGCGCTCGCCGAGAGCGACCCGGCGAAGGTCAAGGACCTCTGGCACAAGGCTGACCAGATGGTGATGGCGGACGCCCCGTGGGTCCCGATCACGACGGCGAAGAACCCGCTGTACCACGCCAGTCGGGTGGGCAACTGGGTGTACTACAACTTCGCGAACAACGGGGACATGACCAACGTGTACCTCAAGGACGGCAAGTAGGAGCTAGGCCGGTGGCGTCCCGGTAGGGCCGCCCTCCGGCACCACATCCCAGGGCCCGCCTCCACGCGGAGGCGGGCCCTGGGTGTGCCTTGGCCGCAGCGTCCCGCTGCGTTGTGACGGCGCCGGGCCGGGACGCTCCCGGTATGTCAGACTCTGATACGCACCAGCGGAGCACGGCGCGCGACCGGCCGTGCCCCTTGCCCCGAACCCGCGCAACCCGCGGAGCCGACGGTGCCTACCCGGCGCCCCCGACCGCTGTACGAGGTGACATGAGCCTGCTCGAAGTCACGGACCTGACGGTCTCGTTCCCCACCGAGGACGGAGTGGTCCGGGCGGTCCGGGGCGTCTCGTTCTCCATCAACGTGGGGCAGACGCTCGGCATCGTGGGTGAGTCCGGCTCGGGCAAGAGCGTGAGCACCCAGACGATCATGGGTCTCACCCGCGGCGCGCAGATCACCGGTTCCGCGGTGTTCGAGGGCCGCGATCTGCTCGGCATGAGCCAGCAGGACCTGCGCAAGGTCCGCGGCGCCGAGATCGGCATGATCTTCCAGGACCCGCTGTCCAGCCTGCACCCGCAGTACCGCGTCGGCTGGCAGATCGTCGAGATGATCCGGGCCCACGAGGACGTGTCGAAGAAGGACGCCACCAAGCGAGCCGTGGACCTGCTCGGCCTGGTCGGCATCCCGCAGCCGGACCGCCGGGTCGACGACTACCCGCACCAGTTCTCCGGTGGCATGCGGCAGCGCGCGATGATCGCCATGGCCGTCGCGCTGAACCCGAAGTTGCTCATCGCCGACGAGCCGACGACGGCGCTGGACGTGACAGTCCAGGCGCAGATCATCGACCTGATGGAGCGGCTGCAGTCCGAGTTCAACACCGCGATCATCATGATCACGCACGACCTCGGGGTCGTCGCCGACATCGCCGACGATGTGATGGTCATGTACGCCGGCAAGCCCGTCGAGTTCGCCGACCGGCGCACGCTCTACTACCGGCCGCACCACCCGTACACCAAGGGCCTCATCGAGTCGATCCCGAGCTCCGAGGGGGGCCGCGGCCGGCTCAAGCCCATCCAGGGGCAACCGCCGTCGCTCATCAACCTGCCGTCCGGCTGCTCGTTCCACCCGCGCTGCCCGTATGTGATGGACCAGTGCATCACCGAGGTGCCGCCGCTGCGCCAGGTCGCGGGTAGCCCCAGCCACCGGTCGGCCTGCTGGCTGCCGGTCGACGAGGTGGGATTCGGCGACGACGTCGAGGCCCAGCGCGAGAAGGTCGCGGCCTCGCGCCGCGGGGCTCTTGCCACCCAGGAGTCCGAGGTCGTCCCGGCGGTCGTCTCGGCCGCCGGGACGACCGCGCCGCCGCCCGCGCAGGCCGGCCCCACCGACACCTCTGACAACTCTGACATCGGAGACCAGCAGTGACCGCCGTCGACCACGCGGGGCGCACCGTCCACACCCAGCAGGGCGAGGTGCTGCTGCGCGTCGACAACGCCGTCAAACACTTCCCGATCAAGCAGGGCATCGTGTTCCAGAAGGAGGTCGCGCGAGTCCACGCGGTGGACGGCGTCGACCTCGAGGTCCGCTCCGGCGAGACCTTGGGGCTGGTGGGGGAGACCGGCTGTGGCAAGTCCACGCTCGCCCGGCTGGTCGCCGGCCTCTACCCGATGACCTCGGGCAGCATCGAGTTCGACGGGCAGGACATCAGCAACCTGTCGCGCAAGGCCATGCGTCCGTTCCGGCGCGACATCCAGATGATCTTCCAGGACCCGTATGGCTCGCTGAACCCGCGACGCCGGGTCGGCTCGATCATCGGCGACCCGTTCGACATCCACAACGTCGCCAGTGGAGCCGACCGCAAGAAGCGGGTCCAGGAGCTCATGGAGGTCGTGGGCCTCAACCCCGAGCACTACAACCGGTTCCCGGCGGAGTTCTCCGGCGGCCAGCGCCAGCGCATCGGCGTCGCCCGTGCGCTCGCCCTTCGTCCCAAGCTCATCATCTGCGACGAGCCGGTCTCCGCGCTCGACGTGTCGATCCAGGCGCAGGTCATCAACCTGCTGGACGACCTGCAGAAGGAGTTCGGCCTCACGTACATCTTCATCGCGCACGACCTGTCGGTCGTACGGCACGTGAGCGACCGGGTCGCGGTCATGTACCTCGGCAAGATCGAGGAGATCGCCGACGTCGACGACCTGTACGACAAGCCGCGCCACCCGTACACCAACGCGCTGCTGTCGGCGGTCCCGGTGCCCGACCCCGACCGCGCCGACACCCGCGAGCGGATCATCCTGCGCGGCGACGTGCCGTCGCCGGTCAACCCGCCCGACGGTTGCCCGTTCCACCCGCGCTGCCCCAAGGCGCAGACCATCTGCGTCGACGAGATGCCGCCGCTGGTGCCCGCCTTCGACGACCCTGCCTCGCACCGCAAGGCCTGCCACTTCCCGGTCGCGGACGGCGAGGACATCAGCACGTCCACGCCGAGCATCGACCAGACCAGCACGGAGCCGAAGGTGGGATCGACCGGCTGAACCCCGGACCCCCGACCCGCTCCCGCCAGGCTCACCTCGCACGTGACCGCAGTCCGAGAGGACGTCCCATGACCATCATCGCCGCCGACGAGCTCGCCGAAGGGCGGCCGCCCGCGTCGCCGGACTCGCAGCCGCCGGCCCAGCGGATCGAGGGGCGTACGCCGCTCCAGCTGGCGTGGGCCCGGCTGAGGCGGGACAAGGTCTCGATCTTCTGCCTGTTCGTCATCGTGCTGCTGGTCCTGTCGGCAGTGTTCGCCCCCGTCCTCACCGGCTGGATCGGCCACGGGCCGAACGAGCAGTACCGGGACATCGGGCTGAGCCCGGAAGGTCTGCCGCAGGCGCCGAACGGCACGTTCTGGCTGGGCACCGACGACCTCGGGCGCGACATCCTCTCGCGGATCATCTACGGCACCCGGGTGTCGCTGCTCGTGGGTGTGCTGGCCACCGCGCTCGCCGTCCTCGTCGGACTGGCCGTCGGGACCACGTCGGGCTACTACGGCGGGAAGGTGGACACCTTCCTGTCGCGGACGATGGACGTGTTCCTCTCGTTCCCCTTCCTGCTGTTCGCCATCTCGCTGGTGTCCGTCTTCCAGCCCAGCCTCAAGATCAGCATCTTCGTCATCGCGTTCTTCACCTGGTCGAACGTCGGGCGCATCGTCCGCGGACAGGTGCTCTCCATCAGGGAGAAGGAGTACATCGAGGCGGCCCGGTCCCTCGGCGCCGGCGACTTCCGGATCATGACGGTGGACGTCATCCCCAATCTGGTGGCGCCGCTGATCGTCTACTCGACGCTGCTGATCCCGACCGCGATCGTCTTCGAGGCGACGCTGTCCTTCCTCGGCCTCGGCGTGGTCCCGCCCACCCCCACGTGGGGAAACATGATCTCGGAGTCGCTGTCGACGTACCTGCAGGCGCCGTGGTTCGTGTTCTTCCCGAGCCTCGCGCTCTTCATCGCGACGCTCGCCTTCAACCTGCTGGGCGACGGCCTACGTGACGCGCTCGATCCGCGTGCCGCCCGCGTCCTGGCCCGTAAGTAAGACGGAGGTCCCACACCCATGGGTCGGTTCATCGCTCGCCGCCTGCTCTTCGGCGTTGTCGTCCTTTTCGTGATCAGCCTCGCCGTCTTCGTGCTGTTCTTCGTCGTGGCTCCCGGCGACCCGGCCGCGAACTTCGTGGGCAAGAGCCCTACGCCCGAGCAGATCCAGCAGGCCAAGGTCCGCTACGGCCTGGACAAGCCGGTGCCGGAGCAGTACCTCCAATACGTCGGCCGGCTGCTCCACGGCGACCTCGGCTACTCGTTCCGCAACGCCGAGCCGGTGCGCAAGACCCTTCTCGACCGGCTACCCGCGACGGCCTCCCTGGCCGGCGGCGCCGCGGTCGTGTGGCTGCTGATGGGCATCCCCATCGGCATCCTGGCGGCCACCAAACCCCGGAGCATCCGGGACCGGCTGGCGACCGTCTTCGCGCTCGGTGGCCTGTCGATCCCGCCGTTCGTGGCCGGCCTGCTGCTGCTCTACTTCCTGTACTACCGGCTCTCGCTGAACGGGCTCGACATCTTCCCGGCCAGCGGCTACGTGCCCCTGACGCAGAACCCGTTCGAGTGGGCGCGACATCTGATCCTGCCGTGGTTCGCCCTCGCGTTGGTCACCGCGGCGTCCTACTCCCGCATCACCCGCGGGTCACTTCTCGAGGTGCTCGGCGAGGACTACATCCGGACCGCGCGGGCCAAGGGCCTGTCGGAGCGGCGGGTGATCTACCGGCACGGGCTGCGCAGCGCGCTGACGCCGGTCGTGACCCTGCTGGGCATCGACGTGGGCACGCTGCTCGGCGGGGCGATCGTCACCGAGGTCGTCTTCGGCCTGCAGGGGATCGGTCAGAACGCCATCGTGGCGGTCAGTACCGGCGACCTGCCGGTGATCTTCGGTACTGTCTTGTTTGCTGCGTTCTTCATCGTGATCGCCAACATCCTGGTCGACATCGCCTACGCGGTGCTCGACTCGCGCGTCCGCCTCGCCTGACCTGGAGTTCCTGCTGTGGTGACCTTCCTGTCGATCCTGCTGAGCATCGCCAGCATTCTGCTGATCGTGCTCGTGCTGCTGCACCGCGGGAAGGGCGGCGGCCTGTCCAACCTGTTCGGCGGTGGCGTGTCGTCGTCGCTGGGCGGCAGTGCC
Organism: Frankiales bacterium; assembly: GCA_025965475.1. Taxonomy (GTDB): domain Bacteria; phylum Actinomycetota; class Actinomycetes; order Mycobacteriales; family SCTD01; genus RYN-124. The sequence continues at coordinate 14,943 of JAOPWV010000151.1, read as the reverse complement.
GTGGTCGAGAAGAACCTCGACCGCCTCACGATCATCTGCGGCGCGGTCTGGGCCGTGTGCATCGTGGCCCTGGGCCTGCTGCTGAAGCAGACGTAGCGACTGTCCGGCCTTAGACTGGCGCGACCGCCGCGGAGATCTCCGCGGCGACGGTACGACGGCGTGAAGGAGCGGTACTCGTGGCAGGCGGCAACGCGATCCGAGGTAGTCGGGTCGGCGCTGGACCCATGGGCGAGGCAGAACGCGGCGAGGCGGCTCCCCGCCAGCGCATCGCGTTCTGGTGCGCCAACCAACACGAGACGCACACGTCGTTCTCCGACGAGGCGTCGATCCCGGAGACCTGGGACTGTCCGCGCTGCGGCTTCCCGGCCGGCCGCGACAAGGAGAACCCCCCGGCGCCGCACAAGACCGAGCCGTACAAGACCCACCTGGCGTACGTCCGCGAGCGGCGCAACCAGGAGGACGGCGAGGCGATCCTCGCCGAGGCGCTGGCCAAGCTGCGCGGCAAGTAGCCACCTGCGTCACCACACGCCCCGCCACCCGATCAGGGTGAGCGGGGCGTTGTGCGTCCGGAAGTCAGCGCCGGCGCAGGTCCCGGGGCAGCTGCGCCGCCGCGGCCTCGTCGAGCAGCCACAGGGTCTGCAGGCGGCCCTCGACGCCGGCAGCGGGGATCTGCGCCCGGCCCGCGCCGCGGAGGGCCATCGCGACCGCGGTGGCCTTGTCGGCCCCGGCGACCCCCAGCCAGACTTCCCGCGCGCAGTTGATCGTGCGGAAGCCCATCGAGATGCGGGTCGGCGGCGGCTTGGGGCAACCGTGGACGGCGAACACGGTTCTTTCGTCGTGCACTGCCGGCGACTCCGGGAAGATCGACGCGACATGCCCCTCCGGGCCCATGCCCAGCATGAGGACGTCGAAGGCCGGCACCTCCTGGTCCGGACCGGCCGCCGCCGCGAGCTCGGCGGCGTAGCGGGTCGCCGCCGCGTCCGCGTCGTCACCGTCGGGTCCCCCGAGCGCGCCCATGGGGTGCACCCGGGCGGGGTCGAGGTCGAGGTGGTCGAGCAGGGCCTCGCGGGCCTGTCGCTCGTTGCGCGCGGGGTCGTCGGCGGGGACGAAGCGCTCGTCGCCCCACCAGATGTCGACGTGCCGCCAGTCGACCGCCGCGCGGGCGGGGGACTCGCGTACGTGGCGCAACGCGCCGATGCCCACCCCACCGCCGGTGAGCACGATCGACGCCTCGCCCCGGACGGCCTGGACGTCGACGAGCCGGGTGAGCAGCCGCGCGGCGATCGAGGCGGCCAGGACGTCGGGGTCCTTGAAGACGACGACGGTGCGGTTCGCGCCCGTCATGAGACGGTCAGGGCCGGATCGGGGTCCGGGGACTCCACCGGGTCGTGCCAGATGTGCCGGCGGATCGGTGAGCGGTCGGACAGGCCCCGGGTGCCGGTCGCGGCCTCCAGCGCCTCGGCGAAAGGCTCGTCGGGGTCCAGGCGGCGCAGCTCCTCGGCGAGCAGGTCGCCGATCTCGCGGCGGGGGAGCGGCAGGGTGCGGTCCGGCTGCCCGGTCCGGGACAGGACGGCCGTGGTGCCGCCGCCACGGCTGATCCGCAGGGTGACGTCGTCCTCGAGCTCGATGACCACCTCGGACAGGCCGGTACCGGGGGCGTCGGACACCTCCACCTGCACACCCAGCCGGGACTGCAGCCAGCCGGCGAGCAGCGCGCGGGTGACGTGCCCGGGAGCGCCGGCCACCCGGGCGCGGCGGACCGGGCCGCTCAACGAGTCGAAGCCGGCGGCGCACAGGGACCGCCACAGCGTGGTCCGCGTCCAGCCCAGGTCCGTGTCGCCGGGCGCGTAGTCGTGCGCGCGCCGGTGCAGCGCACCCATCGGGTCGGCGGACAGCCAACTGTCGGTGATGCGCCGGTCGGCGAAGACGCCGAGCGGGTCGTGCGCGATGAGGTTGGGGGGCTCGCCGTACCACCAGGTGACGACGGGCGCGTCCGGGGCCAGCAGCGGCAGGACGACGGACTCGGCGTGCAGCGCAAGGCGCCCGTACATCCGCATGACGACCGCCTCGCCGGGTCCGAGCCGGCCGCCGATGAGGACCTCGGCGTCGAGCCGGGACTCGGGGGCGTCCGGCCGTCGGCGTACGACGACCAGCAGCCGGCAGGGGTGCTGCGCGGCCGCGCGAGTGGCCGCGGCCTCCGCCTCGGCCACGTGCGACTCGTCCACGACGACGACGAGGGTCAGGGCCAGGCCGGCCGACACGGAGCCGGCCAGCCGCCGCTCGGCCGCCAGCGCCGCGACGACCGCGGTGCCGGTGGTGTCCCACAAGGTCGTCATGGCCGCCTCCAGCTTCGTCCGTCGCGGGCCAGCATCATGTCGGCGCCCTTGGGTCCCCACTCGCCTGCACGGTAGAGCTCGGGACGCCCGCCCCGGTCGTCGTGGTCCCGCCAGTAGTCCTCGATGGGGTCGATGACGCGCCAGGAGTCCTCGACCTCGCGGGCGTCCGGGAACAGCGAGCCGTCGCCGAGCAGGACGTCGAGCAGCAGGCGCTCGTAGGCCTCGGGGGAGGACTCGGTGAACGCCTCGCCGTACAGGAAGTCCATCGCGACATCACGGACCTCCATCTGCGACCCCGGCACCTTGGAGCCGAAGCGGAGCGTCATGCCTTCGTCGGGCTGGACGCGAACCACCAGCTGGTTGGCGCCGAGCTCCTCGGTGTCCGTCTTCGCGAAGGGCAGGTGCGGCGCCTTGCGGAAGATCACGGCGATCTCCGTCACCCGACGGGGAAGCCGCTTGCCGGTGCGCAGGTAGAACGGGACGCCGGCCCACCTGCGGGTCTCGACCTCGAGGCGCACGGCGGCGAAGGTCTCGGTCTTCGAGTCCGGCGCGACGTCCTTCTCCTCGCGATAGGCCTTGACCCGCTGGCCGGCAAGCCAGCCCTGGTCGTACTGGCCCCGGACGGTGTAGGCCGCCATGTCCCGAGGCGGCTTGATCGCCCCGAGCACCTTGATCTTCTCCGCCCGCAGGGCCTCGGCGTCGAACGACGCCGGCTCCTCCATCGCGGTCAGAGCCATGAGCTGCAGCAGGTGGTTCTGCAGGACGTCGCGGGCCGCACCGGTCTGCTCGTAGAACGCCGCCCGGCTCTCGATCCCGACGTCCTCGGCCATGGTGATCTGCACCGAGTCGATGTGGTGCGCGTTCCAGATGGGCTCCCACAGCGTGTTCGCGAAACGCAGCGCCAACAGGTTCTGGACCGTCTCCTTACCCAGGTAGTGGTCGATCCGGAAGACGTCCTGGGCGGTGAAGACGGTGTCGACGAGCCGGTTGAGCTCCTTCGCGGACTCCAGATCGTGCCCGAACGGCTTCTCCACGACGACCCGGCGCCAGCCCCCGGCGGTGCTGTTGTCGGCCATCCCGGTACGGGCCATCTGCTGGAGCACCGTGGGGAACGCCGACGGCGGGATCGACAGGTAGAAGGCGGCGTTGCCCTGCGTGCCGTGCGTCGCATCGAGCTCGGTGAGCATCCGGGCCAGGTTGTCGAAGGCCCCGTCGTCGTCGAACGAGCCGGGCAGGAACTTGATGGCCTCCGCCAGGCGCTGCCAGACGTCGTCGCGGAACTCGGTGCGGGCCCCCTTGCGGGCGGCCTCCTTGGCCACGGACTCGAAGTCCCCGTCGCCCCAGTCCCGGCGGGCGAAGCCGAGCAGGACGAAGCCTGGCGGCAGCAGGCCGCGGTTGGCGAGGTCGTAGACCGCCGGGATCAGCTTCTTGCGGGCGAGGTCACCGGTCGCGCCGAAGACCACGAGCACGCAGGGCTCCGGGATCCGGGGGAGGCGGCGGTCCCGGGGGTCCCGCAACGGGTTCGGCGCGTGCACCTGGCTCATCGGCCCACCGGTCCGGCGACGGTCACGCCGCGACCGGTGACGGTCCTCGTGCGGGGGAGGGCGGAGGTGCTGTCGAACCGATCGCTCACCTGGCGCTGCCGGCAGGGGACGCGGCTGCGGGGCCGTCGCCGGCAGGACGGGACCGGCCGTCGCTGCCCACCTCGGCACCGAACTTCTCGAGGTTCTTCGCGACCGAGTCGATCAGCTCGTTCCAGGCGTCCTCGAACTTCTGCACGCCCTCGACCTCGAGCTGACGGACGACGTCGTCGTAGTCGACGCCCGCCGCCTTGAGTCGGTCGAGCACCTGCTGCGCCTCGGCGTACGTCGAGCGGATCGTGTCCCCGCGGACGACGCCGTGGTCGGCGACGGCCTCGAGGGTCGCCTCCGGCATCGTGTTGACCGTTCCCGGCGCGACGAGCTCGACGACGTACCGCGTGTCGTCGTACGTCGGGTCCTTGACGCCGGTAGAGGCCCACAGCGGTCGCTGCGGCCGGGCGCCTGCCTTCTCGAGCGCCTTCCACCGGTCGGAGGAGAACACCTGCTCGTAGTGCTGGTAGGCGAGCCGCGCGTTGGCGATCGCGGCCTGGCCCTTCAGGTCGGCAGGGCCGCCGTTCTTCTCGATGCGCTTGTCGATCTCGCTGTCGACGCGGCTCACGAAGAACGAGGCCACCGACTCGATGGTGGACAGGTCGTGCCCGTTGGCCCGGGCGGCCTCGAGGCCTGCGAGGTAGGCGTCCATGACCGCGTCGTAGCGCTCCAGCGAGAAGATCAACGTGACGTTGACGCTGATCCCCTCGGCCAGGGTGCGGGTGATCGCGGGCAGGCCGGCGAGGGTGGCCGGGATCTTGATGTAGAGGTTCGGCCGGTCGACGAGCCACCACAGGGCCTTGGCCTCGGCGACGGTGCGGTCGGCGTCGTGCGCGATGCGCGGGTCGACCTCGATCGACACGCGTCCGTCGACGGTGTGGCTGAGCGCGTACACCGGCTTGAGGACGTCGCAGGCCCAGCGCACGTCGTACGTCGTGAGGGCGCGTACCGCCTCGCCCACGTCCGTGCCCCGCAGGGCGAGCTCACGTACCTGCTCGTCGTACGCCGCCCCCTCGGACAGCGCCTTCTGGAAGATCGACGGGTTCGTCGTGACACCGACGATGTGCCGCGTCTTGATCAGCTGCTCGAGGTTGCCCGAGCGCAGGCGCTCGCGCGACAGGTCGTCGAGCCAGACCGCCACACCCGCGGCGGAGAGTTCGGCAAGTGGGTCGGTCATGGTGACTCCTCGTGTGTTTCCGGCGCGGCCCGTCGCGGGACCGCTAGTTACCCGTGGTGCTGCCGCGGATCATTCCCAGTTTGGACTGCGACGCGATGACCGCCGCGACCACCCGGTCGGGCGTGATGCCGAACTGCTCGTAGAGCACGGCGTACGGCGCGCTGGCGCCGAAGTGGTCGAGGGTCACGCACTCGCCGGCCTCGCCGATCCACTCGTGCCAGCCCTGCGAGACGGCGGCCTCCACGGCGACGCGGACCTTCGTGTCCGGCGGGATCACGGTGCGCCGGTAGGCCTCGTCCTGGGCGCGGAACCACTCGACGCAGGGCATCGACACGACCCGCGTGGGGGTGCCTTCCGCCTCGAGCCGGTCGCGGGCGGCCAGCGCGATCGTCACCTCGGACCCGGTGGCGATGAGCAGCGCCGCCGGCTTGCCGGTGCTGGCCTCGGCCAGGATGTAGCCACCCTTGGCGACGTCCTCGGCGGGCCCGTGGACGGTGCGGTCCACGGTCGGGACGTTCTGCCGGGTCAGGCACAGTGCGGCCGGGCGGTCGGTCTGCTCGAGGATGGTCCGCCAGGCCACGGCGACCTCGTTCGCGTCCGCCGGCCGGACCACGTCCAGGCCCGGAATGGCGCGCAGCGCGGCCAGGTGCTCGATCGGCTGGTGCGTCGGGCCGTCCTCGCCGAGGCCGATGGAGTCGTGCGTCCAGACGTACGTCACCGGCAGCTTCATGAGCGCCGCGAGCCGGACAGACCCGCGCATGTAGTCGCTGAAGACCAGGAAGGTGCCGCCGTACACGCGGGTGCCACCGTGCAGGGCGATGCCGTTCATCACCGCCCCCATGCCGTGCTCGCGGACGCCGAAGTGCAGCACGCGGCCGTACGGCCCGCCGCTCCACGTCTTCGTCTGCCTGTCCTCGGGCAGAAACGACGGCTCACCCTCGGGGGTGGTGTTGTTGCTCTCGGCGAGGTCGGCCGAACCACCCCACAGCTCGGGCAGAGCGGGGGCGAGGGCGGTGAGGACCTTGCCGGAGGCGGCGCGGGTGGCCAGGCCCTTGGCATCGGCGTCGAAGACCGGAAGCTTCTTGTGCCAGCCGTCCGGCAGGCGCCGGTGCGCGAGCCGATCGAGCAGCTCGACGCCCTCAGGGTTGCCGGCCGCCCAGGCGTCGTACGCCGGCTTCCACTGCTGGTGCGACTCGCGGCCGCGGTCGAGCACCTGTCGCGCGTGCGCCAGGACCTCGTCGGGCATCTGGAACTGGCGGTCCGGCTCGAGCCCCAGCACCTTCTTGGTGGCCGCCACCTCCTCCGCGCCGAGCGCACTGCCGTGCGCCTTGCCGGTGTTCTGCTTGTTGGGCGCCGGCCAGCCGATGATCGTGCGCAGGGCGATGAACGACGGCCGGTCGGTGACCGCCTTGGCCTCGAGGAAGGCGTCGTAGAGCGCCTGCACGTTCTCCTCGTACGAGCCGTCGTCCTGCAGCCAGTCGACCCGCTGGACGTGCCAGCCGTAGGCCGCGTAGCGCGCGACGGTGTCCTCGGTGAAGGCGATTTTGGTGTCGTCCTCGATCGAGATGTGGTTGTCGTCCCAGAGCAGGATCAGGTTGCCGAGCTCCTGGGTCCCGGCGAGGCTGCTCGCCTCGTGGGAGACGCCCTCCTCCAGGTCGCCGTCGGAGGCGAAGCACCAGATGGTGTGGTCGAACGGGCTCGCGCCGGGCGCGGCGTCGGGGTCCAGCAGGCCGCGCTCGCGGCGGGCGGCCATCGCCATGCCCACCGCGTTGCCGACGCCCTGGCCGAGCGGGCCGGTCGTCGTCTCCACGCCGGGGGTGTGCCCGTGCTCGGGGTGGCCCGGGGTCAGCGAGCCCCACTGGCGCAGGTGCGCGAGGTCCTCGAGGGTCAGGCCGTAGCCGGACAGGTAGAGCTGGATGTAGAGCGTCAGCGACGAGTGGCCGCACGAGAGGACGAACCGGTCGCGGCCGGCCCAGTGCGCGTCGGTCGGGTCGTGGCGGAGCAGCCGCTGGAACAGCAGGTAGGCCGCGGGGGCGAGGCTCATCGCCGTCCCGGGATGCCCGGAACCGGCTGACTCCACGGCATCCATCGCCAGGGCGCGGGCCGTGTCGACGGCCCGCTGGTCCAGGTCTGTCCACTGCAGAGTGCTGCTCTTACTCACGCCGCGTTGCCTCTTCCTCGAAGGATCTTGTCCAGTCCGACCCTAGACCCGGCGTCCCCCGCTGCGGACGGCCGAACCGACGTGCGCCCCGGCAGGCCTCCGCAGTTCGCACTCGGTAGAGTTGCGACCGTGACGACCCTTGCGGCCCACCCGGGCCCGACTGCCCCGGCAGTCACCGGACCGCTGGGTCCCCGGGACCGCGTCGGTGCCTACATCGCACTGACGAAGCCCAGGATCATCGAGCTGCTGCTCGTCACCACCGTACCGACCATGATCCTCGCCGCGCGCGGGCTGCCCTCGCTCTGGCTGATCCTGGCCACCCTGGTCGGTGGGTCGCTCGCGGCGGGCAGCGCGAACGCGCTGAACTGCTGGTACGACCGCGACATCGACAGCGTCATGCACCGCACGGAGCGCCGGCCGCTGGCCCGCCACGTGGTGCCGCCGCGCAACGCCCTGGTCTTCGGCCTGGTGCTCGGGGTGCTGGCCACCGTCGAGCTGGCCCTGACGACCAACCTGCTGTCCGCGCTGCTCGCCGATGCGGCCATCGCGTTCTACGTCGTGGTCTACACGATGCTGCTCAAGCGCCGTACGTCGCAGAACATCGTGTGGGGCGGCGCGGCCGGGTGCATGCCGGTGCTCATCGGCTGGTCCGCCGTGACCAACTCCGTGTCGTGGGCGGCCGTCGTGCTGTTCGCGGTCATCTTCTTCTGGACGCCGCCGCACTTCTGGGCGCTGGCCATCCGCTTCCGCGACGACTACGCGTCGGCTGGCGTGCCGATGCTCCCCGTCGTCGCGACGCCGGCCGCGGTGTCCATCCGGATCGTCATCTACTCGTACGTCATGGTCGCAACGTCGCTGCTGCTGGCCTGGCCGCTCGGCGCGTCCGGCGCGGTCTACGGCGGGTCCGCGGTCGTCCTCGGCGCCGTGTTCCTCCGCGAGGCCCACCTGCTGCACCGGCGGGTCCGCCGCGGTGACGACGTCTCGCCGATGCGCCTGTTCCACTGGTCGATCACGTACCTGTCGCTGCTCTTCCTCGCTGTGGCGCTGGACCAGTTCCTGTAGTGGCCCGCGTCGCCCTCGCTACCTGCGCACAGCTGCCTGGCCAATCCCGCGTCGGTCCTGTCCTGGAGCACGGACCAGTCCTGCCGCGCTGAGCTGGCCGCCGCGGGCGTGCCGGTCGTGGCGACGTGGGACGGAACGCTGCACGACGCGCCGGCTGCGCGGACAGGGCCGCCGGCCGGTTCGCCGAGGCGATCGCTCGGGGGCGATCAGGCAGACGTCGCGCTGAGTTCCCGGCTCTGCCCGGGCTGGACCGCGATCCCGGCTACCGGACCACGCTCGCGCATGTGCAGGACCACCCGGCAGGCGGCGATGAGCACGAGGCACGCCCCGGCGAGGTGCGCGCCGACGAGGATCACCGGCAGGTGCGTGAAGTACTGCGTCCAGCCGATCAGGGCCTGACCGGCCTCGACCACGAGCAGGACGCCGGCCGCGCGGACCACGGCCGGCGGCGCGTCGGTCGCCTTGAGGGCGAACCAGAGCGCCACCGACAGACCGATCAGCAGCATGACGAGGTCGGTGTGGATCTGGCTGATCGAGCCGGGGTCGAAGCCGGTGCGCCCCGCCTTCGGGTCACCGGAGTGCGGCCCGGACCCGGTGACGACGGTCCCGACCGCGAGTGTCGCGGCGACGGCGGCGAGCAGCCCCAGCCCGAGTCGGTGCAGCGGTTGCTTCACGACACGTCGCGGCGGTCCATCACCCTCACCGGTCCGGTGGTGCAGCACGACGGCGAGGCCGATCAGCACCATCGACAGCAGGAAGTGGGCCATCACGGTCCACGGATTGAGCCCGGTCAGGACGGTGATCCCGCCGAGGACGGCCTGCGCCGGGATGCCGAGGACCACCGCGATGGCGAGCAGGACGAGGGGGCGGCGCCGGGGGCGCTGCCGGACGACTGCGATCAGCGTCGCGAGCACGACCGCCGTCAGCGCGAAGGTCAGCATCCGGTTGCCGAACTCGATGATCCCGTGCCCGGCGTACTCCGCCGTCGGGGTCAAGGTCGTCGCTGTGCAGCGCGGCCAGGTGGGGCAACCGAGCCCGGAGGAGGTCAGGCGGACCGCCCCGCCCGTGACGACGATGGCCATGTTGGCCACCACACTCGCCAGGGCCAGACGGCGGACGGTGCGGGGAGTCGGGCCTGGCATGGGTTCAGGTTACGGCGCGGAGCCGGCCCCGGCCTGCTCGGCAGACGGGAGCGTGACGACCCGGTGCTCCGCCGCGCTGGTGCGGGCGGCATCGAGCACGACCAGGCCGGCCACCGAGTCCATCGGGTCGACAGGTACGTCGCCCTCGCCCCGAACGGCGGCGGCGAAGGCCGGGTAGTAGGTGTCCCACCGGCCGCGCTCGGTCGGGACCGTTTCGCCCGAGTCTCCGCGCAGCAGCCGGCCCCAGCGCTCGGGCGGCTCCTCGCCCCAGCGGTCGCCCTCGGTGGCCGGGCTGCGGCCGGCGACGAGCGCGTCCTCCTGGCCGTCCATGCCACCGACGACGTACGACCCGGTCGTGCCGCTGATCCGGAACCGGGCACCCGGCGCGCCCTCGGCCCAGCTGCCCCACAGCTGCGTCCGCACGCCGCTCGCGTGCGTGAGTGCCACGAAGCACTCGTCGTCGCGGCCGCCGAGGTCCTTCCTCGCGTGCAGCTCGCCGTACACCGTGTCCACCGGCCCGAACAGCAGCAGGGCCTGGTCGACCAGGTGCGTCCCGAAGTCGAGCAGGGTGCCGCCGCCGGCCGCGGGCGGTCCGGGCTGCGGGGCGAACCGCTCGAAGCGCGACTCCATGCGCATGACCCGACCCAGCGCACCCTCGGCGATCAGGCGCCGGACGGTCAGCAGATCCGAGTCCCAGCGTCGGTTCTGGTACGTGCTCAGAACCACACCCTCGCGACGGGCGAGCTCGACCAGCTCGCGCGCGGCCGCCGCGCCCGGCGCGAAGGGCTTGTCGCACACCACGGCCAGGCCCAGGCCTATCGCCTCGCGCGTCAGGTCGGCGTGCGTGTCGAAGGGCGTGGAGATCGCGACGGCCTCCGCGCCGGCGGCGGCCAGCTCGGCGAGCGAGTCGAAGGCGCGCGCGCCGGGGTGCTCGCCGGCCAGCTCGGTGCGTCTCTCCGGCGACCGCGTGACGACACCGAGGAACTCGCAGGCGGGGGCGGAGGCAAGCAGCGGCGCGTGGAAGTAGCGGCCGCCGAAGCCGTAGCCCACCAGCCCGATCCGGACGGGATGCGACGACATGGCGTGATCGTAGGGTGACCGGATGGAGACACGCGTACTTGGACGCACCGGCCGCGCGGTGTCGGTCATCGGGCTCGGCTGCTGGCAGCTCGGCGCTGACTGGGGCGATGTCAGCGAGGACGACGCAGCGGCGGTGCTGCACGCCGCGGTCGACGCCGGCGTGACGTTCCTCGACACCGCCGACGTCTACGGCGACGGCCGCAGCGAGACGCTGGTCGGCCGGTTGCTGCGGGAGCGCCGGGACGCCGGCCTGACGGTGGCGACGAAGATGGGCCGCCGCGCCGACCCGCACGTGCCTGAGGCCTTCACGGTCGAGGCCTTCCGTGGCTGGATCGACCGCAGCCGCCGCAATCTCGGGGTGGACACCGTCGACCTCGTGCAGCTGCACTGCCCGCCGACGCCGGTGTTCTCCGACGACCGGGTGTACGACGCGCTGGACACGCTCGTCGCGGACGGCCGGATCGCGGCGTACGGCGTCTCGGTCGAGACCGTCGAGGAGGCGCGCCGGGCGATCTCGCGGCCGGGGGTGGCCAGCGTGCAGATCATCCTCAACGTGTTCCGCCGCAAGCCACTGGAGGAGGTCCTGCCGCTCGCGGCGGAGGCGGGCGTCGGGATCATCGCGCGGGTGCCGCTGGCCAGCGGCCTGTTGTCCGGCCGGTACGACGAGACCACGACGTTCGCGGCCGACGACCACCGCAACTACAACCGGAACGGTGAAGCGTTCGACGTCGGCGAGACGTTCAGCGGCGTGCCCTTCGACGTGGGTGTGGCGGCCGCGGGCGGGGTGGCCCGCTGGACCCCCGACGGCGCCACCACCGCGCAACTGGCGCTGCGGTGGATCCTCGACCAGCCGGGCGTGACGACCGTCATCCCGGGCGCCCGCAACGCCGAGCAGGCACGAGCGAACGCGGCCGCGGCCGGGCTCGCGCCGCTGGACGCTGAGGTTCTCGCCGGGCTGCGGGACGTCTACGACCGCGACATCCGGGAGCACGTGCACGCCCGTTGGTGACCGGGAATCGGCGGCGGCCGAGCCGGGTTGCCAGCCGGTGAAGGCGTACGTCCAGGGCGGCGGCGTTTCCCGAGCCGCTCCTGGAGGGCGCATGTCGTTGGACCAGCTCACCGCGCCGGCACCGGTGCGTGCCGACCGGCACCGCCCCGTCCGGGTCCGGGTCAGCCTGTTCGCGCTGGCCCTGGGGGGCTTCGGGATCGGGACGACGGAGTTCGTCACGATGGGGGTGCTGCCCGAGATCGCCGGCGGCGTCGGCGTCTCGATCCCGCGGGCCGGTCAGCTCGTCTCGGTCTATGCACTGGGCGTCGTGGTCGGCGCGCCGCTCGTCGCCGTGCTGGGCGCCCGGCTGCCCCGGCGGACCATGCTGGTCGCGCTGATGGCGTTCTTCACGGCGGGCAACCTGGCCTCCGCGCTGGCGCCCGGCTTCCACACTCTGATGGCGGCACGGTTCGCCAGCGGCCTGCCCCACGGCGCCTACTTCGGCATGGCCTCGGTGGTCGCAGCCTCGCTCGTGCCCGTCGAGCGTCGGGCCAGGGCGGTCTCGATGATGATGCTCGGCCTGATGGTGGCAACCCTCGTCGGCGTCCCGCTGTCCACGGTGCTCGGGCAGCAGCTCGGCTGGCGGAGTACGTACTGGACCGTCGCCGTGATCGGCTGCCTCACGATCGTGGCCGTGCTGCGCTGGGTGCCGCAGGTGCACGCGCTGCCCGGCGCGAGCCCCCGGCAGGAGCTGGGGGCGCTGCGCCGCCCGCAGGTGTGGCTGTCCCTGCTGGTGGGCGCCATCGGTTTCGGCGGCTTCTTCGCCGTCTACAGCTACATCACCCCCACCCTGACCGAGGTGTCCGGTCTGGCGAAGGCGGCCGTCCCGATCGCGCTGGCGCTGTTCGGCCTGGGCATGACCCTCGGCACCATCGTCGGCGGTCGTCTGGCGGACCGCTGGATGCTCCGGACGATGGGCGGCGGACTGGCGAGCTTCCTCGCGATGATGCTGCTGTTCACGCTGACCGCGCACGCCGTGGTGCCGGCGGTGGCGACCGTCTTCCTGCTCGGCTTCACCGGGACGGTCATGAACCCGGCCTTGGCCACCCGCCTGATGGACGTGGCCGGAGAGGCGCAGTCGCTCGCCGCGTCGCTGAACCACGCGGCCCTCAACGTCGGTAACGCGCTCGGGGCGTGGATCGGCGGGGTGGTGATCGCGGCCGGCTTCGGCTACACGTCGCCCGCTCTGGCCGGTGCCGGGCTCGCCGTCATCGGCCTGATCGTCATCGGGGCCTCCGGCTGGCTCGACCGCTCGCGGCGGCGCTGACCGACCGGGCTACTCCCAGCGGAAGAGTCGGCTGGCGCCCGCGAGTCCCACGGCGGCCCAGCAGGCCAGCACCAGCAGATCCCCGGCTGGGACGCCGCCGCCGTCCTGCAGGACTTCGCGCAGGCCGTGCGACAGGGCCGCGGTCGGCAGCAGCATGAGGACGGTCTGCGCGCCGCCGAACGCGGAGAGCGGGAACAGCACGCCGCCCAGGACGAGCAGTACGAACCACACCAGGTTGGCCGCGGCCAGCGTGGTCAGACCGCGCAACGTGCCGCCCAGGAGCAGGCCGAGCCCGCTGAAGGCGGCGGTGCCGAGGACAACCAGCGCGACGACGGCCACCGGCGACCCCTGCGGCTGCCAGCCGAGCAGCAGCCCCACCACCGCGATGAGCACCAACTGCACCAGTTCCACGGCGAGAACGGCGAGGGTCTTCGCGGTCAGCAACACCCAGCGCGGCAGCGGAGTCGCCCCGAGCCGCTTCAGGACGCCGTACTGCCGCTCGAACCCGACCGCGATGGCCTGTCCCGTGAACGCGGCCGACATGACGGCGAGCGCGATGACGCCCGGCACGAAGAAGCCGACCCGGTCGCGGCCGGTGGGCACGGTGATGACGTCGACGACCGTCAGTACGACGAGCAGGCCGAGCGGGATGACCAGGGTGAGCAGCACCTGCTCGCCGTTGCGCAGCATGAGTTTGAGCTCGGCGGCGGTCTGCGCGGCGAGCATGCGGCCGGTCGGGGCCGCGCCGGGCTGGGGTGCCAGCGCACCCGGTTGCCAGGCGGTCAAGGCCGCAGCTCCGTTCCGGTGAGCTCGAGGAAGACGTCCTCGAGCGTGCGTGTCTCCACCCGCAGGTCCTCGGCCAGGACGCCGTTGCCGGCGCACCAGGCGGTGACTGCGGCCAGGAGTTGCGGGTCGACGGTGCCGGTCACGACGTACTGCCCGGCCGGCGCCTCGCCGACCGTGGTGCCGGTGGGCAGGGCCGCTGCGAGCTGGTGCACGGCCAGCCCGGGGGTGGCCCGGAAGCGCAGTTGGCCGGCCGCCTCGGTACGGGTCAGGTCGTCGACCGTGCCCGCGCCGACGACCCGGCCGTGGTCGATCACGACGACGTGGTCGGCCAGCTGCTCCGCCTCGTCCATGAGGTGTGTGGTCAGGACGACCGTCACGCCGTCCGCGCGCAGCGCCCGGACGAGCTCCCAGGTCGCGCGCCGGGCCTGCGGATCGAGGCCCGCGGTCGGCTCGTCGAGGAACACCAGTTCCGGCCGGCCGACCACGGCCATCGCCAGCGACAGCCGCTGCTGCTGGCCGCCGGACAGCCGGCGGTACGCCGTCCCTTGCACGTCGGTAAGGGCCAGCCGGTCGAGCAGGTCGCCCGGGTCGAGGGGATGGGCGGAGTACGACGCGACGAGGCGCAGCATCTCGCCGGCCCGCAGCCCCGGATAGGCGCCACCGGCCTGCGGCATGACCCCGACGCGGGGCCGCAGGGCCCGGTCCCGAGGATCGAGGCCGAGGACGCGGACGGTGCCGCCGTCCGGACGGCGGAAGCCCTCGCAGATCTCGACGGTGCTCGTCTTGCCCGCGCCGTTGGGGCCCAGCAGCGCCAGGACCGAAGCGGGAGCGACCCGGAAGGAGATCCCGTCGACGGCGGTCAGCCCGCCGTAGCGTTTGACGAGCCCGGCGACCTCGAGAGCGGGCTGGTCCATGCGCACAGCGTAGGAGGGGCGCCCCTGTGGCGTGGGTCACAGGACCCGCCGGGGACCCGGGTTCGACGTGGGGACGTAATTACGCGACACTGGTGTTGTGAAAAGCGTGAGTGAGGTGACCGGGAGCTCGGACGTGCGTACGCGCGACCGTGTCGTGTCGCTCCTGCTCGAGCTCGGCCCGTCGACGGCGGTGACGCTGGGGGAGCGGGCCGGCCTGACCGTGGCCGGCGTACGCCGTCACCTCGACGCGCTCGTCGCCGAGGGCACCGTGAGCACGCACGCCGCGCGCCTGCGCAAGGCCGCGCGCGGCCGCCCGGCCCGGCTCTACGCGCTCACCGA
>JAOPWV010000147.1 GCA_025965475.1 Frankiales bacterium | reverse complement strand
GGGTCGGCGCGCTGCGGGACGCCGTCGTCAGCCTGGCCGGACTGCTCGGCGTACCCGCCACGCAGGGCGCTGTCGTCCCGGTCGTGCTCGGCGACCCGCACCGCGCGGCGGCGGCGCGGGACGCCTGCGCCGAGGCCGGCGTACGGGTGGGCTGCTTCCGCCCGCCGTCGGTGCCGGCCGGCGGTTCCTGTCTCCGCCTCGCCCTGCGGGCCGACCTCACCGCCGCCGACCTCCAGCGGGCGGCTGACGTGGTGTTCTCCGCGACCGGTGGTGGCCGGTGACGGCGCTGCTCGTGACGGGCACGGGTACCGGGGTCGGCAAGACGGTGGTCACGGCCGCCGTGGCGGCCCTCGCCGCCGCCAAGGGTGAGCGGGTCCTCGTCCTCAAGCCGGCCCAGACCGGGGAGCCCGACGGGGGTGCGGGGGACCTCACCGAGGTCGTCCGGCTCGCCGGTCCGGTGGGCACCCTGGAGCTGGCCCGCTATCCCGATCCGCTCTCGCCGGCCGCGGCGGCCCGCCGCTCCGGCCGGCCCGCGCTGACCCTGGACGCGATCGGCGACGCCGTCGCCGCGGCCCGCGCCGAGGCCGACCTCGTCCTCGTCGAGGGCGCCGGAGGGTTGCTCGTCCACTACGACGACCGCGGGCTGACCATGGCCGAGGTGGCGGCAGAGCTGGGGTTGCCGGTGCTCCTGGTCACGACGGCCGGCCTGGGCACCCTCAACACGACGGCGCTCACCCTCGAGGCCATGGAGCGCCGCGAGCTGGTCCTGCACAGCCTGGTGATCGGCGCCTGGCCCACGGGCCCCGAGCTGGCCGAGCGCTGCAACGTCGGCGACCTGGAGACCCTGACCGGCCGGCCGCTCGCGGGGGTGCTGCCCGACGGCGCCGGTGGGCTCGGGCAGCCGGAGTTCCTGACCGCGGCGCGGGACGGTCTCGGTCACGGCCTGGGTGGCAGGTTCGACCCGACGGCGTTCCGAGAGTCGGTCCAGGCGTGACGCTGCCGGCCGACCCGACCGGGGTCGTCGCCCGGGACCGGGCCCACGTGTGGCACCCGTACGCCTCGGTCGTCGAGCCGTTCCCGCTCTACGAGGTCACGGAGGCGAACGGCACCCGGCTGACCCTCGCCGACGGCCGCGAGCTCGTCGACGGCATGTCGTCGTGGTGGGCGGCCGTGCACGGCTACCGGCACCCGGTCCTCGACCGGGCGGTGCACGACCAGGTGGACCGGTTCGCGCACGTCATGTTCGGCGGGCTGACCCACGAGCCCGCGGTCGCTCTCGCCGAGCTGCTGGTCGACATCACCCCGGCCGCGTTGCGCCGGGTGTTCTTCGCCGACTCCGGCAGCGTGGCCGTCGAGGTCGCGGTGAAGATGGCCCTGCAGTACTGGCACGGCAGGGGCCGTCCCGAGCGGCGGCTGCTGCTGACGGTCCGGGGCGGCTACCACGGCGACACGGCCGGGGCGATGTCCGTGTGCGACCCGGTGTCGGGGATGCACGGACTGTTCAACGACTACGTGGCGCAGCAGCTGTTCGTGGCCCGGCCCCGGCCGGCGTACGACGAACCGCTGGCGCCGACGGATCTCGACGAGGTGCGCGACGTGCTCGGGCAGCGGTCCGGCGAGATCGCCGCCCTCGTCGTCGAGCCGATCGTGCAGGGCGCCGGCGGGATGCGGTTCTACTCGCCGGAGTATCTGCGGTCCCTGGTCGAGCTGTGCCGCGAGCACGGCGTCCTCGTCCTGTTCGACGAGATCGCGACCGGCTTCGGGCGCACCGGCACGCTGTTCGCGATGGAGCACGCGGACGTCGTGCCGGACATCCTCTGCGTCGGTAAGGCCTTGACCGGCGGCTACCTGACGCTCGGAGCCACGCTGTGCACCGACGAGGTCGCCGCGGGGATCTGCGCCGCCCCCGGTGGCGCCCTGATGCACGGTCCGACGTTCATGGCCAACCCGCTCGCCTGCGCGGTCGGCCGGGCCAGCGTCCAGCTGCTGCTCGACTCGCCCTGGCAGGCCACAGTCACCCACATCGAGACCGTCCTGCGTGAGCAGCTCGCGCCCTGCCGCGACCTGCCCGGCGTCGCCGACGTACGCGTGCTCGGGGCGATCGGGGTCGTGGAGACGACCGAGCCGGTGGACATGGCCGTCCTCCAGCCGGCCCTCGTCGACCGGGGCGCGTGGATCCGGCCGTTCGGGCGGCTGGTCTACACGATGCCGCCGTACGTCAGCACCGACAGCGACCTGGCCGTCGTCACCGGGGCCATCCACGGCGCGCTGCAGGACCGCGCCGGTTAGCTGCCGACGGGTCCCGGATTGACCGCGGACGGCCGCCATGCGACGTTCCGTCCCTACCGACGAGGACGGATCCGGCAGCCTGCGCTGCGCCTTGCACGGCAGGGACCGGTATCCGCCGCCTCCGAGATCTGAGAGGGTGGCCCATGACCACCGCGTTGCCCGCCGACCCCGAGGCCGTCTTCACCTACGGTGCGCCGCAGCTGAAATTCGGCAACCGTGCCGCCGACGAGATCGGCTACGACCTGAGCCGGTACGGCGTGAAGCGGGTGCTGGTCGTCACCGACCCGGGCGTCGCCGCGACCGGCATCCCGCAGCGGGTCGCCGACCAGATGGCGCAGTTCGGCATCGAGGCCCATGTCTTCGACGGCGTGCACGTCGAGCCGACGGACGTGAGCCTCAACGAGGCCGTCGCGCAGGCTCGCGCCTCCGGCCCCTGGGACGCGTACGTCGCCGTCGGCGGCGGTTCGAGCATCGACACCGCGAAGGCGATCAACCTGCTCACCACCAACTCCGGTGAGCTGATGGACTACATCAACCTGCCGGTCGGGAAGGGGCAGGCGCCGACGCAGCCGCTCAAGCCGCTGGTCGCCGTACCCACGACCACCGGCACCGGGTCGGAGAGCACCACGATCTGCGTGCTCGACGTGCTGGCGCAGAAGGTCAAGACGGGCATCAGCCACGCCTGGCTCCGGCCGACCCTCGCGGTCATCGACCCGGACCTGACGTTCACCCAGCCGGCCGGCGTGACAGCGGCCTCCGGGATGGACATCCTGTGCCACGCGCTGGAGAGCTACACGGCCCGCTGGTACAGCACGAACGAGCGCAAGCAGCCGCAGCAGCGGGTGCCGTACTGCGGGGCCAACCCGATCTCGGACATGTGGTCGGAGAAGGCTCTGTCGCTGTTGTCCGGGTCCTTCCGCGAGTCGGTCCGCGACGGCGGCAACGCCAAGGCCCGGGCCGACATGGCGCTCGCCGCGACGTTCGCCGGCATGGGTTTCGGCAACGCCGGCGTGCACCTCCCGCACGCCAACGCGTACCCGATCGCCGGTCAGGTGAGGGACTTCCACCCGAAGGACTACCCGTCCGACCACCCGATGGTGCCGCACGGGATGTCGGTGTCGCTGACCGCACCGGAGGCGTTCCGCTTCACCTTCAGCGCGTCGCCCGAGCGCCACGTCCGGGCCGCGGAGCTGCTCGCACCGGGCGCCGACCGGCCGTCGGACCTGTCCGAGTTCCTGCCCGGCGTACTGGCCGACCTGATGCGCGACATCGAGATCCCGAACGGCATCGCCGCCGTCGGCTTCGGCGAGGGGGACGTGCCCGACCTCGTCGAGGGGACGCTCAAGCAGCAGCGCCTGCTGGCGACGTCGCCCCGCCCGGCCACGGAGGACGACCTGGCCGGCATCTTCCGCCGGTCGATGGAGCTGTGGTGAGCGGCCGGTAGCGGCCGCATACTTGGCAGCACCGCTGGAGGTGTGCGATCACGGACGGCCCGATGGGCAAGGTGGGGCGGGTGATCGTCCGGGTGCGGGGTGAGGACAGCCCGGGCGAGGTCCTCCTGACGGTCGCCGGCGCTCCCGAGACGTATCTCGCGTACAGCCCCGACGTCATCGCGTCAGGGAGCGAGGTGCTGGTCGTCCACGACCGCGGGGCCCGTGGGGTCGACGTCGTGCCGTGGGAGATCGCACCGCCGGGACCGGACGCCGACGGCGTCGCCGGGCGGCGGGAGAGGTAGGCGGGGTCATGTTCGGTTACCACGTTCCGGCACCCAACCAGGCGATGCTCATCTCCGGCGGCAAGCAGAAGATGAAGGGTGACAGCACCTTGCCCTTCCGGATCGTGACCGGACACGGCGCCTTCGTCATGCCGGTCGCCCGCAAGGCGTCGTACCTGAGTCTGGCGATGCGGGAGGCGGTCGTCACGGACGACTGCGTCACCCAGCAGGGGATCACCCTGTCCGTGAAGGCCGTCATCGCCTTCAAGGTCGGCAGTGACGAGAGCAGCATCGCGGCGGCGGCGCAGCGGTTCCTCGACGACCAGGACCAGATGGACGGGCTGACCGGCCAGATCTTCGCCGGGCACCTGCGGTCGATCGTCGGCTCGATGACCGTCGAGAGCATCATCCGGGAGCGCCAGACGCTGGCCGAGAACGTCCTCGACGCCTCGAAGGTGGAGATGGGCAACCTCGGCCTCACCGTCGACTCCCTGCAGATCCAGTCGATCGACGACAAGGGCAGCGGCTACATCGCCGCACTGGCCGCCCCGCACCAGGCGACGGTCAACCAGGCCGCGAAGATCGCGCAGGCCGCCGCCGACCAGGCCAGCGCGATGGCGCAGCAGGAGTCCGACCGCAACCAGCCCGAGTACGCCCGGCAGACCGCGATCAAGCGGGCCGAGTACCAGGCGGAGATCGACCAGGCAGAGGCTCGTCAGGCGGCGGCGGGCCCGCTCGCCGAGGCGCAGGCCCAGCAGGCGGTGCTCGCCGAGCAGTCCCTGGTGGCGGCGAAGAACGCCGAGCTGCGGGAGGCCGAGCTGATCGCGGAGGTGGTCAAGCCGGCGCTGGCCGACGCGGAGCGGATCACCACGCTGGCCCGTGCGCAGGCCGAAGCCACCCGCCTGTCGGCCGAGGCGGCGGCGGCCGAGGGGCGCATCGCGCTCGATCAGCAGCTCATCGAGCAGCTGCCGGACATGCTCAGCGCAGCCGCCGAGGGCCTGCGCGGCGCCAACCTCACCGTCCTGAATGGGGCGGAGGGCCTCAACGGCGCGGTGGCCAGCCTCGCCGGCCAGGGTCTGGCCCTCCTGCGGGCGGTGACCGAGGGGCTGCCCGGCGAACGCGTGGCGGGCGCCGAGGTGCCCGCGGCTGATCCGGAGACCGGGCCGGTCTGACCGGCAGCTACCGCTTGTGTCCGGGTGACGGTGGCTCCTGAGCCACGATCAGCCGGACGCAACGATGCAGGTACGGCAGGTACGGCAGGTACGGCAGGTACGGCAGGGCGGCGCAAGGGGCTAGCCGAGGCCGGCGTGCATCTCCCAGACGAGGATCTCGGCCGGTTCGCTCGCGGTGACCCGCTGGCCCCCGGTGGCGGTGAACCGGACCGCATCGCCGGCCGCGAGCGCCCCGGCGCCCTCGAGGGTGACGCCCCCGCGCGGCACGAACAGGTGCAGGAACGGCGCCTCGGGCAGCTGCACGCTCTGCCCCGGCTGGAGGCGCGCGGCGTGCAGGGCGGCGTACTTGTTCCTGATCCGGATGGCCGCCGCCCCGTCGTGCTCGGCCATGCCGGAGGCCACCGGGACGAGACCGCCGCGCAGCAGCTCGTCGCCGATCTCGAGCTGCTCGTACCCGGGGGTGATGCCGTTCTCGTCGGGCACGACCCACATCTGCACGAAGTGCACGGGCTCGTCGTGGCCGGCCCCGCCCTGCAACCGCCAGGCGTCGTTCTTCTCGCTGTGCAGGATGCCGGCGCCCGCGCTCATCCGCTGGGCGAGGCCCGGGTAGATGACACCGCTGTGGCCGGTCGAGTCCTGGTGCACCAGGGATCCCTGCAGCACCCAGGTCACGATCTCCATGTCCTGGTGTGGGTGCGTCTCGAAGCCCGCGCCGGCCTTCACGGTGTCGTCGTTGTTGACCAGCAGCAGCCCATGGTGGGTGTTGGCCGGGTCGTAGTGCCGGCTGAACGAGAACGAGTGCTTCGAGTCCAGCCAGTCGATGCGCGTGGCGAACCGGTCGGCCGCCCGGCGTACGTCGACAGCGGGCGGCAGGGTGGCCTGGGTCATCTCACTCCTCGGTCAGGCGCTGCAGCACAAGGTAGTGCCGGTCAGACGCCGACCGCGGAGAAGCCCCCGTCGACGTAGACGATGGAGCCCGTGGTCGCCGGGAACCAGTCCGACAGCAGTGCGACGCAGGCCTTGGCGACCGGCTCGGTGTCCCTGACGTCCCAGCCGAGCGGCGCGCGCTCGTCCCACGCCTCCTCGAACTTCTCGAAGCCCGGGATGCTCTTGGCCGCCATGGTCTTGAGCGGACCGGCCGCGACCAGGTTCACCCGCACGCCGCGCGGGCCGAGGTCGCGCGCGAGGTAGCGGTTCGCCGACTCGAGGCCCGCCTTGGCGACACCCATCCAGTCGTACGACGGCCAGGCCACCCGCGCGTCGAAGTCCAGGCCGACGTACGACGCCCCGGGGTTGAGCAGCTTCTGGCAGGCCCGGGCCAGCGCGACGTACGACCAGGTCGAGACCTGGATCGCGGTGCCGACGTCCTCCCAGGAGGTGTCGAGCACGCCGTGCCCGAGGGCGCTCGCGGGCGCGAACCCGATCGCGTGCAGGACGCCGTCGAGGCCGTCGACGTGCGCGCCCAGGCGGTCGGGGAGGGCGGCCAGGTGCTCCTCCGAGGACACGTCGAGCTCGACGACCGGCGGCGAACCGGGCAGGCGCTTGGCGATCCGCTCGGTGATGGACAGCCCGCGGCCGAACCCGGACAGCACGATCGTCGCGCCCTGCTCGGAGGCGAGCCGGGCGACGGAGAAGGCAATCGACGCCTCGGTGAGGACGCCGGTGACGAGGAGGTTCTTGCCCTCCAGCAGGCCGGCCATCAGGCCCTCGCCGCGGCGAGCTCGGCGCTGCGGGCGATCCGGCGGTCCAGCTCGGCGCACACGCCGACGATCCGCTCGCGGGCCTGCTCGGCGACGGCGTCGAGGTCGGTGAGCTCGAGGATCCGCCAGTAGCGGAGCAGGGGTTCGATGACGTCCTCCCGGTGCACCTTGTTGTCGTAGATGCCGGCCTTGGCGATGGCCGCGGCCCGGCGGCGGAACTGCGGCCCGCCGGCGCCGGGCATCGAGAAGTTCTCCAGCTCGACGGCGATGGCCGTGAGCATCGCGGCCGGGTCGACCTCGAGGGCGGCCGCGACCAGGTCGCGGTAGAAGACCATGTGCAGGTTCTCGTCGGTGGCGATGCGGGTGAGCAGCTTCTCCAGACCCTCGTCCCCGGAGAGCCGGCCGGTGTTGCGGTGCGAGATCCGGGTGGCCAGCTCCTGGAAGCTGACGTACGCCATCGTCCGCAGCATGTCCTTCTCGGTGGCCCGGTAGCCGGTCTGCACGGCCAGCATCCGCTCCTGCTCGAGCACGACCGGGTCGACGCAGCGCGTGACGACGAGGTAGTCGCGCAGCACGATCGCGTGCCGGCCCTCCTCGGCGGTCCAGCGGTCGATCCACACGCGCCACGGCTCGTCGTCGCTGAACGCGCGGTTGAGCTCCCGGTGGTACGCGGGCAGGTTGTCCTCGGTCAGCAGGTTGAGCTGTACCGCGGCCCGTACCGCTGGGGCGAGCCGGCTGCGCGCCTCGTCGTACGGCACGTCGCCGAAGTCGACGCCCTCGGACCACGGGATGTACTCGTGCGGGTACCAGTCACGGGCGACCGACAGGTGCCGGTCCGTCGCGGTGGCCAGCCGTGCCTCGAGATGCTCGAGCAGCAGGGATGGGCGGTGCTCCACGGCGGTCATGTGTTCTCCGGTGCATCGGGGGCGAGGTGGTGTCCAAGTGCATCCTGGACCTGGCGGGTGGCCGTCCAGAAGACACCACCGGGTTCGAGCGTGAGCAGCTCGGCGGACGGCAGGGCGGCGTGCAGGCGGGCCGCGACGGCCGCCGGGTGCAGCGGGTCGTCGGCCTGGCTGATCACCAGGGCCGGGGCGCGGACGGTCGCGAGGACGTCCAGCGAGGACAGCGGGGTCTCGACGCCGCGGGGGTACGGCGGACGGCCACCGGCCACGAGCATGCGGGCCCGCCGGCCGACGAGGATGCGTGTGCCGCCGCGGGTACGGACGGCTTCGGGGACCTCGTCGAGCAGCTGGCGCACGACCGCGTCCTCGTCGCCGGCGATCATCGCCTCGCCCATGCGCAGCAGCCGGTCGGTGGCCGGGTCGTCGCGGACCTCGGTCAGCGCCGCGGGCAGGACGAACGCGAGGCGGGCGAAGCGGTCAGGCGTGCGGCTGAGCAGCCGGAGAATGGCGCCCGCGCCGAGCGAGAGGCCGACCGCGCCGGTCGCCCCGAACTCGTCGGCCACGGCGAGCAGGTCGTCGGCGAGGTCGTCGTACGTCCAGCCGTCGACCAGCGGGTCACTGGCGCCGTGCCCGCGGAACGTCAGGAGCAGCCGGGTGCCCGGCGTCCGGGTGGCGAGTGGGCGCGTCTCGGCGGAGGAGCCGGCCAGCCCGTGCGCGAACACGGTCACCGGAGCGCCCTGGCCGACGACGGCCACGTCGACACCGCCGACGCGCGTCACCGGGGGAGCGAGGGAAGCCGCGGTCAATGCCCCATCCCCAGACCGCCGTCCACCGGCAGCACCGCACCGGTCACGTAGGACGAGGCGTCGTCGGCGAGGAAGCCGATGACCGCCGCGACCTCGTCCGCGGTGGCCGTGCGGCCCAGCGGGATGGACTCGCGGATCTGGGTGCGCCGGGCCTCGCTGAGCGCGGCGGTCATGTCGGTGTCGACGAACCCGGGGGCGACGACGTTGCTGGTGATGCCACGGCTGCCCAGCTCGCGGGCCAGCGAGCGGGAGAACCCGACGAGGCCGGCCTTGCTCGCGGCGTAGCCCGCCTGGCCCGCGCTGCCGGAGAGCCCGACGACGGACGAGACGAACACGAGCCGGCCCCAGCGGGCCCGCAACATCGACTTCGACGCCCGCTTGGCGACCCGGAACGCGGCCGTCAGGTTGGTGTCCAGCACCCGGGTGAACGACTCCTCGTCCATCCGCAGCAACAGCTGGTCGTCCGTGATGCCGGCGTTGCTGATGAGCACCTCGACGGGGCCGTGCGCGAGCTCCACGTCGACGAAGGCCTGCTCGACGGCGGCGGAGTCCGTGACGTCGCACTTGACCGCCAGCAGCCCGTCGGGCGCACCCGAGCCGCGGTGGGTCACCGCGACCCGGTGGCCGGCGGCGGCGAGCCGCTGGGCCGTCGCGAGACCGATGCCGCGGTTGCCGCCGGTGATGAGGACCGAGCGGGCCGTCACAGCGGGATGTTGGCGTTGAGGCCACGCACCGGGCGGGCCTGGGCGAGGAGGGCCGCGATCATCGCGCGGCTGTCGGCCGGCTCGATGATCGCGTCGACGACGCCGGAGTCGACGGCGCGCTGCAGGCCGCCGGTCTCTTCGGCGTGGACGGCGGCGAGCCGGTTGACGGCCTCGACGCGCGCCTCGCCCTCGAGGACGGCGAGTTCGCGCCGGTGCAGCACCTCGACCGCCGCCGTCGCGCCCATGACGTCGATCTGCGCGCCGGGCCAGGCGTAGACGGCGTCCGCACCGAGCCCCTTCGAGCCCATCGCGATGTACGCGCCGCCGAACGACTTGTGCACGACGACCGTGACGCGGGGCACCGAGGCGGCCGCGTACGCGTGCAGCAGCTTGGCGCCGCGTCGTACGACGCCGTCCCACTCCTGGCCCACGCCGGGCAGGTAGCCCGGGACGTCGACCAGGAACAGCAGCGGTACGCCGAACGCGTCGCACATGCGGACGAACCGCGCGGCCTTCTCGCCGGACGCGGCGTCGAGGCAACCGCCCAGGCGCAGCGGGTTGTTGGCGACGACGCCGACGGTCCGGCCGCCGATCCGGCCGAGGACGGTCAGGACGTTGGGGGCCCAGCGGCCCTGCAGCTCCAGGCCCGGCTCGTCGAGGATGTCGGTGACGATCGGCCGCATGTCGTAGGCCCGGCGCGGGTCGCCCGGCAGCGTGCGGGACGGGTCGGGCCGCCCCGGGATCCGGTCGAGGTCGACCGCACCCTGGGTGTGCAGCAGGACCGCGATCTTGCGCGCGCTGTCGAGGGCGTCCTCGTCCGTGTCGGAGACGACGTGGACGACACCGCTGCGGCGGCCGTGCGGATCCGGCCCGCCGAGGCGGAGCATGTCGACGTCCTCGCCGGTCACCCGGCGTACGACGTCCGGGCCGGTCACGAAGACGCGGCCCTCCGGACCGAGGATGACGATGTCGGTCAGCGCCGGGCCGTACGCCGCGCCACCGGCGGCCGGGCCGAGCACCACGGACAGCTGCGGTACGCGTCCGCTGGCGCGGGTCTGCGCTGTGAACACCTGCGCGACGGCGTGCAGGGCGCTGACGCCCTCACGCAGCCGTGCGCCACCGGAGTGCCAGATGCCGATGATCGGGATCCCGTTGAGGACCGCGAGGTCGGTGGCCTCGGCGATGGCCCGGCAGCCGTCGATGCCCATGGCGCCGCCCTGCACGGACGAGTCCGTGGCGAAGGCGACGACCGGGGTGCCGGAGACGGAGCCGGTCATGACGACGACGCCCTGGGCCTCTTCGTGCAGGACGGCGTCGTGGTCGAGCAGGCGGACCAGGCGGGAGGTCGCCAGGGATGCGGCGGTGGCAGGGGAGACGGGGGCGAGCGTCAAGGGACAGCTCCAGAGGGGAGGGGTCAGCGGGTGACGACGAGCGACACGTCGTGGCCGCCGAAGCCGAAGGACGTGGACAGGGCTGCCTCGTGGGGGTGCGCGCGTGGGGTCACCCGTACGAGGTCGAGGTCGACCGCGTCGTCGGGGTCGTCGAGGTTGCGGATGGGCGGTACGACGCCCTCGCGGACCGCGAGCACGGCCGCGATGGCCTCCACGGCACCGGCCGCGCCCAGCAGGTGACCGGTGCACGACTTGATCGCCGTGACCGGCGGCCGATGGTCGCCGAGGGCGATCTTGAACGCCTCGGCCTCGGCGATGTCACCGAGCGGTGTCGAGGTCGCGTGGGCGTTGATCGAGCCGATGTCGGTGGGCTGGAGCCCGGCGTCGCGCAGGGCCAGGGTGATGCTGCGGCCCGCGCCGCTGCCCGACGGGTCGGGTGCGGTGACGTGGTGGGCGTCGGCGGCGATGCCGGCCCCGGCCAGGTGGCCGTGGATGCGGGCACCGCGGGCGGCCGCGTGCTCCTCGGTCTCGAGGATCACGATGCCGGCGCCCTCACCGAGGACGAAGCCGTCCCGGGCCTTGTCGTACGGCCGGCTGGCCGCCTCGGGAGCGTCGTGGCGGGTCGACAGGGCCCGCATCTGCGCGAAGCCCGCGATGGGCAGCGGGTGGACGCATGCCTCGGCGCCACCGGCAATGACGACGTCGGCGCGGCCCGAGCGCAGGATGTCGAGCGCGAGAGCGATGCCCTCGGCGCCGGACGCGCAGGCACTGACCGTCGTGTGCACGCCGGCCCGGGCCTTGAACTCCAGGCCGACGGTGGCGGCCGGGCCGTTCGGCATGAGCATCGGGATCAGGTGCGGCGAGACCCGGCGGGCGCCGCTCTCGCGCAGCACGTCGTGCTGGCCGAGGATCGTCAGGGCGCCGCCGATGCCGGAGCCGACGACGACGGCGATGCGCTCCGGGTCGACCTCGGGGGAACCGGCGTCCGCCCAGGCCTCCCGGGCCGCGATCAGCGCGAGCTGCTGGACCCGGTCGAGCGTGCGGGCCTCGACGCGGTCCAGGCGGCCCTCGATGTCGCAGGTCGCAGCGAGCCGGACCGGCGAGTCGGCGAATGCCGGCTCGTCGAGCAGGCGGGCGCCGGACCGGCCGGTGAGCAGGCCCTCCCAGAGCGCGGCGACATCGGGACCGAGCGGGGTGACCGCGCCGAGCCCCGTGATGGCGACACGTGCGCGGTGCGGCGCCGTCACGCGGCGACGCCGGCGTCGGAGATGAAGGTGACGGCGTCGCCGACGGTCTTCAGGTTCTCGAGCGCCTCGTCGGGGATGCGGACGCCGAACTTCTCCTCGCACGCCACGACGACCTCGACCATGGTCAGGGAGTCGATCTGCAGGTCGTCGTCGAAGGTGGCGTCGAGGGTGACCTTCTCGGCCGTCGCGCTGCCGCAGATCTCGTCGACGATCTCGGTGAGGCCGGTGAGCAGCTCGGGGGCGGTGGCGGTCATGGTGGTTGTCTCCTGACGTTCTAGGGACACCGGACGACTTGTCCGGCGGCGGTGAGCCCGGCGCCGAAGCCGAGCAGGAGCACCTGGTCGCCCCGGCGCACCTCCCCGGCCTCCAGCAGGCGGGACAGGGCAAGGGGAATCGAGGCGGCGCTGGTGTTGCCGCTGTCGACGACGTCCCGAGCCACGACGATGTGCTCGGGGAGCTTGAGGGCGCGGACCAGCGAGTCGGTGATCCGCAGGTTGGCCTGGTGCGGCACGAGCGCCGCGAGGTCGCCGATCTCGACGCCGGCGCGCTCGCAGGCGGCGCGAGCCAGCCCGGGCAGCGTGGTGGTGGCCCAGCGGTAGACCGCCTGGCCCTCCATGCGCAGGATCGGCGGGTTGCCGACGGTCTGCAGGATGTCGGCCTGGTCGCCGTCGTGGCACCAGACCGGCGGGGAGATCCCGTCGACGTCGGCGACACCGACGACGGCCGCGCCGGCACCGTCGCCGAACAGGAAGGCGGTCGAGCGGTCGTACGGGTCGAGGATGTCGGAGAACTTCTCCGACCCGATGACGAGGACGTTGTCGGCGGTGCCGCACCGGACCGTGTCGGCCGCGAGCGACAGGCCGTAGCTGAAGCCGGCGCAGGCCGCGCCCAGGTCGAGGGCGCCGGCGTTGCGCAGGCCGAGCCGGGCGCCGACGCGGCCCGAGGCGCCGGGGATGGCGTGGGTCAGGGTGCAGGTGGCGACCATGACGAGCCCGATGTCGGCCGGGTCCACGCCGGCTGCGGCGAGCGCCTTGCCTCCGGCGCTGACGGCCATCTCGACGACGGTCTCGTCGGGACCGGCGATGCCGCGCGTCACGATGCCGCTGCGGTCCCGGATCCACTCGTCGCTGGAGTCGAGGCGCACCGAGATCTCGGTGTTGTCGACCCGGTTGGCGGGCCGGTGCGCGCCGATGCCGCGCAGTCCGGCGGCCCTCACGCGAGGACCGCCAGCGTCTGGCCGGCGCGGACCGGGTCGCCCGGGGACACCAGCCACTCGGTGACCGTGCCCGCGACGGGCGCCAGGACGGGGTGGGCGCCGGATCGGCCGGCGATCAACGCGATGGTGTCGCCCTCGGCGACCCGCTGGCCGATGCCGGCGAGCGGGTCGACGACGCCGCTGTCGGGGGACTGGAGCGTCCGCCACTCGAGGGAGGTCTGCTCGCCGGCCGGGTGGAGCAGGGCCCTGGCCGCGGCCAGGTCGTCCGGGGTCTTGAGCGCGACGATCTGCGCGCCGGGCAGCGCCCGCTTGGCGAGTGCGCTGAGCGTGCCGCCGGGCGCGAGCTCGACGACGGCGGCGATGCCGGCGGTCGCGAGGGCGATCAGGCACAGGTCGAAGCGGACCGGCGAGGTGAGCTGGTCCAGCAGCCGGTGCAGGGCCTCGGCGCCGTCCGTGACGACCTTGCCGTCGCGGTTGGCGACGATGGCCGTACGGGGCGTTCCGGGGGCCAGGGCTTGCAGCGCGGCACCGAAGGCCTCGGTGGCCGGGCTCATGGCGCTGGTGTGGAAGGCACCGGCAACGTCGAGCGGGCGGACCCGGGCACCCGCGGGCGGTGCGTCGGCGAGCGCCTGCAGCGCGGCGGCCGGTCCGCCGAGGACGACCTGACCGGCGACGTTGACGGTCGCCACCTCCAGGCCGAGGGCGGTCGCGGTCGCGAGGACCTCGTCGGCGTCGCCACCGAGAACCGCGGCCATGCCGGTCGGCGCGACCTGCGCGGCCTGCGCCATCGCCCGGCCGCGCAGGGCGGCGAGCGCCACGGCGTCGTCGGGGGACAGGACGCCCGCGACCGCGAGGGCGGGGAGCTCGCCGATGCTGTGCCCGCAGACGGCCGCGGGGACGTGCTCCCCGAGAAGGGCGGTGGCGGAAAGCAGTGCGGCGGCGGTCAGCAGCGGCTGCGCGACCGCGGTGTCGCGGATCTCGTCAGCCGACCACGTCGTGCCGGCGGCACGCAGGTCGAGGCCGGCGATGTCGGACCAGCGCGCGATGCGCTCGTCGGCGCCGGGCAGCTCGAGCCAGGGCGCGAGCATGCCGACGGACTGGGAACCTTGACCGGGGGAGAGGACGACGACCACGAGACGACTCTCCCCGGCCCGGGTCGGATAGGCGGGACCCGAACCGCACGACGATCAAGACGGATCGTTGTGAGAAACCTCCAAACGGAGCGCGTCGGGGCGAGCGGGGAGAAAAGAGATCCGCGTCACAAAGACGCCTGAGAAGCCTGAAAACACGCCACACACAGGGCTGAGACCCCGGTCGTGCACGTCTGGCCTTTGTGCGGCATGCTGCATCTGTGGCTGGCCTCTCGACCCCAGAGAGACTGCGTCGCGCGTCCGCGCGGCTGACGACCGACGCGGTGTCGCGGATGGCGACGCTTCCGTGGTTCGTGTCCCTGCCGCCGGACGAGCGCTCCTACGTCGGCCTCGTGGTCCAAGCCGCGCTGGACGAGTTCGCCGCCTGGCTGCGCGACCCGACCCGGTCGCCGAAGGCCGACCCCGGCATCTTCTCCGTCGCGCCGCGCGCGCTGGCCCGCGCCGTGACCCTGCAGCAGACGGTGCAGCTGATCCGGGCGACCGTGGAGGTGCTCGAGACGGCCATCCCGTCGATCGCCGCCCCCGGCGAGGCGGACGCGCTCGAGCACGCGGTGCTGCGCTACTCCCGGGAAGTGGCCTTCGCGGCGGCGGAGGTCTACGCCGCGGCCGCCGAGGAGCGTGGGGCCTGGGACGCTCGGACCGAGGCGGGCGTCGTCGACGCGCTCCTGCGCGGCGACGTGGGCGAGGCGGTGCAGACCCGCGCGGCCGCGCTCGGCTGGACCCGGCCGGCCTGGGTCGTCGTGCTGGCCGGCAGCCTGCCTGACGGCGACGACGGGCAGGTCGCCGACCTGCGCGCCGCCGGTCGCCGTACCGGCCTGTGCCTGCTCGCCGGGGAGTACGGCGGGCAGCTGCTGGTCGTCGTCGGCGGCGACGGCTCGCGGGAACGCAGCGTCACCCAGGTGGCCGGCGGTTTCCCGCCGGGTCCCGTGGTCACCGGCCCGGTGGTCGCCGACCTGGCCGAGGTCCCGGCCTCGATCCAGGAGGCACGCGCGGCTCTGACCGCCGTCGTCGCCTGGCCGGAGGCCCCGCGTCCGGTGGCGTCGTCGGAGTTGCTCGCCGAGCGGACCGTGGTCGGCGACGAGACCGCCCGCCGGCGCCTGCTCCAGGAGGTGCACGCTCCGCTGCTCGCCGCCGGGGGCGACCTGCTGCTGACCGCGTCGGCGTACCTGGAGGAGGGCGGTGCCGTGGAGGCGACCGCGCGCCGGCTGTTCCTCCACCCCAACACCGTGCGCTACCGCCTGCGCAAGATCGCCGAGACGGTCGGCCGGGACCTGACGCAGGCCCGCGACGCGCAGGTGGTCCGCCTGGCCCTGGTGCTCGGGCGCGTCGGCCTCGACTGAGCGGCCGGCCTGGCTCGCGGGGAACGGAACAGGCGCCTTACTGTCTGAGCCATGGTGCTTGCGCATGGCGGCGGGCTGCCCGAGGCCGCGACGGTCCTCGTGCCGCTGCTCGTGGTGGCGGCGTTCGTGGTGCAGGAGCGCAGGAACGTGCGCCGGCTCCGCGAGCAGGAGGAACGCGCCGGCGGGCGCGGGCCGCGCAAGGACGCCGAGGACTAGGCCCCCGCCTGCGTCGTAGGCGCGGCGGGCACGGCGGGCACGGCTGTCGGCGGCAGCGCGGCCGGCGGCGGCGGACCGGCCTGCGACTGACCGGTCTCCGGCTGCGTGGCGCGGACCGCCGCGGCCAGCCCCTGGGCGACGGCGTGCGGCACGTCGCTCGGCAGGAACCACACCTTGTTCGCCTCGCCGGAGGCGATGTCCGGCAGCTGCTCGATGTACTTGTAGGCCAGCATCCGGTCGGTGATGTCGGCCTGGTGCAGCGCGGCGTAGACGGTCTGGATCGCCTTGGCCTCGCCCTCGGCCCGCAGGACGGCCGCCTGGGCGTCACCCTGGGCGCGCAGGATCTGCGACTGCTTCATGCCCTCGGCGGTCAGGATGGCCGCCGACTTCTCGCCCTCGGCGGTCAGGATCGCGGCGCGCTTGTCCCGGTCCGCGCGCATGGACTTCTCCATCGAGTCCTTGATCGACGGGGGCGGTTCGATCGCCTTGAGCTCGACGCGGTTGACCTTGATGCCCCATTTGCCGGTGGCCTCGTCGAGCACCGCGCCCAGCTGGCTGTTGATCGAGTCCCGGCTGGTGAGGGTCTCCTCGAGCTGCAGGTTGCCGATCGCGTTGCGCAGCGTCGTGACGGACAGCTGCTCGATGGCCTGGATGAAGTTGGCGATCTCGTACGTCGCGGCCCGCGGGTCGGTGACCTGGAAGTAGATGACCGTGTCGATGCCGACGACGAGGTTGTCCTTCGTGATCACCGACTGGGGCGGGAAGGTGACGACCTGTTCGCGCAGGTCGATGCTCGAGCGCAGCCGGTCGACGAATGGCAGGACGAGGGCCAGTCCCGGTTCCAGGGTGCGCTGGTAGCGGCCGAGCCGCTCGACCACCCGGGCGGTGGCCTGCGGGACGATCCGCACCGTGCGGGACAGGACGGCGAGCACCACGACCGCGAGGGCGACGGCGACGATGAGGGCGGTCACAGGGACTCCGTGTCGTAGACGACGAGGGTGGCGCCGTCGACCTTCGCGACGGACACCGACGTACCGGCCGGGATCTCCCGGGTCGGGTCGAGCGCGCGGGCGGCCCAGGACTCGCCGCCGACCTTGACGCGGCCGCCCCGTGCCGTCACGTCCTCGGTCACCGTGACCTTGCGCCCCTCGAGGGCGGCGACGCCGGTCCGGAGGGTGGTCGGTGTCCGCAGATGGCGGCGGGCGATCGGGGCGACGCCGAACGCGAGGCCGGCGCCGGCCGCGGCGAACACGGCGATCTGGGCCGCAACCGGAACCCCGGCGAGGGCGACCACCGAGGCGAGGACCGCGGCGATCGCCAGCAGTCCGAGGACGAACGTCAGGGTGATGACCTCCGCGACGGCGAGTCCTGCCGCCGCCACGAGCCAGACCACCCAGGGCGTCACAGGCGCACTGTAGATCGCCGCCGCCGCCCTGTCCGGTGCCGCCGACAACCGGTTCGCCCGCTGGGTGGCGACGCTTGTGCCGGCCCGCTGCCCGGGTGACCATGAACCCGCCCGACACGCATTCCGGCCGGACCTGGAGGTGTGCTCGTGACCGGTGCCGAGTCCGAGCCGGACCTGCGCGACGAGCTCCGCGAGCTCGAGGAGAACCTGGCGCAGCTGCGCAAGGACGCCGCGGAGCTCCGCCGGCGCATCGGTGAGCGGGCCGATGCGCCTGGCGACGAGGTGGACGTGGCCACGGCGCTGACCGAGGCCGAGGAGCTGGAGGCGTTCATCGCCGAGCTGGAAGCCCGGCGCGAGGAGCTGCGGCAGCGCCTCGGGGGGGAGGGCGGGTGACCGTCCGCAGGTAGCCTGGGGCGTGTGACTGCCCCCGCCGGACTGCCTGCCGGGCAGGAGGCTGCCCGGCGCCGCACCTTCGCCGTGATCAGCCACCCGGACGCAGGCAAGTCGACCCTGACCGAGGCGCTCGCGCTGCACGCCCGGGTCATCAACGAGGCCGGCGCCATCCACGGCAAGGCCGGTCGCAAGAGCACGGTCTCGGACTGGATGGACATCGAGAAGGCTCGTGGCATCTCGATCAGCTCGGCGGCGCTGCAGTTCTCGTACGGCGACGCGGTGATCAACCTCGTCGACACCCCTGGCCACGCGGACTTCTCGGAGGACACCTACCGGGTGCTCGCCGCGGTCGACAGCGCCGTGATGCTCGTGGACGCGGCGAAGGGCATGGAGCCGCAGACGCTCAAGCTGTTCGAGGTCTGCCGCCACCGCGGCATCCCGGTGCTGACGGTCATCAACAAGTGGGACCGGCCCGGCAAGGACGCCCTCGAGCTGATGGACGAGGTCCAGGAGCGCACCGGCCTGCAGCCGACGCCGCTGACCTGGCCGGTGGGCTACGCCGGTGACTTCCGCGGCGTGCTCGACCGGCGGACCGGTGAGTTCGTCAAGTTCACCCGCACGGCCGGCGGGGCCACCGTCGCGCCGGAGCAGCACCTGACCGCCGAGCAGGCCGAGGCCAGCGAGGGCGACGCCTGGCGGACCGCGGTCGAGGAGAGTGAGCTGCTCGAGGCCACCGGCCAGACGCACGATCAGCAGGGTTTCCTCGAGGGCAAGACCACGCCGGTGCTGTTCGGCTCGGCGGTCCTGAACTTCGGCGTACGGCAGCTGCTCGACACGCTGCTCGAGCTTGCGCCGCCGCCCGGCCCGCGTCCCGACGTGGACGGTGAACCGCGCGCGCTCGAGAAGCCCTTCAGTGCCTTCGTCTTCAAGGTGCAGGCCGGCATGGACTCGGCGCACCGCGACCGCCTCGCCTTCGTCCGGGTGTGCTCGGGCGTCTTCGAGCGCGGCTCCGTCGTGACGCACTCCGCGACGGGCAAGCCGTTCGCCACCAAGTACGCCCAGCAGGTCTTCGGCCGGGAGCGATCGACGGTGGACCTCGCCTACCCAGGCGACGTCGTGGGGCTGGTCAACGCGAGCTCCCTGCGCGTCGGCGACAGCCTGTACGTCGAGGACCCCGTCACCTTCCCGCCGATCCCGAGCTTCGCGCCGGAGCACTTCGCCGTCGTACGCGCCGAGGACTCCGGCCGCTACAAGCAGTTCCGTCGCGGCGTGGAGCAGCTCGAGCAGGAGGGCGTCGTGCAGGTCCTGCGCTCCAACCTGCGCGGCGACCAGGCACCGGTGCTCGCCGCCGTCGGCCCGATGCAGTTCGAGGTGGCCACCCACCGGATGGCGAACGAGTTCAACGCCCCGGTGCGCATGGACCGACTGGAGTACACGCTGGCCCGGCAGACCGACCGCGAATGGGCGAAGGTGCTCGACCGCGAGAGCGGGGTCGAAGTGCTCGAGCGTGGCGACGGGGCGCTGCTCGCGCTGTTCGCCGGCACCTGGCGGCTGAACCGGGTGCTCCGCGACCACCCCGAGGCCGTCCTCGAGCCGCTCGTCGCCGCAGCGGACACGGGAACCTAGGCGACCGTGATGCCGCCGGTCCGGCTGCCCCGGCGGCTTCTCTTCCTCGTCATCGCCGTCCTGGCGGTGATCAGCCCCACCGTGCACGGGGCGGGCGCGGGCTCGGCGTCGTTCCCGACCGCCTCGTCGGTCACCCGACTGGTCGGCCCCACCGTGACCGGCGCGGTCCGGACCTCGCCCGGCGCCGTCCGTACCCAGGACAAGCACCGTCCCGTGCAGCCGGCCGCCTCCGCGGGCTCCGTGTCCGCCGACAGCACCCCTGCGGGCAACGCGCCGCTCCGCCCGCCGGTCCTGCTCCTCGTCGAGCGGCCCCGTCCGCCGACCGCGACCTGCGCCACCTCGGCCGTCGGAGCGCCGACCGGCCGGTCACCCCCAGCTCCAACAGGCACCTGAGCGTCCCTGCCCTCCGCCGCCGCGAGCGGTTGCCCCAGGCAGCCCCGGCGGCGTCACCTGTTGGAGAACCCCGTTGTCCCGTGCCTCGCTGGCGCGCGCCCTGCTGGCGCTCGTCGTCCTCGTCCTGTCCGCCTACTTCACCTTGACCACCCCTCCGCGCCTCGGGCTCGACCTGCGCGGGGGAACTCAGATCGTGCTGCAGACCAAGGACTCGTCCACCACGAAGGCGGACAGTCGGTCGACCGACCGGGCCCTGGAGGTGCTGCGCAAGAGGGTCGACGCGCTCGGCGTCTCCGAGCCGACGCTGGCCCGTTCCGGTGACCGGCGGATCATCGTCGAGCTGCCCGGCGTGCAGGACCCGCGTGAGGCGGCGAAGGTCATCGGTCAGACAGCCGAGCTGACCTTCCACACGGTGCTCGCGGCGGACGCCCCGGTCGGGCAGGGGAAGGCGAGCACGGACGAGAGCGGTCAGCCGCTGCGCCTCGGTCCGACCGCCCTGACCGGCGACGGGGTGAAGGACGCCGCCTCGTCGCTCGACGAGTTCGGGGCGAGCCGCTACGTCGGCGTCGACTTCACCGGTACGGGGGACCGGGCCTGGAGCACGCTGACCGCCAACGCCGCGTGCGCACCGCCCGGCGATCCGGCCCGCCGGGTGGCGATCGTCCTCGACGGCAAGGTCATCTCCTCCCCGCAGGTCGACCCGTCCGTGCAGTGCGGTGTCGGCATCGTCGGCGGCCGTACGTCGATCACCGGCACCTTCACGGCCCAGGAGGCGGAGGACCTCTCGGTGCTCATCAAGGGCGGCGCGCTGCCGGTTCCGGTGGAGGTGCTCGAGCAGCGGACCGTGGGTCCGACCCTCGGCGCCGACGCGATCGACGCCAGCGGCAAGGCGGCCCTGATCGGCCTGACCCTCACCGCGCTGTTCCTGATCGTCGTCTACCGGCTCGTCGGGTTGCTGGCCGCGGTCGGGCTCGCGTCGTACGGCCTGATCTCGTACGGCGCGCTCGTCGCGCTCGGGGCGACGCTGACCCTGCCCGGCCTCGCCGGACTGCTGCTGTCGGCCGGCCTGGCCATCGACGCAAACGTGCTGGTGTTCGAACGGGCCAGGGAGGAGCAGGCCGCCGGTCACCCGCGGGGCCTGCGCGGTGCGTTGCAGAACGGGTTCACCAAGGCATGGAGCGCCATCGCCGACTCGAACGTCACGACGCTGATCGCCGCCGGTCTGCTGTTCCTGTTCGCCTCCGGTCCGGTGCGCGGCTTCGCCGTGACGCTGTGCATCGGCGTGCTCGCGTCCATGGTGTCGGCGCTGGTGGTCTGCCGGGTCCTGACGGAGACCGCGATGGCCCGCGGCCCCGTCCTGAAGCGGCCGGGACTGACCGGCCTGGCCACGCTCGGGCGCTTCCGCAACTGGCTGATCCGCCGCAGCCCGGACCTCATGCGCCACCGGCGCCGGTGGCTCGCGATCTCCGCCGTCGCCGTCGTCCTCGCGACCTCGGGCATCGCGGTGCGCGGGCTGAACTTCGGCGTGGAGTTCACCGGCGGCCGGCTGGTGGAGTACTCCACCAGCACGACCGTCCCGGTCGAGCAGGCCCGGGCGGCGGTCGCCCAGGCCGGCTTCCCGCGCGCCGTCGTGCAGCAGTCCGGTGACGACGACATCACCGTCCGGACCGGCCAGATCTCCAACGACCAGCAGGTCCGCATCCAGGAGGCGCTGCAGGCCGGCGGCGGATCCGTGACCAAGCTGCGCGACGAGCTGGTCGGCCCGACCCTGGGTGACGAGCTGCGACAGAAGGCGTTGATCGCCCTGGCCGTCGCGCTCGCGGCCCAGCTCGCCTACCTCGCGGTGCGGTTCCGCTGGAGCTTCGGGGCGGCGGCCGTCCTCGCGATGCTGCACGACGTCCTCATCGTGCTGGGGGTGTTCGCCTGGCTGGGCAGGCCGATCGACGGCGTGTTCCTGGCCGCGACGCTGACGATCATCGGCGTCTCGGTGAACGACAGCATCGTGACGCTGGACAGGATCCGGGAGACCTGGGCGGGCAAGCGCACCGCGCCGCTGGCCGAGGTTGCGAACGAGGCGATCCTGCAGACGGCGCCGCGCACGATCAACACCGGGATCGGGGCCATGTTCATCCTGGCCGCGCTGACCGTGCTCGGTGGCGACTCGCTCACCGACTTCGCCTTCGCGCTGCTCCTCGGCCTGGTCGTCGGCACGTACTCGTCCGCGTTCACGGCGACCCCGCTGCTGCTCGCGTTCGACCGTCACAGCTCGTCGCCGCCGCCCATGCCCAAGCGCGCCTCCGGCCCCTCTCGCCCGTCCGGACGGGGGCCTGCGAGAGTGCCGCAGGACTCCGGGGCGGTCGTGTAGGGGGGAGGCGGGCATGGACGAGCACCTGAATCTCGTCGTCCTCGGCTCGTGCGTGCTCCTGCTGGTGGCGGTCCTGGCGGTGCGGGTGGCGAGCCGCACCAAGCTGCCGGTACTGCTCATCTACCTGGCGCTCGGCATGGCGGTGGGCGAGGCGGGTCTCGGGATCCGCTTCTCCGACTACCAGCTCGGCGCCGACCTGGGGCTGTTCGCGCTCGCGGTGATCCTGGCCGAGGGCGGCCTCACGACGCGCTGGTCCGAGGTCCGGCCCGTGCTGCCGTTCGCGGTCGTGCTCTCGACGGTCGGGGTCGTGGTGAGCGTCGCCGTCATCGCCACGGCCGCGCACCTGCTGCTGGGCATCGACACGCGGACCGCCATCCTGCTGGGCGGCGTCGTGTCGTCCACCGACGCGGCGGCGGTCTTCTCGGTGCTGCGGCGGCTGCCCCTCAAGGGCCGGGTACGCAGCGTGCTCGAGGCGGAGTCCGGGCTCAACGACGCGCCGGTCGTCGTGCTCGTGACACTGGCCTCGTCGGCCGCCTGGGGGGAGACGGCGCCGCTGGCCATCGTCGGGCTCGCGGCGTACGAGCTGGCCGCGGGGGCCGCGCTCGGCGTCCTCATCGGTTTCGCCGGCCGCTTCCTGCTGGCGCGGGCCGCCCTGCCGTCCGCCGGTCTGTACCCGGTGGCGACGGTCGGACTGACCCTGCTCGCCTTCACGGCCACCAACGCCCTGCACGCCAGCGGTTTCCTCGCGGTCTACCTCGCCGGGATGGTGCTCGGCAGCGCCCGCCTCCCGCACCGGCGGGCCGTGCTCGGCTTCGCCGGCTCGCTGGCGCTGCTCGCCGAGGCGGGGCTGTTCCTCATGCTCGGGCTGCTGTCCTCGCCCAGCCGCCTGCCGGAGGCGCTGCCCACCGCGCTGCTGGTCGGCGCCGTCGCGACCCTCCTGGCCCGGCCGCTCGCCGTGTCGCTGTCGGCGCTGCCGTTCCGGCTGCCGTGGCGCGAGCAGGCCTTCGTGTCCTGGGCGGGACTGCGGGGAGCCGTACCGATCGTGCTCGCGATCATCCCGGTGACCCAGGGCATCCCCGAGGGGACGCGGATCCTGGACGTCGTCCTGGTGCTGGTCGTGGTCTACACCCTGCTCCAGGCACCGACCCTGCCGTTGCTCGGCCGGCGGCTCGGGCTCGTCGAGGCCGTGCACGCGACCGACCTCGAGGTCGAGGCGGCCCCGCTGGAGGAGGCACACGCCGACGTGCTGGGGATGTCCGTGCCGCCGCGGTCGCACCTGATCGGCGTGTACGTCGACGAGCTCCGCCTGCCCCCGGGTGCACATCTGACCCTGGTCGTCCGCGGTCCGCGCAGCCTCGTCCCCGACCGGTACACCAGGCTCGAGGCCGGCGACCAGCTGCTGGTGGTCTCGACACCGGAGGTGCGCGCGGCGGCGGAGGCGCGCCTGCGCGCGGTGTCCCGGGGCGGGAAACTGGCCGACTGGCTGCACTGAACCGGCAGCGGCACCCGGGAACGTGGGCCCGCCTCCCGGGGTTCCACCTGATGCATCCCCTGACCCGATGACGCCGACCCAGGAGCCGCACCATGTGGTCCGCCCGCAAGAAGATCGAGCTTCCCACCGCCACCGACGCGCTGCCCGGTCGTGAGGCCCGGATCCCCGTGCCGGCCCGGCACGCGGTGCTGGACGCTCCGCTCGACCCGCCGTACCCCGCCGGCCTGGAGGTCGCCGTCTTCGGGATGGGCTGCTTCTGGGGTGCCGAGCGCATCTTCTGGCGGCTGCCGGGCGTCTTCAGCACGTCGGTCGGCTACGCGGGCGGCATCACGCCGAACCCGACGTACGAGGAGGTCTGCTCCGGGATGACCGGGCACGCCGAGGTCGTCCGGGTGGTGTTCGACCCCGCGCAGCTGTCGTACGCGGACCTGCTGCGCACGTTCTGGGAGGGCCACGACCCGTCGCAGGGCATGCGGCAGGGCAACGACGTCGGCACGCAGTACCGGTCGGCGATCTACACGACCAGTGACGCGCAGCTCGCCCAGGCCAAGGCCTCCCGTGAGGCGTACGCCGGCGCGCTGGCGGCCGCCGGTCTCGGCGCCGTGACGACGGAGATCGTGCCGGCCGGGGAGTTCTACCCGGCCGAGGAGTACCACCAGCAGTACCTCCAGAAGGTCCCGAACGGGTACTGCGGCATCGGCGGAACGGGCATCACCTGCCCGGTCGGCGTCGGCAGCCTCGAGCAGCTGACGGCCGCGGGTCCGGAGGCCGAGCGCACCTCCTGACCTGACCCGCAGCTGCCCGGACCGGGACGACCCGGACAATGGGCGGGTGCGCCGCCGACGAGCAACGACTGTCCTGACCGTGCTGGGCTGCCTGGGCGCCATCACCGCCTGTAGCAGCCCGGCCCACGAACCGGCGGTCGACGGTCCGGCTGCGCCCACCGCAGCGGCCTCGATGTCGATGACGGGGGCGCTGCCTGCTGCCCGGCTGCGGACCGCGCTGCTGCAGGCTGCCGACCTGCCGGGCCTGCCGGAGCAGCGGCCGCACGTCGACGCGACGGTCACGACCGAGCAGCCCCCGCAGCTGGGGCTGTGTGCCTCTGCCGGGCCCCGGCTGCCCCACCAGTCGGCCAACCTCTACGCCAAGGGCACCACGCCGGGGCAGGCGACCGTGTTCGAGAGCGTCGGCGTCTACTCCACCGCGGCGGACGCGGACGCCGTCTACGCCGTGCAGGCGGCGAACCCCACCCGCTGCCCGTCGTACGACGCCGGCGGCACGCGGGTGCGGGTCGCCGACCTGGCCGCCGTGCCCGTTCCGGCCCCGGCGCGCGCGGTGCATTACCGCCTCGTGACCCCGGACGTCGTCAGTGGCGACGTCCGCACCCTGGGGGTGAGCGGCCGGATCATCGTCCTCATCAGCGGGTACGGCCGCCCGCCCGCCGGTCAGACCCTGCTGGGCTACCAGTCCGGGCTGCTGGCCAAGGCTCTCCTGCAGGCCGGCACCGCCGCGGGCTGAGGACCCGGCCGCCCGGTCGGTGCGGTATGCCCTAACGTCTCCTGCACAAGGTGCACACACTTCGGCGCAAGGGACGGCTTCTTCCGTGGGTTATCTGTTCTATGCGGGCGCGACCCTCGTCCTGTGGGTCCTGTGGAGCTTCCTCGGCAAGATCGCGCTGAGGACCGCCACGCCCGTGCAGACCGCCGTCATCTACGGCGTGGTCACCTTCGCCATGGCCTTCGTGGCCCTGAAGGTCGGGGACCGGCCCGGGTCGTGGGCGCCGCGGGGGATCTGGCTGTCCGTCATCAGCGGGATGTGTGGCGGCGCGGGCCTCATCACGTTCTACCTGGCGCTGGAGCGGGGCAGCGCCAGCGTGGTCGTGCCCCTGGCCGGCATCTATCCGGTGTTCGTCGCGCTGCTGTCCGTCGTCCTGCTCAGCGAGCGGCTGACCGTGGTGCAGGGCGTCGGTATCGGCCTGGCCATCGTGGGCGCGATCCTGCTCGGCGCGGGCGGCTGAGCCACCCGTCCCCGTGAGGCTGCCGTACCGGTAAGTCGGTGCTTCCGGCATCGCCTGCCGCATGGCGCGGTGTCGGTTGTTTGCGTCATCCCAGCACGGTGAGAGTGCCGACAGACGCAGCCCCCCGGCCGACCGGCCGCCGCTGCGCGCACCCGGCGGCGGCTCGGACCTGGGCCGCCGTCCCGGCTCGATCGCGCCCGGGAGCAACCTGTGACCAGCGTCCTTTCCCCGTCCACGGCCCCGTCCGGCCACCGCGTGTCCCCGCCGCCAGGCGGGCGGTCCTTCCGCGGCCGGAATGTGAACGCCTCGCCGCTGCGCGGGCTGGCGCGTGGCCTCGGTGTGTTCAGCCTGGGCCTCGGGCTGAGCCAGCTGCTTTCGCCGGACGAGTTGGCCCGCAAGGCCGGTGTGGACGACGAGCCCTCGAGCCGGGCACTGATCCGCGGGGTGGGCGTCCGTGAGGTGATCCACGCCGGCGGCCTGCTCGGCACCAACCGGCTCGGGTTCTGGTCGTGGACGCGGGTGGCCGGCGACGTGATGGACCTCGCCACCCTCGGCCGCGCGCTGCAGGGGAACCGCGGCCGGCGGCGGGCCAGGACCGCCACGGCCACCGCGGCCGTCGCCGGGGTCACGGTGCTCGACCTCATCTCCGCGGTGGGCAACAGCATGGCGCAGGACGAGGGGATGGGGGCCGGCGGCCTGCACCTGACCGGCGCGGTGACGGTGAACCGGCCGCGCGAGGAGGTCTACCGGTTCTGGCACCGCTTCGAGAACCTGCCGACGTTCATGTACCACCTCGAGTCGGTGTCCATCACGGGCGACCGGCGTTCGCACTGGCGGGCCGCCGGGCCGCTCGGTCGCAGCGTCGAATGGGATGCCGAGATCGTCGACGACCGCCCCGGCGAGTACATCTCGTGGCATTCGATGCCGGGCTCCGGCGTCGTCAACGCCGGCTCGGTCCGGTTCACGCCGGCGCCCGGCGGGCGCGGCACCGAGGTCCGGGTCCAGCTCACCTACGTCATCCCCGGCGGCAAGCTCGGCGCCGCCGTCGCGAAGCTGTTCGGTGAGCAGCCCGAGCAGCAGGTGGGGGACGACCTGCGGCGCTTCAAGCAGGTCATGGAGACCGGCGAGGTGCTCCGCTCAGACGGCAGCCCGGCCGGTCACAGCGCCCGCTGGCAGATGCACCAGCGCGAGGCCCAGCCCCTGCCCTCCCGCGTCTAGCGGCCGTGACCTGAGAAGGAGAGCCATGCGAGCGAACTGTTGGATGGGGCGCAACCGGGTGGAGGTCCAGGACGTCCCCGACCCCAAGATCCTGAACCGCCGGGACGCCATCGTGCGGATCACGTCGAGCGCCATCTGTGGCTCGGACCTGCACCTGTACGACGGTTACGTCCCGACCATGGAGCGCGGCGACATCCTCGGCCACGAGTTCATGGGCGAGGTCGTGGAGGTCGGGCCCGGGGTGGACAACCTCCAGCTCGGCGACCGGGTCGTCGTGCCGTTCCCCATCGCCTGCGGCGCGTGCCTGCAGTGCGAGGCCGGCATGTACTCGGCCTGCGAGAACAGCAACCCGAACGCCGGTATGGCCGAGAAGATGTGGGGTCACGCGACGGCCGGCATCTACGGCTACTCGCATCTGACCGGCGGCTTCGCCGGCGGGCAGGCGCAGTACGCCCGGGTGCCGTTCGCCGACGTCGGGCCGCTCAAGATCGAGTCGGACCTGCCGGACGAGAAGGTGCTCTTCCTGTCCGACATCTTGCCGACCGGTTGGATGGGCGCGGAACTCTGTGAGATCAAGCCCGGCGACGTCATCGCGGTCTGGGGTGCGGGTCCGGTAGGTCAGTTCGCCATCGCCAGCGCGTACCTGATGGGCGCCGAACGGGTGATCGCGATCGACCAGTACGAGTACCGGCTGCGCATGGCCCGGGAGAAGGCCGGTGCCGAGACGATCAACTTCCAGGAGACCAGCGTCATCGAGACGCTGAAGGAGATGACCGCGGGACGCGGACCCGACGCATGCATCGACGCGGTGGGCATGGAGGCGAAGCACCGGGTGAAGCCGCTGAACGCCTACGACCGCGTCAAGCAGGCCTTCCGGCTCGAGACCGACCGGCCCCATGCCCTCCGGGAGGCCGTCCTGGCCTGCCGGAGCGGCGGCATCGTCTCCGTCATCGGGGTGTACGGCGGGTTCGTCGACAAGTTCCCGGCCGGCTCCTGGATGAACAGGTCGATCACGATGAAGACCGGTCAGTGCCACGTGCAGCGGTACATGCGGCCGCTGCTCGCCCAGGTCGAACGCGGCAACATCGACCCGAGCTTCGTCGTCACCCACCGGATGCGGCTGGACGACACCCCGAAGGGCTACGAGACCTTCAAGCACAAGAGGGACGACTGCGTGAAGGTCGTCCTCAAGCCGTAGCCGGCGGCACGAGGACGGGCCCCGTGCTCCGGTCGTCGACCGGAGGTCGGGGCCCGCCGATGTGCCTGGTGCCTACTGCTTCTGGTACTTCACGGTCTTCGGGTCGACGAAGAAGCTGACGCGCTGCTCGCCCTCCTGGCGGAACGGGTAGCTGTCCTTGCCCAGGTACTTCTTCGCGAGCCGGTCGATGTGGCCGTCGGCGTCGGCCGTGCTGGACGTGGCCGTGCCGCGCACCTCGACGTACTCGTACGGGTTGTTCTGGTCGTAGACCAGCACCGTGACGCGCGGGTCACGCTGCAGGTTCGTCGGCCAGGTGCGCCCCTCGGCGCTGTTGAGCGCGAGCTTGCCGTCCACGAGGTCGACCCAGACGACACCACTGCGGATCGAGCCGTCGTCGTCGAAGGTCGACACGATCCCGTGGTTGGGCTGGGTGAGCAGGTTCTGGACTGCCGGGTCGTCGATCTTCGCCATATGTACTCCCTGTTCCGGTGATGGGTGATCTCGACCGTACCCAGGACGGTGCCACGGACCCGGGCAGGGGGCCGGACGGGGGGGTTCAGAACCAGCTGTCGGACATCTCGACGGTGGTCCGGTCCAGGCTCGCCAGCAGATCGAACTGGGGTGCCGTCCTGGGCAGCTCGTAGCGGAAGAAGAACCGCCCGGCCTGCCGCTTGCCCTCGTAGAAGTCGCCGGTACGGCCGTCCGCCGCGAGCAGCTGCTCCAACCAGATCCAGGCCACCACGACGTGCCCGACGGCCTCGAGGTAGACCGACGAGTTGGCCAGCGCGGTCTCCACGTCCCCGGAACCCCACAGCTGTCCGGTCACCGTCGCGACCCGGTCCGCCGCGGCCTGGAGCTGCGCCCCCAGGGCGGCCAGCTCGTCGCCGCCCAGCCGGCTGCGCGACACCGTCTCGCCGAGGGTCTCGAGCAGCAGCAGGAGTCCCGCGCCGCTGCGCATGACGACCTTGCGGCCGAGCAGGTCCAGACCCTGGATGCCGTGGGTGCCCTCGTGGATCGCGTTGAGCCGGTTGTCCCGGTACAGCTGCTCGACGTCGTACTCGCGGGTGTAGCCGTAGCCGCCGTGCACCTGGATGGCCAGGCTGTTCGCCTCCAGGCACCACTGCGACGGCCAGCTCTTGGCGATCGGCGTCAGCACGTCCAGCAGCAGCTCCGCGCGCTCCCGGTCCTCGGGGGTGTTGCCGGTCTTCTGCTCGTCGACCAGCCGGCCGCAGTACAGGTTCAGGGCGAGAGCGCCCTCGACGTACGCCTTCTGCGCCAGCAGCATCCGCTTCACGTCGGCGTGCTCGATGATCGGCACCGGCGGGGCGGCCGGGTCCTTGGCTCCGACCGGCCGGCCCTGCGTGCGGGTGCGGGCGTACGCGAGCGAGCGCAGGTAGCCGGTGTAGCCGAGGGCCGTGGCGCCGGAGCCGACGCCGATGCGCGCCTCGTTCATCATGTGGAACATGTAGGACAACCC
This sequence comes from Frankiales bacterium, assembly GCA_025965475.1. Classification (GTDB taxonomy): domain Bacteria; phylum Actinomycetota; class Actinomycetes; order Mycobacteriales; family SCTD01; genus RYN-124. The sequence continues at coordinate 40,900 of JAOPWV010000147.1, read as the reverse complement.
CTGGTGGGGCTCGCCGACGAGGTAGCCGATGGCGCCGGGGGCGCCGCCCGGCCGGTGCACGCCCTCGCCGAAGTTGAGCATCGTGTTGGTGGTGCCGCGGTAGCCCATCTTGTGGTTGAGCCCGGCGAGCACGACGTCGTTGCGCTCGCCGCTGGCGACCACGACCTTCGGCACGAGGAACAGCGAGATCCCCTTCACGCCGGCCGGGCCACCGGGGATCTTCGCGAGCACCAGATGGACGATGTTCTCCGCCAGGTCGTGCTCGCCGGCGGAGATCCACATCTTGTTGCCGAACAGCCGGTAGGTCCCGTCCTGCTGCGGCTCGGCCCGGGTGGTGACATCCGCGAGCGACGAGCCGGCCTGCGGCTCGGACAGGCACATCGTGCCGAAGAACCGGCCCTCGGTCATCGGCCGGACGTACGTCTCGACCAGGTCCGGGGTGCCGTACTGCCGGAGCAGGTTGGCGTTGCCGATGGTCAGGAACGGATACGACGAGGTGCCGATGTTCGCGGCCTGGAACCACGCGAAGCACGCACCGGCGACGACGGACGGCAGCTGCATCCCGCCGATCTCTGCGTCCATCGCTCCGGCGATCAGCCCACTGCGGGCGAACACGTCGAGCGCCTTCTTCACCTCGGGGATCAGGTGGACGTCCTGCCCGTCGAAGGTGGGCTCCTGCGCGTCGCTCTTCTTGTTGTGCGGCGCGAAGTGGTCCGTCGCGATCCGCTCGCTCAACTCGAGGGCGGCGTCGAAGGTCTCCCGCGAGTGGTCCGCGTGGCGCGGGCGCCTCGTGAGCGCCTCGACGTCGAGCCACTCGTACAGCAGGAACTCCAGGTCGGGACGCGAGAGAAGCAGCGAGGGCAGCGGGGGCAGCGGGGGCACCGACGGCATGGCCCCACCGTAGGACGGAGCGGTGATCGGCTGATGCAGCTGCCGTCCGCCGCATGGGCCCGCCCGTCCGGGGCAGGACGGCCCGCACACCGGCGACATGAGGAGGTTCCATGAGCCAACCCGGCGCGGACCCTGGACTGCTGGGCATCTACCTCAACGACCACCTGGCCGGCTCGACCACCGGGCTGGAGCTGTTCCGGCGGGCGGCCGCCTCCCATCGCGGCACCCCGGCCGGGCAGGTCCTGGACCGGCTGACCCCCGAGGTCGAGGAGGACCGCGAGCAGCTGCTCCGGATCATGCGCACGCTGGACGTCCCGGTCCGGCAGTACAAGGTCGCGGCGGGCTGGGCCATGGAGAAGGTCGGCCGGCTCAAGCTCAACGGGCGGCTGCTGTCCCGCTCGCCGCTGAGTTCGGTCGTGGAGCTGGAGGCGCTGTACCTGGGCGTGCAGGGCAAGGGTGCGGGCTGGCGGCTGCTGCGCGTGATGGACGACCCGCGGCTGGACCCGGCGCAACTCGACCGGCTCATCGACCGCGCGGCCGCCCAGGCGGACGCCCTCGAGGAACTGCGGCTGTCGGCCGGCCGGGCGCTCGCCGGTCGGACCTGACCGGCTCAGGGAAGGCGCTGCGGCCCGACGACCCGCGCCGGGTGCTGCCAGTCGAGGAGCAGGAGGGTGGCGTCGTCGCGCAGCGGGCCGCCCTGCCAGTCGAGGCAGGCCTGGACCATGCGCCTGAGAACCTCGGCCGGCAGCAGACCGGAGCTGCTCTCCCGGACGAACACGTCGTGCAGGCGCTCCGGGCCGAACTCCTCGCCGTCCTGGGACCGCGCCTCGGTGACGCCGTCCGTGTAGAGCAGCACCCGGTCGCCCGGCTCGAGCTGCAGCGACGACGGGTGCAGCGCGTCGACCGTGTCGTCCAGACCCATCCCGAGCGGGAACGCGGCCTCCTGCTCGAGCTCGGGCAGCACCGTCCCGGACCGCATGACGAGCGGCGGGGGGTGACCGGCGGACAGCCAGGTCAGGACCCCGCCGGTCAGGTCGAGCTCGCCGATCAGCGCGGTGGCGAAGGTGTCGGCGAGGACGCCCTCGACGGCGGCGTCCATGCCGGCCAGGACCGCCGGCAGGTCCCCGCCGCTGCGCCGGCCGTGCCGGTACGCCCCCACCGTCAGTCCTGAGGTGACGCTGGAGGGCACCCCGTGGCCCATGGCGTCGAAGACGCCGAACTGAAGCGTCCGCCCGTTCAAGGCGTAGTCGAAGGAGTCACCGCCCACCTCGTACGCCGGCTCCAACAGGCCGGCGACCGTCGTCCCGTCGTACGCGAAGGTCAGCGGAGGCAGCAGGCTCCACTGCATCTCGGCGGCCAGCGACAGGTCCCGCCGGCGGCGCTGGAGGTGGAAGCGGTCGCAGTACGCCGAGGCGGTCAGCACCAGCTGTCCTGCGAGGAGCCCGAGCTCCTCGCAGAGCTCGCGGCCCTGCTCGTCGAGCTGCGGGACCGTCATCGCGAGGACACCCAGCCGGGCGGCCCGCTCGCTCACCGGCACCCACACCTGGACGGTGTCGCCGTCCGGTGCCTCCAGCAGGCGCTGGCTGCTGAAGCAGCGGCCGGCCATCGTCCCGCGGATGGACGCCTCGGCCACCGGCTCGCCGTGGTCGAGGCGGTCGGTGGTCGGCTGCAGCCGCTCCTGCTCGTAGTCGACGAGATAGAGGACCACGTCGCTGCCCCCGAGGAGCCGCGCGCCCTCGACGAGCGTCGCCGTCACGTCGTCGGGCGCGGTGGTCTGGGCATGGCGGAGCAGCCGGGCGAGTGCGCGGGTGGGCGTGGTCACGATTCTCCCCTTGTCGCCGTCCAGTCTGGACCACGCGGCGGCCGTGGCAGGCTGGATCCGTGCAGCTGACCCGAAACGCCCGGCTGGCGGCGCTCGTCGGGGTGTGGGTGCTGGTGGTGCTGGTGCTGGACCGGCACGCCTCGCTGACCGGCCAGCGGTTCCTCGGGGCCGGCACCTGGCTGCTCCTGCTGGTCGCGCTGCGCGGGGAGAGCCGCGCCTCCCGGGTGCAGGTCGGCATCGTCGTGCTGTACGCGTCGGTGATCGAGTACGTGTTCGCCGGCTGGCTGGGCGTGTACGTCTACCGGCTGGAGAACGTGCCGGCGTTCGTGCCGCCGGGCCACGGGCTCGTGTACCTGGCCGCGCTCGCCCTGGGCCGCAGCGCGCTCGCCCATTCCCAGCGTCGGGTGGTCGTCGCGGCGACGGTGGCGGTCTGCGGCGCGTGGACGGTCTGGGGTCTGACCCTGTCCGCCCGGCCGGACCTGCTCGGTGCGCTGTGGTTCGGCTGCCTGCTGCTGTTCCTGCGCCGTGGCCGGACGCCGCTCGTCTACTGCGGGGCGTTCTTCGTCACGTCCTACCTCGAGCTGATGGGCACCGGGCTGGGGACGTGGGCCTGGCAGCCGCACGACCCCACGGGCCTGATCTCCATCGGCAACCCGCCGAGCGGTATCGCGGGCGGCTACTGCTTCTTCGACGCCGCCGCCCTCTGGCTGACCCCGCGGCTGCTCGCCCGGTACGACGCGGCGAGGAGCGCCCGTGCGGTCATCCCGGACCCCGTCCCGATCCCGGTGCGCGACACCGCCGACGACACCGCCGACGACACCGGCGTCAGCTCCGCCGCCGGTTAGCCCACCTGCAGCGCGGCCAGCGCCTCGTCGTGCAGGTGTCCGTTGCTGCAGACCACGCTGCCGCCGTCGGGCCGGGCCGCACCGGACAGGTCGGTGAACCGGCCGCCCGCCTCCTCGACGACGACCTGCAGGGCGGCGAGGTCCCACAGCGACACCTCGGGCTCGCAGGAGATGTCGACGGCCCCCTCGGCGACGAGCATGTGCGACCAGAAGTCCCCGAAGGCGCGGGTGCGCCAGACTTTCCGGGACAGGTCGAGCAGCCCGCCGAGGCGGCCCTGGTCGTCCCAGCCGGTCAGGCTGGAGTACGACAGGTGCGCGTCCTCGAGCCGGCGTACGCCGCTGGCGCGCAACCTCGTGCCGGTGCTCGCGGTCGCGCCGGCGTACGCGCCCTGTCCGCGGGCCGCCCACCAGCGGCGGCCGAGCGCGGGGGCGCTGACCACGCCGACGGTGACCTCCCCGTCGACCTGCAGCGCCACCAGGGTGGCCCAGACCGGGACCCCGCGGACGAAGTTCTTGGTGCCGTCGATGGGGTCGATGACCCACCGGCGCGGCCCGTCGCCGTCCACGCCGTACTCCTCGCCGAGCACGGCGTCACCCGGGCGCTGCGCGGCGAGCAGCCGGCGCACCTCCTGCTCGACGCCGCGGTCCGCGTCGCTCACGGGGGTCAGGTCCGGCTTGCTCTCGACCTGGAGGTCCAGCGCGCGGAAGCGGGCCATCGTGATGACGTCGGCGGCGTCGGCGAGCTGGTGGGCCAGGGCGAGGTCGGCGTCCGGACTGGTCATCGGCAGAGCCTAGCGACGGAGATCGCTTGACACGGAGGGCTCTCGTGTAAAGCATGTGGCGCATGTCACCCGTCCGGGCAGCCCTTCTCGACGCGGCGTACGACGCCGCGGTCGGTCCCGGCTGGGCGGCGGCCCGGATGGCCGATGTGGCGGCGGTCGCCGGCGTCAGCCGGCAGACCCTGTACGCCGAGTTCCGCACCAAGGACGGGCTCGCCCAGGCGCTCGCGCTGCGGGAGGCGGCGCGCTTCGTCGACGGGGCCGAGGCCGTCCTCACCGGTCACGAGGGCACCCCGTCCGAGGCGGTCGGCGCGACCGTCGAGTGGACGCTGCGGATCGCCCGCGAGGACCCGCTGCTCAAGGCCGTTCTCACCGATGACGGTGCCGAAGGGCTGCTGCCGTTCCTGACCACCCGGTCCGACGCGCTGCTGCGGGCCGTGACCGAGCGCCACGTCACCTACCTGTCCAGCCACTGGCCCGACCTGCCCGTCGACGACATCGAGTTCGTCGCGGACACGCTCGTCCGTCTGACCGTCAGTCACATCGTCACGCCCGCCGGCCCGGCCGACGTGACCGCCCGCTCGATCGCCCGTCTGGTCGACCGTCTGCTCCCTGGAGGACAACCCGCATGAGCAGTTCAGAGCTCTACGCCCGCCCCGCCGACGTCACCACCACGTGGGACGTCCCCATGGCCGGGGACTCCCGATTCAACTGGGAGTACGACGGAGGGCGCGACCGGCTGCTCGCGCTGTACCAGAAGGGCAAGGACAAGCAGTGGGACCAGACCTCGCGCATCGACTGGTCGATCGAGGTCGACCCGTACGACGCCCTCGGCCTGCCGGACGAGGTCAGCGCCATCTACGGCACGCCGATCTGGGACAAGCTCTCGGCACAGCAGAAGAAGGACCTCAGCCGCCACCACGCGGCCTGGCAGTTCAGCCAGTTCCTGCACGGTGAGCAGGGCGCGATGATCTGCGCGGCGCGCATCGTGGAGTCGGTGCCCGACCTCGACGCCAAGTTCTACGCGGCGACCCAGACGATGGACGAGGCGCGGCACGCGGAGACCTACGCCCGCTTCCTGCAGGAGAAGATCGGGCTGCTGTACCCGATCAACGACAACCTCTCGAAGCTGCTCGAGGAGACCCTGCGCGACTCGCGCTGGGACATGCCCTACCTCGGGATGCAGGTGCTCATCGAGGGCTTGGCGCTTGCGGCGTTCGGGATCCTGCGCGACATCACCACCAAGCCGCTGCCCAAGCAGATCCTGGCGTACGTCATGCAGGACGAGGCCCGGCACGTGGCCTTCGGCCGGCTGGCCCTCAAGGACGCCTACGCCGACCTCACGTCCAAGGAGCGCGACGAGCGCGAGGAGTTCGTCGTCGAGGCCTGCTACCTGATGCGCGACCGCATCCGTGGCAAGGAGGTCTGGGGGACCGTCGGTCTCGACGAGGACGAGTGCGACCGCTACGTCGACGAGTCCGAGTTCATGCGGATGTTCCGCAACCAGCTCTTCACGCGCATCGTGCCGATCGTCAAGGACATCGGGCTCTGGGGCCCCAAGGTGCAGCGGGCCTACGCCGACATGGGCGTGCTGGAGATGGGCGACGCGAACCTCGACGCGCTCATGCGCAACGACGAGGACCTCGCCGAGCAGATCGACCGCGACAAGCAGGACGCGGCCGAGGTGGAGCGGCGGATCACCGAGATCGAGCAGACCATCGCCGTCGGGGCGGGCGAGCAGCCGGTCGCGGTGGACTAGTCGCCGCTAGCCTGCCCGTCGTGGAGTGGACCGTGCACGGCGAGCGGTCGGTCTACGAGAGCCCCTGGGTCTCACTGCGGCTCGTCGACGTCGAGGTACCCGACGGGCCGCGCTTCGACCACCACGTCGTGCGTACGCCGCGCCCGGCGGTCGGCGTGGTCGTGCACGAGGCCGGCCGCGGGGTGCTCCTGCTGTGGCGGCACCGGTTCATCACGGACACGTGGGGCTGGGAGGTCCCGGCCGGCGGCGTCGACCCGGGGGAGTCGCTCGACGTGGCCGCGGCCCGCGAGGTGCTCGAGGAGACGGGCTGGGCGCCCGGACCGCTGCGGCGGCTGCACGGCTACCACCCGAGCAACGGCTTGAGCGACCAGCGGTTCGAGCTGTTCGCCGCCGACGGCGCTGCGTACGTCGGTGAGCCGACGGATCCGGCCGAGTCGAGCCGCATCGAGTGGGTGCCAGCCGCACGTGTCCGCGAGCTGGTTCGGACCGGCGAGGTGCTCGACGGGATGAGCCTGACCGCCCTGCTCTGGTGGCTCGCCGTCGAACCCCCCAGCCCTATTCGGTCAGGGCGACGAGGAGCCGGCGCAGCGACTCGAGGCGCGCCGCACTGACGGCCGCCCCGTCGAGCGCGCAGCCGGGGGTGCCCGGCAGGTGCGAGCAGCCGGGTGGGCACCGCGCGGCCGCGTCCACCAGGTCGGGGAACGCCGCGAGCACCCGCTCGGGGGTGACGGCGCCGAGCCCGAACGAGCGCACGCCCGGGGTGTCGATGACCGTGCCGCCGGCCGGGAGTTCCAGCGCGACGGCCGACGACGAGATGTGGCGGCCCTTCCCGATCCCGCTGACGTCGCCGACGGCCCGGTACGCGTCGGGCACGAGCTGGTTGACCAGCGTGGACTTGCCGACCCCGGACTGGCCGAAGAGCACGCTCGTGTGCCCCGCCAGCCGGGCCGCGAGCTCCTCGACGCCGGAGCCCCGGCTGGTGAAGAGCGCCTCCACGCCGAGCGGTCGGTAGAGCGACAGCAGCTCGTCGGGAGAGGCCAGGTCGGCCTTGGTGAGGCAGAGCAACGGGGTCAGGCCGCCGTCGTACGCCGCCACGAGGCAGCGGTCGATGAGACGTGGCCGGGGCGGTGGATCGGCCAGCGCGGTGACGACGACGAGGATGTCGGCGTTCGCCACGACCGCCCGCTCGACCGGGTCGTTGTCGTCGGGCGTACGGCGCAGCAGGCTGGTGCGCGGCTCGATGCGCACGATCCGGCCGAGGGCGTCCGGGCCGCCGGACAGGTCGCCGACCACCGCAACCCGGTCGCCGACGACGACCGCCCGCCGGCCGAGCTCGCGGGCCCGTACGGCGGTCAGCAGGTCGCCGCTGTCGGTCCGCAGGCGGTAGCGGCCGCGGTCGACGGTCACGACCGTGGCGCCGGACGCGTCCTCGTGGTCCGGCCGGGTGCGGGTACGCGGACGTGAGCTGCGCCCCGGGCGGACCCGGACGTCGTCCTCGTCGAGCTCGCGCGGGCTCATCCGGCGGCGAGCATGTCCTGCCAGGAGCCCACGAAGTCGGGCACCGTCTTACGGGTGGTCGCGACGTTCTCGACGAGCACGCCGTCGACCGCGAGGCCGAGGACCGCCGCCGCCATGGCGAGGCGGTGATCGTCGTAGGTGTGGAAGACCCCGCCGTGCAGCGACTGCGGCCGGATCTCGAGACCGTCCTCGGTCTCGCGGACGTCGCCGCCGAGGGCGGCCAGCTCCGTGACCAGCGCGGCCAGTCGGTCGGTCTCGTGCAGCCTCAGGTGCGCGATGCCCCGGAAGCGGCTCGGCCGGTCGGCAAGGCAGGCCAGCGCGGTCAGGACCGGCGTCAGCTCGCCGGCGTCGTGCAGGTCGGCGTCCACGCCGGTGAGCCGGTCGCCGGCCGACACCGTGAGGGTGTCGCCGTCGCGGCTCACCCGGGCACCCATCTCGGCGAGCAGGTCGGGCAGTGCCGCGCCGGGCTGCGTCGTCGAGGCCGGCCAGCCCGGGACGGACACCGAGCCGCCGGCGACGAGCGGGGCGGCCAGGTAGGCAGCGGCGGTCGACAGGTCGGGCTCGACGACGGCGTCGCGCGCCGTCAGGGGGCCCGGCTCGACCACCCAGGTGCCCGGAGCCGTGTCGTCCACCACGGCGCCGACGGCCCGCAGGGCATCGACCGTCATGGCCAGGTGCGGCGCGCTCGGCAGCGGCGGGCCCACGTGGCGCACCGTGAGGCCCTCGTCGAAGCGCGGCGCGCTCAGCAGCAGCCCGCTGACGAACTGGCTGGACCCGGACGCGTCGAGCGTGACCGTCCCGCCGCGCAGCCCGCCGGTCCCGCGGACCGTCACCGGCAGCGCGTCCACGCGGTCGAGGTTCGCGCCCAGCTCGCGCAGCGCGGCCAGCAGCGGCCCGAGCGGGCGCTGGCGGACGCGCGGGTCGCCGTCGAACCGGATCGTCCCGGTGGCCAGCGTCGCGACCGGCGGCAGGAACCGCGCCACGGTGCCGGCGTTGCCGACGTCCACCTGGTCTCCGTCGGGCACCAGCGAGCCGCCGGTGCCGTCCACGATCCAGTCGCCCTCGGCGGCGTCGCTGACACCGACGCCGAGGGTGCGCAGCGCGGCGGCCATGAGCTCGCTGTCCCGGCTGCGCAGCGGGCGGCGCACGACCGACCGGCCGGTGGCGAGCGCTGCCAGCACCAGGGCGCGGTTGGTGACGCTCTTGGAGCCGGGCAGCTCGACGACGGCGGACAGCGGACCGGCCGCGCGGGGTGCGGGCCAGGGGTCGGGCGACATGCGGCGAGTCTCCCATCCCGCGCCCTAGGCTGGACGCGTGCCAGGGCCCGCCTTCCGGTCTCCGCCTCTTCCTCCGGTGGAGCGGTAGCCGTGTGCGGTCGCTACGCGAGCAGCGCGAACCCCGCGGACCTGGCCTCGTACTTCACCGTCGAGGAGCCGCCGGAGGAGATCCTGCCTCCGTCGTACAACGTCGCACCCACCGATCCGGTGTACCTCGTGCTGGAGCGGCACGACCAGCGACGGCTGCAGGTCGCCCGCTGGGGCCTCGTCCCGTCGTGGGCGAAGGACCCGAAGGTGGGCGCGCGCTTCATCAACGCGCGGCGCGAGACGGTCGCGGACAAGCCCGCCTTCCGGGCGGCCTACCAGCGCCGGCGGTGCCTCGTGCCCGCGGACGGCTACTTCGAGTGGGCGAAGGACGGACCGCACAAGCAGCCGTGGTTCCTCGCCGCCCGGGACCGGACGCCGCTCGCGATGGCCGGGGTGTACGAGATCTGGAAGGCGCCCGACGAGTCGCTGCTGTGGACCTGCACGATCATCACGACGGACGCTCCGGACGAGCTCGGGCAGATCCACGACCGGACGCCGATGCTCGTGCCCCGACAGGACTGGGGGCGCTGGCTCGACCCGTCGGTGCCCGACCCGGGGGAGGAGTTGCTCGTCCCCGGCACGCCGGGAGTGCTCGATGCCTGGCCGGTCTCGGCCGCGGTCGGCAACGTCCGCAACAACGGCCCCGAGCTCGTCGAGCCGGTCCCGGACGTGGGTGAGCCCGGCCCGCAGCGGCTGTTCTAGCGACACTCCACAGCCGGCGGAGGCGGCGTACCGTCGGTGTCGTCAGTGTCGACACGGCGGGCACGGCGGGCACGGCGGGCACGTGACACGGCGCACACCGGCCCGCCGGCGATCGTCCGTGACGGGGACGACGAAGCGGGTAGGGCCGACAAGTCGCTGCCTGGACCTCGGGCTGTGACCGACACGCCCGGCCTGACGTACCGGGACCAGTCCGAAGGAGCACCCGTGGACCTGCAGGACGCGCGACAGCAACTCGAGCAGATGCTCTCCGAGCTCGACGCCGCCACGACGACGCTGGAGAACGAGGGTGCCGGCGAGAGCAGCGAGCTCAGCCACTTCGACCAGCACCCGGGGGACACGGCCAGCGAGCTGTCCGACACCGATCGTGAGACGGCGCTCATCGAGGCGGCCGGCGACCAGCGGACGCAGGTGAAGGCGGCGCTGGCCCGGATCGACGACGGCAGCTACGGCATCTGCGTCGACTGCGGGCAGCCCATCAGCGAGGCCCGGCTGCAGGTGCGCCCGGAGGCCGCCCGGTGCGTCGAGTGCCAGGTGAAGGCCGAAGCCCACGCCTGACGGGCCACGCTAGCTACAGCTAGGGCCGGCGTGCGCTGGCCACCAGGTGGATCCCCGTCGACTCGCCCTCGCGTTCCTTCGCGAGGGCGAGTTCGGTCTGTACGAGCGTGCGCAGCGCGACGTCGCGTCCCTCGGCCAGCGCGCGCTCGACGGCGGCGGGCGCGAGCACCGAACGTGGCCGGACCCAGTCGACCTCGAAGCCGGCGTCGCTCAGCAGCGACTCGAGCTCCTCCGGCCAGAAACATCGGGTGATGGTGCCGTCCTCCGCCGGGACCAGCACGACATCGGCCGACGGCACGTCGGCCAGCTCGGCCCAGCGGCCCTGGCCGGCCAGCCGGGCCAGGCCCAGCAGGAGCGACTCGACGACGAGCAGGAGCCGCCCACCCGGGCGCAGGACGCGCAACAGGTCCTCGGCGTTGACCTCCGCCGCCAGGCACATCGAGAGCGTGCGCGACTCGGCGAGCACCGCGTCGACGCTCCGGTCACGCAGCCAGGCGAGCGAGCGGGCATCGGCGACGAGCGGGACCACCGTGCCCGGCCCCTCGTCGGAGGCGGGGCCGTTCACGTGGAGCACCTCGTGCCCGGCCCGGACGAGCTGCGAGGCGAAGCGGCCGCGGCCACCGGACAGGTCCAGCACCCGGCTGGGTGCGGCGGGGGCCCACGCGGCGAGCTGCGCCGCCGCGACCTGCTCGTAGAACAGCCAGTACGCCGACTCCGGCGTCGGAGCCGGCGACGGGGCGCTCGCCCCGCCCGACGGTGACCAGATGCCGTCCGGCAGAACGCCGACGTCCTCTCCCGACCGCATGAGTAGATCCTTACCCTCTCCGGACATGGGCACCACCTGGGACGTAGCCACGCCGCGGGGCCTGGCGCGCGTGCACCTCGACGTCCCGGACAACGAGCCAGCGGGTCTTCTGGTTCTCGGGCACGGCGCCGGCGGCGGCCCGGACGCGCCCGACCTGCTCGCAGCCCGCGACGGAGCGCTGGCGGCCGGGCTGTCGGTGGCCCGGGTCGAGCAGCCGTGGCGGGTCGCCGGCCGTCGGGTCGCCGAGGCCCCCGCGCATCTGGACACCGCCTGGCTGGCCGTCGTCGGGACGCTGACGCCCGCGGGCCCACTCATGCTCGGCGGCCGCAGCAGCGGTGCCCGGGTGGCCTGCCGGACGGCCGGCGCGCTCGGGGCGGCCGGCGTGCTGGCCCTCGCCTTCCCCCTGGTCCCGCCGGGTCGTACGGCGAGCCGACGCGACGAGCTGCTCCTGCCCGAGGTGCCCCGCCTGGTGGTCCAGGGCTCGCGCGACGCTTTCGGGGTCCCCGAGCCCGCGGAGGGTGTCCGGGTCGAACTCGTCGACGGTGCCGATCACGCGTTCGCCGTACGGCGCAGCGACGGCCGCAGCCGGCCGGAGGCGCTCATGCAGGTCCGGACCGTCGTGCGGGAGTGGCTTCAGAGCGTGACGTAGACGTTCTCGGCGACGACGCGCTCGAGCGTCACCGCGACACCGTCCACCTGCAGGTCGAGGTCGGTACCGGCCGCACCCGCGGTCACGGTGACCTTCTGGCCGGGCAGCAGGTGCGCCGACTCCAGCTCGCGCATGTGGTCGATCTGAGTCTGCAGGTTCTCGTCGATCCGGCGGACGACGCAGGACGAGCCGGCCTGCACCGTCGACAGCGGCTGCAGCGGACCGGGGTCGACGGCGTTGACGGAACCGGGGATGGGGTTGCCATGGGGGCAGGCGCCCGGGTCGCCGAGCAGCGTGACCAGGTGTGCCTCGAGGCTCGGGCTGATCGCGTGTTCGAGCCGGCAGGCCTCCTCGTGCACCTGCGACCAGGGCACCTTGAGGATGTCGACGAGCAGGAGCTCGGCCAGCCGGTGCCGGCGGAGCATCGAGGTGGCGTAGGCCCGGCCGGTGGCGGTGAGGTGCATGACCCGGTCCGCGTCGAGGGTCAGGTAGCCCTCACGCTCCAGGCGCTTCACCGTCTCGCTGACCGCGGGCGCGGAGACACCCAGGCGCTCCACGATCCGGGCGCGCAGCGGGACGATGCCGGACTCTTCGAGCTCGAGGATCGTCTCGAGGTACTGCTCGACTGCCGGGTGGTGGCCTTCCACGCGGCAGATCCTACGTCGGGCCGGGCCAGACACGGGTCCACCATGCGTCGGCATCACCCGGGGCCGGTCTTGTCACCCGTTCGGGGAATCGCCCGTACGAAGGGCGTTGTTGCACCGGACAACACGCCGTACGAGGAGGTCGGATGCTCGCCCTGGGAGCCGCTACGCCGTCAGGCGCGGGCGTCCGGTTTGCCCCCTGGTCGCCCGCCGAGATGCCGGGATTACCTTCCGGCGTAGACTCGGTTGCTCGCGAGCACGGGCAACTTGAGGTGGTGGGCACGGTCGAGACCGAGACCAGCGAGCAGCGCAGCGCGCGGTTCGAACGCGATGCGCTGCCGTTCCTCGATCAGCTGTACGCCGCGGCGATGCGGATGACGCGTAACCCGTCGGACGCCGAGGACCTCGTCCAGGAGACGTTCGTCAAGGCGTTCGCCGCGTTCCACCAGTTCCAGGAGGGCACCAACCTCAAGGCCTGGCTGTACCGCATCCTGACGAACACCTTCATCAATACCTACCGCAAGAAGCAGCGCCAGCCGCAGCAGTCTCCGACCGACGAGATCACCGACTGGCAGCTCGCGTCGGCGGAGGCCCACCAGAGCACCGGTCTGCGCAGCGCCGAGATGGAGGCGCTCGACCACTTGCCGGACAGCGACGTCAAGGACGCGCTCCAGCAGCTGCCCGAGGACTTCCGGATGGCGGTCTACCTCGCCGACGTCGAAGGCTTCTCCTACAAGGAGATCGCCGAGATCATGGGCACGCCGATCGGCACCGTGATGAGCAGGCTCCACCGGGGCCGCCGGGGGCTGAAGAAGCTGCTCGAGGACTACGCCGTCGAGCGGGGCCTCGTAAAGGCCGGCTCCGAGGCCGGTGGCGACGCATGAGCTGCGGCGAGCCGCACGAGACGCCGTGCAGCGAGGTCCTCGCCGAGGTCTACCTCTACCTCGACGGTGAGCAGGACGCCGACTCCTACGGCAAGGTCCGCCACCACCTCGACGAATGCGCGCCCTGTCTGCGGCAGTACGGACTCGAGCAGGCGGTGAAGGCCCTGGTCGCGCGCTCCTGCGGAGGCGACCCCGCGCCGGCCGAGCTGCGTCAACGCGTCATGATCCGGATCCAGGAAGTCCGGCTCGAGATCGAGCACGTCGAGTTCCGGGTCGACTGACGCGAAGCCGGCCGGCTGCCGGCCGGCGTGCAGCCCCGGCGGTTAACCTCGCCGCATGACATGGCTGGTGACGGGCGGAGCGGGGTACATCGGCGCCCACGTGGTGCGCGCGATGGTGGCCGACGGCCGGCAGGTGGTCGCACTGGACGACCTGTCGACCGGTGCCGCGTCCCGGGTGGACGGCGCCCCGCTGGTCGTGGCGAGCGTGCTCGACCGCGCGGCGCTCGACCGGACGATCAGCGAGCACGGGGTCACCGGCGTCGTGCACATCGCCGCGAAGAAGCAGGTCGGCGAATCCGTCGCGGACCCGCTGCTCTACTACCGGGAGAACCTCACCGGGCTGAGCACCTTGCTGGAGGCCACCCGGGACGCCGGCATCGACCGGTTCGTCTTCTCCTCGAGCGCCGCGACGTACGGGCTGCCCGACGTCGACATGGTCACCGAGGACACGCCCGCCGTCCCGCTGAGCCCGTACGGCGAGACCAAGCTGGTCGGCGAGTGGCTGATGCGGGACTGCGCAACGGCGTTCGGCCTGCGCTCCATGGCGCTGCGCTACTTCAACGTGGCCGGGGCCGCCCGTCCCGAGCTCGGCGACCCCGGTGTGTTCAACCTCGTGCCGATGGTGTTCCGGGCCCTCGACGCGGGGGAGCGCCCGCAGGTCTTCGGCGGGGACTACCCGACGCCGGACGGCACCTGCGTCCGCGACTACGTCCACGTCGCCGACATCGCCGACGCGCACCTGGCCGCGGCCCGCGCGCTGGACGACGGAGCCGCCTCGGCGACCTACAACATCGGCCGCGGCGAGGGCTCCTCGGTGCTCGAGGTGCTCGACGTCATCGGCGACGTGACCGGCCGCGACACCAAGCCCGAGATCGTCGACCGGCGTCCGGGCGACCCGGCCCGGGTGGTCGCCGCCGTCGACCGCATCCGCGACGGACTCGGCTTCAGCGCCACGCGGGACCTGGCCGAGATGGTGGAGAGCGCCTGGGCAGGCTGGCGGCGGCGCCACCCGTGAGGGTTCTCGTCACCGGGGTCGCGGGGTTCATCGGTAGCCATCTCACCGACCGCCTGCTGGCCGAGGGACACGAGGTCGTGGGCCTCGACGACCTGTCGGCCGGCGCGCTGGTCAACCTCACCGAGGCGCGCCGGGCCAAGGAGTTCCGCTTCTCCCGGTTCGACGTCGCCGACCCGGCGCTGAGCGACCTGGTCGCGCACGAGCGTCCGGAGGTCGTCTGCCACCTGGCCGCGCAGATGGACGTCCGCAAGAGCGTCGCGGACCCGACGTACGACGCCCGGGTCAACGTCCTCGGCACGGTCAACGTGCTGGAGGCGTCCCGGCGCGCGGGCGTGCGCAAGGTGGTGTTCGCCAGCAGCGGCGGCACGATCTACGGCCAGCCGGCCAAGCTGCCGGTCGGCGAGCGGGCCGGCCTGATGCCGTGCTCGCCGTACGGCGCCGCCAAGGCCGCGGCGGAGACCTACCTGGCGACGTACGGCCGGCTCTACGGGCTGGACTGGACCTCGCTCGCGCTCGGCAACGTCTACGGGCCACGGCAGGACCCGCACGGCGAGGCCGGCGTGGTGGCGATCTTCGCGCGGGCCCTGCTCGCCGGCCGGCCCACGCTGGTGTTCGGCGACGGCACGGCCGAACGCGACTACGTGTACGTCGACGACGTCGTGGACGCGTTCGTCAGGGCGCTCGGCGAGGCCGGCCGATGCCGGCGGCTGAACGTCGGGACCGGCGTCGGCACGACGGTCCGCGGGCTGCACACGTTGCTGGCGGAGGCCGTCGGGACGCCGGACACGCCGGAGTTCCGG
This sequence comes from Frankiales bacterium, assembly GCA_025965475.1. Lineage (GTDB taxonomy): Bacteria > Actinomycetota > Actinomycetes > Mycobacteriales > SCTD01 > RYN-124. Next base: position 25,566 of record JAOPWV010000147.1, on the reverse strand, counting down.
CCGGCGCGGCGCGGGGAACTGCAGGCGATCACGCTGGAGAACGGCGGGATCCGGCGGGCCCTGGGCTGGGAGCCGTTCACGTCGCTGTCGGACGGCCTGCGGAGCACCGTCGACTGGGTCCGCGGGACGGTCGGCCCGGTCGGACCGTTCGCGGACAGCAAGAAGCCCCCGACCCGGATGGGCGGGGGCTCCTCGAACCAACGGGTCTAGGCGTTGGGGCGCTTGCCGTGGTTGGCGGCGTTCTTCTTGCGCCCGCGGCGCTTGCGGCCTCTCTTGGCCATGGCGGGTCCTCCTTGTGACGGCGACCAACAGGGTCGCACACAATTCAAGTTGAGCATGGAGCGCTCAAGCTTGTGGCCCGTTCGGCATCCCCGGGGTGCGGCGCGACAGCCGCCCCTCGCCGTGCCTGCCCTGCGACCGGCCGCGGCTGCCCATACCGAGCACCACGAGCTGGGCCAGGCCGGCCGCGACCAGGACGTCACCGGGGCTCACGACCTCCGCCCGTACCGGTGCGGGCACCGCGATGACGTCGCCCAGCCAGGGCAACCGGGTGCTGTCGCCGGCGATCTCGTGCCGCGGGTCGGCCCCGCTGAGGACGTCCAGGGTCGAGACGCCGGCCCGGGCGGCGGCGGTGACCGAGACCGGCATCGCCCCGTTGAGGCCGACGACCAACGCGTTCGCGACCAGCCCCAGCGCGACGAGGCCGGTGCCCCGGATGCCCCGGTTGCCGGACAGGAAGACCGCCACCAGTGCCGCCGACAGCACCAGCCCGACGACGTAGACGGGCCCGCCGACGATCCCGCCGGCGAACTGCGTAGCCAGTGCGGCCCAGACCATCCGGCGGCTCCGCAGGTGCAGCTGTCCGAGCCGGCTCAGGTCGCCGCCGCGGAGCAGCCCCACGAGCACGGCGGCCAGGAGCCCGGCCAGGGCGAGCAGCATCTCGCTAGTGTCCCGCTCGACCGTCTGCAACCCGGGAGGGAGACCGCGTGTTCGACACCGTCCTCGTGGCCAACCGTGGGGAGATCGCCCGCCGGGTCGTGCGTACCTGCCAGCGGCTCGGCATCAAGGCCGTCACCGTCCACTCCGAGGCGGACGCCAGGGCCCTGCACACGCTGGAGTCCGACGAGTCGGTCCTGCTCGGTGGGGCGGCGCCGGCCGAGTCGTACCTGGACCAGCGCAAGGTGCTCGAGGCCGCGCGGCAGACCGGCGCCCAGGCGATCCACCCCGGCTACGGTTTCCTGGCCGAGAACGCCGGCTTCGCCCAGGCCGTCCTCGACGCGGGGCTCACGTGGATCGGCCCGTCGCCGGACGCCATGGAGCGGATGGGCGACAAGATCAACGCGCGCAACGCCGTGCGGGCGGCCGGGGTGCCGGTGGCCGCCGGCACCGCGGAGCCACTGGCCGACGTCGAGGCCGCGGTCGCCGCGGCCCGCGAGATCGGCTTCCCGGTCATGGTCAAGGCCGCGGCTGGTGGCGGCGGCATCGGGATGGGCGTCGCATACGACGAGGCCGGCCTGCGGAAGGCGTTCGAGACGGCCTGGACCCGCGCCGAGCGGTTCTTCGGCTCCCCGGCGATCCTGCTCGAGCGGTACCTGGACCGGGCCCGGCACGTCGAGGTCCAGGTGCTCGGGCTGAACGACGGCCGCGTCGTCACCCTCGGCGAGCGGGACTGCTCGGTGCAGCGCCGGCACCAGAAGGTGGCCGAGGAGAGCCCGTCGCCCGGCGTCGGCCCCGAGCTGCGCGCGCGGATGCTGGCCGCCGCCGTGCGGGCCGGCGAGGCCGTCGGCTACCGCAACGCCGGCACCGTGGAGTGCCTCGTCTCGGGAGACGAGTTCGTCTTCCTCGAGATGAACACCCGGCTGCAGGTCGAGCACCCGGTGACCGAGCTGGTCACCGGCGTCGACCTGGTCGAGCAGCAGCTGCTCGTGGCGGCCGGCGAGGGGCCGTCCTACGACGTCGCGGTCGAGCCGTCCGGCCACGCGATCGAGCTGCGGGTGTACGCCGAGGACCCGATCCGCTTCCTCCCGGGGCCGGGCACGATCACCCGCTGGGAGGAGCCGTCGGGGGAGGGCGTCCGGGTCGACGCCGGCTACCGGGAAGGTGACACGGTCACGCCGTTCTACGACCCGCTGCTCGCGAAGCTGGCGGTCTGGGCACCGACCCGCGACGAGGCCCTGGGCCGGGCCCGCGAGGCCGTGGCCGGGTTCGCCGTCGAGGGCCCGAAGGTGAACCTGCCGTTCTTCGCGGAGCTGCTCGCGAACGAGGAGTTCGTCACTGGCGCGTACGACACCGGGCTGGTCGAGCGGATGCGGGCTGCCCGATGAGCGACCTGGTGGTCTCCCGGGACGGCGGCGTCCTGCGGCTGCACCTCGACCGTGAGGCCAAGCGCAACGCACTCAGCGGTGAGGCGCTGCGCGGCATGCTCGACGCCCTGCGGGCGCCGGGCGACGCCCGCGTCGTGCTCGTCACCAGCGCCGGCGACAAGGTCTTCAGCGCCGGGGCCGATCTGGTCCAGATGGCTCCGGACGCGACCGGCCTCGAGGTGCACGAGGGCCGCGGCCTGCTCCGCGAGGTCATCCTCGCGATGCGCGACTGCCCGGTGCCCGTCGTCGCGGCGGTGCAGGGGCTGTGCCTCGCCGGCGGGGTCGGCCTGGTGCTCGGCTGCGACCTCGCCCTGGCCGCGGACACCGCCGCCTTCGGGCTGCCGGAGGTCGACCTCGGCCTGTGGCCGTTCATGGTCAGTGCGCTGCTCGGCCGCCATGTGAGCCCGAAGCGGGCCATGGAGATGATGCTGTCCGGGCGCCGGGTGCCCGCCGCGGAGGCGCTGGAGATGGGCCTGCTGTCCCGGGTGGTCCCGGCCGCCGAGTTGACGGCGGAGACGCAGGCGCTGGTGTCCGCGTTGGCGGCCAAGCCGCCGGTCGCCGTACGCCTCGGCAAGCGGGCGTTCCTCGCGGCGATGGACAGCACGCTGGAGGTCGGGCTCGACGCCATGCAGGCCCAGCTGTCGCTGCTGAACACGACCGAGGACGCCGCCGAGGGCGTCGGGGCGTTCCTGGACAAGCGCACCCCGCGGTGGAAGGGCCGCTGACCTGGCGCGTGTCTGCGCCCGCCCCTCCGCCGCCGGCCGCCGTACCCCGCCTCCCGCCACCTTGCGTCCGGGCACCTGTGGCTCCTGAGCCACGATGACCCGGACGCAGCGCGGGCTGGGGACGGAGGTTCCGTCTTGCGTCCGGGTAGAGGTGGCTCCCGAGCCACGGTCACCCGGACGCAAGGGATGGGCGGGGCGGAGCAGACGTTGCGGGAGCGCGCGGCGTGGGGGCCCGTCGTACCCTCGAGGCCATGAGTGAGACCCCGCAGGAACCGCCGGGCACCGCCAGCCACGACCCGGACCGGCCGGCCGCGCTGCTGGAGTTCATGAGCACCGGCTGGGCCCCGCGGGAGGAGGTGCCGCCGCAGCAGCATCCGAGCGCGCCGTACCGCGCCCGCCGCCGGGCCGCGCTGGCCGAGCGGTTCCCCGGCGAGTGGCTGGTCGTGCCGACCGGCGGTTACCGGACGCGGGCCAACGACACCGAGTTCCGGTTCCGTGCGGGTACCGAGTTCGCCTACCTGGTCGGCTCGCACGAGCCCGACGCCGTCCTGGTGGTCGACCCGCAGGGTGAGGCGACGCTGTTCCAGGCGCCGTCGATGGACCGCTCGACGCCGGCGTTCTTCACCGACCGGATGTACGGCGAGCTCTGGGTCGGCCCGCGTCCGACGCTGGCCGCCACCAGTGCGCTGCTCGGGATCGAGGCCCGCCCGCTCGAGGAGCTGCCCAAGGTGCTGCCGGAAGGGACCCGGGCGCGGGTGCTGCGCGGGTACGACGCCGGCATCGAGGCGCTGGTGGCTGGCGGCCCCGACGAGGACGCGGAGCTCGCAACCTTCCTGTCCGAGCTGCGGCTGGTCAAGGACGAGCACGAGATCGGCCAGCTGCAGGAGGCCGTGGACGCCACCGTCACCGGTTTCGAGGACGTCGTCCGCGCGATGCCGGCCGCCGTGGAGTCCAGCGAGCGCTGGATCGAGGGTGTCTTCGGCCTGCGCGCCCGGGTCGACGGCAACGACGTCGGCTACGGCTCGATCTGCGCGGCGGGCAGCCACGCCTGCATCCTGCACTGGACCGACAACGACGGGCCGGTACGCGAGGGCGAGCTCGTGCTGCTCGACATGGGGGTGGAGGGCCACGAGCTGTACACCGCCGACGTCACCCGCACGCTGCCGGTCAACGGCACCTTCACCGACCGGCAGCGCGAGGTCTACCTGCTGGTCTACGAGGCGCAGGAGGCCGCCATCGCGGCCTGCCGGCCGGGGGCGGACTTCCTGGACCCGCACCGCGCGGCCATGCGAGTCCTGGCGCAGGGTCTCGAGCGGATGGGTGTTCTCGACAGCGCCGAGGCCGCCTTGGCCGAGGACAGCCAGCTCTACCGCCGCTACACCCTGCACGGCGTGAGCCACATGCTCGGCATCGACGTCCACGACTGCGCCCACGCGCGGCGTGAGATGTACGCGAAGGGCACCCTGGCTCCCGGATACGTCCTCACCGTCGAGCCCGGGCTGTACTTCCAGCCGGACGACCTGACCGTGCCGGAGGACCTGCGCGGGATCGGGGTCCGCATCGAGGACGACATCGTCATCACCGAGGACGGCTGCCGGAACCTGTCGGCGGCCCTGCCGCGGCATCCCGACGAGGTCGAGGCCTGGATGGCCCGGCTCCGGGGCTGATCACCGACCCGCTAGGGTCGCGCCACCCCCCCGACTTGAGGAGACCCCATGGCCGAGGTTCGCGCCGAGATGGTGGCCAACGTGTGGAAGACCGTGGTCGCCGAGGGTGACACGGTTGCCGACGGAGACACCCTGGTCATCCTCGAGTCCATGAAGATGGAGATCCCGGTGCTGGCCGAGAACGCCGGCGCGGTGACGCGCCTCGCGGTCGCGGAGGGCGACGTCGTCCAGGAGGGCGACCTCATCGCCGAGATCGGCTGAGTCCAACCGGCCTTCAAGCCGGAGGGCCGACGCGCCGAAGACCCGAGGGTGACGATCTCCCTCGAGCCGTTCCTGCGCGCGCTGGTCGAGAGCGGCGGCTCGGATCTGCACTGCAAGGTCGGCTCGCCGCCCCGCGTCCGCATCGACGGGCGGCTGCGCAAGCTGCAGACGGCCGACCTGACCGCCGACGACACCTCGCAGATGGTCGAGGAGGTCCTGCGTGAGGACCTCGTGGCGGAGTTCCAGCGGACGAACGAGGCCGACTTCGCCTACGCGCTGCCCGGCGTCGGGCGCTTCCGCGTCAATGCGTTCCGCGCCCGCGGCGCCTGCGGCCTGGTCTTCCGCCGGGTGAGCGTCGGAGCCATCCCCCTCAGCGACCTGGGGCTGCCGTCGGTCCTCGCCGCGCTGGCCATGGAGCCGCGCGGCCTGGTCCTCGTGACGGGCCCCACGGGCTCGGGCAAGACGACGACGCTGGCCGGGATGATCGACCACGTCAACAGCAACAAGGAAGTGCACATCGTCACGATCGAGGACCCGATCGAGGTCCTGCACTTCGACAAGCTGGGCATGATCAACCAGCGCGAGGTCCGGGTCGACACCGAGGACTTCGTCACCGCGATGCGCGCCGCCATGCGGCAGGACCCCGACGTCATCCTCGTCGGGGAGATGCGCGACCACGAGACGGTGAAGGCCGGTCTGGCCGCGGCGGAGACCGGCCACTTCGTGCTGTCGACCCTGCACACGACGGACGCTGCGGAGACGATCAACCGGGTCATCGACTTCTTCCCGCCGCACGAGCAGAAGCAGGTCCGGCTCGCGCTCGCCGGCGCGCTGCGCGGCATCATCTGCCAGCGCCTGGTCCCGCGCGCTGACGGCGAAGGCCGCTGCGTGGTCATGGAGATCGCCGTCAACACCGGCCGGATCGCGGACGCGATCATCGACCCCGACAAGACCACGACGCTGCCTCAGCTCATCGCCGAGGGCGGCTACTACGGCATGCAGACGTTCGACCAGCACCTGGTGACGCTCATCCGCGACGGCGTGATCACGCTGGAGGCCGGGCTGGCCGCGAGCACGTCGCCGCACGACCTCACCGTGGAGCTGCGCCGGCTGGGGCTCGTCGCCTAGCTGCTGCTGCGGACCCCGTGCTCCACGCACTTCGCGGTCCAGCCGGTCGGGGTCACCTGCACGACCATGCGGCGGCGGCACTGCGCGCACCAGCGGGGCGGGTCGAGCTCGGCCATCCGCCGGCACCGGTCGTGCCCCTCCGGGCTGAGCGCCTCGCCGCACTGGTCGCACCAGGGCAGCAGCGCCAGTGCGTAGCCCAGCAGCCGTAGGCCCGGCAGTGGCTCCCAGTCGTACGACGGCGTCCGCGCGAACCCGATCCGCTCGTACAGCCGGTGCGCCGTGGTCATCGAGGGGTCGGTCGACAGGCGTACGACCCCGCAGCCGTCCTCCCGGGCCCGCTCGATGCAGGCGCGGACCAGCGCCGCGCCGGTCCCGGACCCGCGGACGGCCGGGTCCACGACGAGCATCCGGATGACCGCCTCGCCCGGCACCGCCTGCTCGGCCCACTCGCCGCCCCGCGTGGCCACGGTCACCGCGCCGGCAACCGCCCCGTCGACGAGTGCGACGAGCACCTGTGCGGATCGGTCACGGCTGGCCACCTGCCGTAGCGCGTCCTCGTAGCCGGAGGAGGCGTACCCCTCCGACACGTAGACCCGCGCGGTCAGCTCGGCGACGCCGTCGTACTCCGAGGGCTCCGCGCGGCGGACGAAGGCGGTCGAGGTTGGCACGCCCCGTGTCTACCGCAACGTCGCGTTCCGGCCACCGCGGGGTGGGTCGTCTCCAGTCCCGGCCGTCGCGTGAGTCGGCGCCGACGAGGGTGGCGAGCAGGACCAGGAGGACAAGCACGGTGATCGTCATGCGTGGACTGTCGCGCCGCCCGTCCACCGGGACGAGTGGCAGGACTGCGCATGACCGCTCATTATCTGCCACACTGCGGTCATGGTCCTCAAAGACGTGTGTGCCGTCGTGGTCGACGAGATCGCGACCTTCGAACTCGGCGTGGTCTGCGAGGTGTTCGCGCTCGACCGGTCCGACCAGGGGTTGCCGACGTACGACTTCGCGCTCGTCGCGGTGGACGAGCCGCCGCTGCGGGCGACCGGCGGGTTCACCATCGACACCCCGCACCGCCTGGACCGGCTCGCCACCGCGGACCTGATCTGCATCCCGGCCTGGCGCGTCTACCGCACCGCCCCCGAGCCGCTGCTGCAGGCCCTGCGCGACGCCGTCGCCCGCGGCGCCCGCATCCTCAGCGTCTGCAGCGGCGCCTTCCTGCTGGCGCAGGCCGGCCTGCTCGACGGGCGGCGGGCCGCGACGCACTGGCGGTACGCCGCCGAGCTCGCCGCCGCCTACCCGCTCGTCCAGGTCGACGACGCGGTGCTCTACGTGGACGAGGGCCAGCTGATCACCAGCGCCGGGACGGCCGCCGGCATCGACGCGTGCCTGCATCTCGTGCGGCTCGAGCACGGCGCGGAGGTGGCCAACGCGGTGGCTCGGCGGATGGTCGTCCCGCCGCACCGGGACGGTGGTCAGGCGCAGTACGTCGAGGCGCCGGTGCCGCGGCAGCGCCATGCCGGTGCCGACGAGCTGGCCGGGGTGCTGGACTGGGCGGTCACCCGGCTCGACCAGAGCCTGCCGGTGGAGGTGCTGGCGGCCAGGGCGCACATGAGCCCGCGGACGTTCGCCCGGCGCTTCCGGGAGGTCACCGGCACCACGCCGCACCGCTGGCTGCTCGGCCAGCGGCTGGCCCACGCGCAGCGGCTGCTGGAGCGGGGCACATCGGTGGAGGAGGTCGCCCGGCGGGCGGGCTTCGGCAGCGCGGCGACGCTGCGTGCGCAGTTCGCCCGGCAGCGCGGCACGTCGCCGTCGGCGTACGCACGGACCTTCCGCGCGGCGGGATAGTCGAGCCGGACCGGGTAGGGGCGGGAAATGTTCCTTTTCTTCTCCACCAAGTTCGGCTGCCTGCCCAGCCTGCTGCTGTCAGCGGTGGTGACCCTGGTCCTGCTCTACCTCACCGGGGTGCTGCGCTGAGCGCCACCCGCTCGGCCTCCACCTCGGCGCGCACCGGACAGCCGTTCAGGTGGTCGTTCACGAGACCGCACGCCTGCATCAGCGAGTAGACCGTCGTCGGCCCGACGAAGGTGAAGCCGGCCCGCTTGAGCTGCTTCGCCAGCGCGGCGGAGGAGAGGGTCGAGGCCGGCACATCGCCCCAGCTGTCGTACGCCGGGGAGGGCTGCTCGGCCGCCGCCCACAGCAGCTCGGCCAGACCGCCGTCGGCCCGCAGGGCGACCGTCGCGCGGGCGTTGCGCACGCAGGCCGTCAGCTTGGCCCGGGACCGGATCAGGCGCGCGTCGGTCAGCAGGTGGTCGACGTCGTCGTACGCCGCGACGGCATCCGGGTCGAAGCCGGCGAAGACCTCGCGCAGCGCCTCCCGCTTGCGCAGGACGGTGATCCAGGACAGGCCCGCCTGGAACCCCTCGAGGCAGAGCTTCTCGTACAGCGGTTGCTCGGTGCGCCGGGGACGGCCCCACTCGAAATCGTGGTAGCGCTCGTAGACCGGGTCGCCGTCCCCGAAACAGCGCACTAGAGCGTCTGGGACAGGGCCTTGATCGGCATCGACAGGTCGGTGAGCATGTCGAGGTCCTCGGTGGCGGGGCGGCCCAGCGTCGTGAGGTAGTTGCCGACGATGACCGCGTTGATGCCGCCGAGCATGCCGTCGCGGGCCAGGTCGCCGAGGGTGATCTCCCGGCCGCCGGCGAACCGCAGGATCGTGCGCGGAAGCGCGAGCCGGAACACCGCGATCGCCCGTAGGGCGTCGTTGGCCTCCATGACCGGCAGGTCGCCGAACGGCGTGCCCGGGCGCGGGTTGAGGAAGTTCAGGGGGACCTCGTCGGGCTCGAGAGCGGCGAGCTGCAGGGCGAACTCCGCGCGCTGCGCGAGCGTCTCGCCCATGCCGAGGATGCCGCCGCAGCAGACCTCCATGCCGGCCTCCCGGACCATGCGCAGCGTCTCGAAGCGCTCCTCCCAGGTGTGGGTGGTGACGACGTTCGGGAAGTGCGAGCGGGCGGTCTCGAGGTTGTGGTTGTAGCGGTGCACGCCCATCGCGGTGAGGTCGTCGACCTGCTCCTGGCTCAGCATCCCGAGCGAGCAGGCGACCTGGATGTCGACGGCCTCGCGGATCGCGGCCACCCCCGCACGCACCTGGGCCATGAGCTTCTCGTCCGGCCCGCGGACGGCGGCGACGATGCAGAACTCGGTCGCTCCGGTGGCCGCGGTCTCGACGGCGGCCTTGACCAGGGACGGGATGTCGAGCCAGGCCGCCCGTACGGGGGAGGGGAACAACCCCGACTGGCTGCAGAAGTGGCAGTCCTCCGGGCAGCCGCCGGTCTTGAGGCTGATGATGCCCTCGACCTCGACCTCGGGCCCGCAGTGGCGCATCCGCACCTCGTGGGCGAGCTGGAGCAGGTCCGGCAGCCGGTCGTCCGGCAGGGACAGGCAGGCGAGTGCCTGCTCCTCGGTCAGTCCCACGCCTCGGTCGAGGACCTGCTCGCGCAGAAGGGTCAGCAGGTCGGTGCGGTCCAGCAGTTCGGTCATGCCCGAGATCCTGCCAGGTCGGTTCTGGATCACGGGGGCAAGGTCCAGATGACAGCCGCTGTCCAACTGCTGTCCAGGTTGCGGCAAGCCGCGGCGGGGAACCTGTGTCGCACGGCGGTACCGCCGCCGCAACACTCCGGAGGTTCCTGTGCGCGCACTGCAGACCTGGCCCGACGAGCAGGCGTTCCACGCGGACGACCACCAGCGGCGACTGTCCGCCGAGGTCGACTTCGGTGCGACCTGGCGCGACGCCACCTCCAACGACGCCTTCCGGCTGGCCTGGATCCGCGACACCGGCGAGCTGTACCTGTGCCGGGCCGACGGCTACGACGGGTCGTGCACGGACGTGTCCGTGCTGGCCGTCCTGCGCGACGAGCAGGCCGTGGACGCGCTGCTCGAGGGCTGGCGCGTTGCCCGGACGGACCCCGACGGCCTGTCCTGGCTGTTCGGCCGGCTGGAGCTGCTCACGGCCGCCTAGGCAGCCCCCGGCCGGTCCCCCGGACGGCGCACCCGCCCCGCCCTAGGCTGGCCGGGTGTCGACTCTGTCCGACCTGGTGCGCGCCCGTACCGACCTCGCCGAGGACGACGTCGACTGGCTGCACCAGCTGGTGTCGGAGTGGCAGCTCGTGTCCGACCTGTCCTTCGCAGACCTGGTGCTCTGGGTCCGCACGCACGAGGGCCAGTGGCTGGCCGTCGCGCACATGCGCCCCACGACCGGGCCCACGGCGTACCCGCTCGACGTCGTCGGTTCGACCCTGGACGAGGAGCTCGACTACCGGGTCGACCGGGCCTGGCGCGAGGGCCGCATCGTGCGGGACGGGGAGCCGGAGTGGCGCGTCCGGCTGCCGGTGCGGCAGGAAGCGGTGCCGGTCCGGCGCGGCGACAAGCTCGTCGCTGTCCTCTCCCGAGACACCAACCTCGCCGCCGCCCGTATGCCCAGCCAGCTGGAGCTGTCCTACCTGACCTCGGCGGGCGAGCTGTTGCAGATGGTGTCCGAGGGGACGTTCCCGTTTCCGGGCCGGGACCAGGAGCCTGAGCACCTGCCCCGGGTCGGCGACGGCTTCCTGCGGCTGGACCGGACCGGGCACGTCGTCTACGCCAGCCCCAACGCCCTGTCGGCGTCGCGGCGGCTCGGGCTCAGCGCCGACCTGGTGGGAACCCACCTCGGCCGCACGATCGCCCGGCTCACCAGGCAGGAGGGCGAGCTCGACGAGCCGCGAGGCTCGTCCGCGCTGGCCGCCGTCCTGCGCTTCCACGAGCCCCGCGAATCCGAGGTCGAGGCGCAGGGCGCGACCGTGCAGATCCGCGCCCTGCCGCTGATGCCGGGCGGCGAGCCGCGCGGCGCCCTGGTGCTGATGCGCGACGTGACCGAGCTGCGCAGCCGGGACCGGCAGATCATGGGCAAGGACGCCACCATCCGGGAGATCCACCACCGGGTGAAGAACAACCTGCAGACCGTGGCGGCGCTGCTGCGCCTGCAGGCCCGGCGGCTCGACGAGCCCGGTGCGCGTGCCGCGCTGGAGGAGTCGGTACGCCGGGTGGCCTCGATCGCCATGGTGCACGAGACGCTGTCGCTGGCGCTCGACGAGTCGGTGCGCTTCGACGAGATCGCCGACCGGGTGCTCGCGATGTGCGCGGAGGTGGCCGCCCCGGAGGCGGACGTGTCCGTCGTACGGCGGGGGGAGTTCGGGATGCTGCCGGCCGAGGTGGCCACCCCGATGGCGATGGTCCTCACCGAGCTGGTGCAGAACGGCGTCGAGCACGCCGCGGCGTCGTCCATCGAGGTGCGTGTCCGGCGTACGAGGACGTCGCTGGAGGTCGTGGTCCAGGACGACGGCTGTGGCCTGCCCGAGGGCTTCGCCCTGTCGGCGTCCACCCGCCTCGGCCTGCAGATCGTCCGCACGCTGGTGGAGGGCGAACTGCGCGGCAGTCTCAGCCTCGAGCCCGCAGAGGGCCGCGGAACCGCGGCGACCGTGGTCGTACCGCTGAGTGCCTGACGGTCAGCGCGGGACGGTGAGCGCTCGCAGCGAGGACAGGCCGGGGTTCTGGCTGGCCGCGCCGGAGAAGTGCCGGAACCCGGTGTAGACCAGCAGGAGCAGGACGGCCAGGAGCAACAGGACCGTCAGGCGGAAACGCCAGACGGCCAGCCACGCCGCCGGCGCCTCGCGAGGCACCAACGGCGGGCGGACGTACCGCTCACCCACGGGGGAGTCGGGTCAGGCCGACCTAGGCGGACTGGGCCTGGACGGTGACGCCGTGGCGCTTGAGTGCCCGCCGCTCGTCCTCGCTGGTCCCGCCCCAGACACCGGCATCCTGGCCGGTCTCGAGCGCCCAGCTGAGGCAGTCCTCGATGACCGCACAGCGACGGCAGACCTGCTTGGCCTCGTCCACCTGCGTGGCAGCCGGGCCGGTCGTCCCGATCGGGAAGAACAGCTCCGGGTCCTCGTCACGGCAGAGCGCGCGGTGGCGCCAGTCCATGCGGTCCAACTCCTTCGTCGGCGACCGCGCCTGGCATGGCGGGCCGCTCGTCACCCCTGGTGCCTCGGTGCCCCGGGGTCGTGCCGTGCTCTAGCGGGCGGTGTCCCGAGCGACGTCGATTGTGAAGGATTTCACGATCTTCATCACGCGTGGCCCGGTGCGAAAACACCGAGCCGGCCCTCCGTCGAGCACTGCGCCGCGGCGGGGACGAGATCCCTGCCCGGACGCTTCTCAACCCAAGCACCGAGGGCTGCGGACTGGCAAGCAATCACGAGATACTTCGCCGCCCTTCGGGTGTCTGGTTCGTCACGTCCCTATCGGCCGTTGCTGACGACGCCTTGCCCCCGTGTGAGCGACCTCACTCCCGCGTCCGCGGGATTTCTCACACGAGCAGGCTCAGCGCGCGGGGAACGGCCCGGAATGTGACCGATGTCCGGTCCCCGAGGTCGTCGCCGTCCACCTGGAAGGGCAGCGGCTGGTCGGCGGTGAGCGTGAACTCCCCGACGTCGTGCAGCGACAGCACGCGACGGCCGCGCAGCCGCGGGTTCCGGGACAGGATCCGGCGGACGTAGCGCAGCGTCGTACCCAGGCCGAGCTTGCGCAGGCCGAAGACGTCGAGCCCGGTCTCGAACGAGGCCCGGGGGCAGGGCCGGACCGGCCGGTCCCCGAAGTAGGTCCACGGGTCGGCGTTGCAGACCAGGGCGAGCCCGAGCTGCTCGTCCGGTGCGCCCGGCCGGGACAGCGTCAGCGCCGGACGGCGCCGATCGGTGCCGGTGACGAACTCGGTGACCGCCTCGGTCACGAACAGCGCCGGGCGGGCGACGCGTCCGTCGGAGCGTCGGCGGTCGGTACGGCGGACGACGGTGGCGTCGAGTCCGAGCCCGGCACAGAAGGTGAACCAGCGCTCGTCGGCGCGCGCCAGGCCGATGGTGCGGCGCCGGTCGGCGCGCAGGGCCTCGAGCAGGTCCCCGGTGGCCTCCACGGGGTCGGCGGGCAGGCCCAGGGCCCGGGCGAAGACGTTCGTGCTGCCGCCAGGGACCACCGCCAGGGCGGGCAGCCCGGCCACGGGTCCGTCGGCGAGCAGGCCGTTGACGACCTCGTTGACCGTGCCGTCGCCGCCGAGGGCGACGACCAGGTCGAGCCCGTCGACGGCGGCCTGCCGGGCGAGCTCGGTGGCGTGGCCGCGCGCGTCGGTCTCGACGACGTCGAGCTTGGTCTCGCTGGCCAGGGCATGGGCGAGGACGTCGCGGACTCTCGGCGTCGTGGCGGTGGCCTTGGGGTTGACCACGAGCAGGGCGCGCATGCCGCCAGACTATCCGCCGCTAGCCTGCCTTCCCGTGGAGCCTCATCGACCGATCGCCGTCCGCCGGGCCGCCCTGCTCCTCGCCGTCGAGGGGGTGGCTCTGGCTGCCGTGGGCGTCGCGGACGGGGTGGCGACGGTGGCCGGTACGCCGGCGGACCGGACGTCGTCGCTGGTGATCGCGGCGTTCGCCATCGGCGCCGGCGTGTTGCTGCTCGTGCTCGCCAGGGCCGTCGACCGGCTGCACCGGTGGGCCCGCTCGCCGGCCGTGGTGCTCCAGCTGCTGGCCCTCCCGGTCGGCACGGGGCTCGTGCAGGGCCGCGTCTGGGTGGCCGCCGTCCCGGTGTTCCTCCTCGCCGGCGCGACGCTGTACCACTTCGCCACGCCGCAGGCCCGTGAGGCCTTCCGGGAGTCCTGACCTACTCGTCGACGAGCAGGCCCTCGCGCAGCTGCGCGAGGGTGCGCGCGAGCAGCCGGGACACGTGCATCTGGCTGATCCCGAGCTCGGCGGCGATCTGGGATTGCGTCATGTTGCCGAAGAAGCGCAGCAGCAGGATGCGCTTCTCGCGGGGCGGGAGCTGCTCGAGCAGGGGCTTGAGCGACTCGCGGTACTCCACGCCCTCGAGGGAGTCGTCCATCATGCCGAGGGAGTCGGCGACGGCGGGGGAGTCGTCGTCGCCGCCGTCGGGGGCGTCCAGCGACACCGCCGAATAGGCGTTGGCGGACTCGAGACCCTCGAGGATCTCCTCGTCGGTCATCTGCAGGTGCGCGGCCAGCTCGGCGACCGTCGGCGACCGGCCGTTCTTCTGTGAGAGTTCACTCGTCGCCTTGGTCAGCGAGAGCTTGAGCTCCTGCAGGCGGCGCGGCACGCGGATCGCCCAGCCCTTGTCGCGGAAGTGCCGCTTGATCTCGCCGACGATCGTCGGCGTGGCGTACGTCGAGAACTCCACGCCGCGCTCGAGGTCGAAGCGGTCCACCGACTTGATGAGCCCGATCGTGGCGACCTGGATCAGGTCGTCGAGCGGCTCGCCCCGGTTGCGGAAGCGACGGGCCAGGTACTCCACGAGCGGCAGGTGCGCCTCGACGAGCTCGTCGCGGAGCCGGGCCCGCTTCGGGTCGTCCTCGGCCAGCGACGCCAGCTCGCTGAACATCTCGCGGGCCCGCGCCCGGTCGGCCGCGCTGCGCTCCGACCGGCTCGGCACCGCGGCGACCTCGGCCTCGGTCGGGGCAACCGCCTCCGGATCCCGGACGAGTTCCGGGTCGAGGTCGGGGTCCGCGAGCAGCAGGGCCTCGGCGGGCGTCGGCTGCGCCGGGACGCCGGGGGTCTGGGTGGTCGACGGGGTAGGCGAGGTCGTCTCGCCGTTGGTCACGCCGCTCACGAGGAAGCGGCCTCGGGGAACTCGCCGCGACGCTTGCGCAACGACAGGGTGACCCGGTTGTCGGCGTCGACGGAGCTGTCGACCTCGCCGGCCAGTGCCGTGAGGACGGTCCACGCGAAGGTGTCGCGGGTGGGCTGCTCCCCGTCGAGGGTCAGGACGGCAACCGACACCGCGATCGCGTCACCCGTCAGCTCGAACGTGCACTCCAGGTCGGCGCCGGGAACGGCCTGCACCAGCAGCATCGCGCAGGCCTCGTCGACCGCGATGCGAAGATCCTCGATGTCGTCGATGGTGAAGTCGAGACGTGAGGCCAGGCTCGCCGTCGCCGTACGCAGGACCGACAGGTACGCACCGGCGGCCGGGAGGCGGAGGGTGACGACGTCTCTTCCGGCTCCGGACAGCGCGCCACCGGTCCTGGTCGTCCCCATCTGCTCGGTCATTCCCCCTCCAGGGTCCTCACCGCACGGCGCCGCCCGGCAGCGGCGCAGAAAACGCACGATGGTCCGGCTGGTAGCACCGCACCAGGGGATCCTATGCCGGACGCGGGAGTGATGCAGCCAGGGCGTGCCGAGCTGTCCTGCGCGTGCGCGAGGTGCAACTCTGCGTAGGAGGGGCAGGAGGTGCCGTGTGCGAACGACGCGACAACAGGTCCTGAGGGGAGCTGCGGCGGGTGCCGTCGCAGCCGGCCTGGCAGCCGCCGCGGGAGGGCTGCCGGCGGCCCCGGATCTCACGCGGGCGACGCTCGTCGCCGCCACGTCCGTCACACCGGCCGGCCGGCCGGCCGAGGTCCGACCGTCGCCCTTGCCGAGCTTCTCGCCGGCGCCCGCGCAGCCGGCTCCCGGTGGCCCGGCGGCGCTGCCCATGACCGGTGGCCGGGGCGCGCTCGCCGTCCTGGCCCTCGCCGCGGCAGCCGCCGGTGCCGGCCTGCGCTGGAGCCGGGAGCGCCTTCCGTCCTAGAGCTCGGCGGTCGCCTCCTCCGTGCCGGCCAGCTCCCGCAGCGCGTCACCGTCGACGCGCCAGACCGTCCACGCGTCCTCGGGCCGGGCGCCGAGGCTCTTGTAGAAGCCCTGGGCGCTCACGTTCCAGTCCAGGACCCACCACTCGAACCGGGCGTAGCCGCGGTCGACGCAGACGCGGGCGAGCTCCTGCAGCAGCGCCTTGCCCAGGCCGAGCCCGCGCGCCTCCGGACGGACGAAGAGGTCCTCGAGCCAGAGTCCGGCCCGGCCCTTCCAGGTGGAGAACGTGACGTACCAGAGCGCGAAGCCCACGACCTGGCCGGCCGGATTCAGTGCGACGTGGCAGTGCGCCGCCGGCTGCTCCCCGAAGAGGGCCTCGTGCAGCATCTGCTCGGTCGCCTCGACCGCGTCCGGTTCCTTCTCGTACGCGGCGAGCTCGCGCACCAGGGCGAGGATGACCGGGACCTCCGCGGGGGTGGCCGGACGGATCGCGTCGTGTGTCATGTGTTCCACCTGATCATGACGGGCAGCTCGCGCTCGTGGCCGAGCACGCTGACGGTTGCGGGGGACAGGGCGAACAGCCGGCCGTCCGAGGGCGGCAGCCCGAGCCACACTGCGGCGAGGACCCGCAGGAAGTGGCCGTGGGCGACGATGAGGACGTCCCCCTGCTGCAGCGCGGGGGCGATCTTCTTCAGCACCCGCTCACAGCGCTCACCGAGCTGCTGGAGTGTCTCGCCGAGGGTGTCGTCGGTCCAGACGCTCCACCCGCCGCGTTCGTCGGCCAGCTCCGCCGTCGTACGGCCCTCGGCGTGCCCGTAGTCCCACTCCATGAGGTCGGGATCGGGGCTCGCCGACAGCCCGGCGATCTCCGCGGTGCGCAGGGCGCGCTGGAGCGGAGAGGACAGCACCAGCGCCCAGGGGCGTCGCAGCCGGGGAGCGAGGGCGCGCGCCTGCTCCTCGCCCGCACCGGTCAGCTCGATGTCGGTACGGCCGGTGTGCTGGCCGCTGCGCGACCACTCCGTCTCACCGTGCCTCACCAGCCAGAGCTCGCCCATACGTAGAGTCAAGCAGCCGTGGGAGCGCCGAAGACCGGCCCCCACGCGGGAGCCGGCCTTCGATGTGCCAGAGGTCAGGCGGCCTTCTTGGTCTCCCAGAAGATCCGGTCGATCTCGGTGATGTTGTCGAGCAGCTTCTGGCCGTCGGCCGGGTCCATCGACTGCTTGGCACCGGTACCGCTGGCCTGCTTGATCGTGTCGTTGAACAGCGTGTGGAGCTGCGGGTACTTCTCGAAGTGCGGGGCCTTGAAGTAGTCGTGCCACAGCACCGCGAGGTGGTGCTTCACGAGGTCGGCGCGCTGCTCCTTGATGAGCACCGCGCGCTCGCGGAAGACCGGGTCCTGGTTGGCCTGGTACTTCTCCTGGATGGCCTTGACGGACTCGGCCTCGATGCGCGCCTGGGCCGGGTCGTACACACCGCAGGGCAGGTCACAGTGCGCGGAGACGATGGTCGTCGGGGTCAGGAAGCGGGGCAGCCGCATACTCGTCCTCCCAAGTCGTGGGTTGATGATCTTTTGTCGACCCTACGCCTGTACCCAGTGCCACGATCGGAGGATCCTCCTGCGCCCGCCACTGTCCAGACCCCTGGAGACGGTGCTCGTCGACGGCCCGTCGATGGTCCCGACGCTGCGGCCCGGTGACTGCCTTCTCGTCCGGCCGGGCGGGCGGGTGTCGGCCGGAAGCGTCGTGGTCGCGCGCTTCCCGGCACTGCCGGACCTGCTGGTGGTCAAACGGGCTGTCCGCAGGGAGGGCGACGGCTGGTGGGTCGAGTCGGACAACCCGCTGGTCACCGACGACAGCCGGCGCTACGGGCCGGCCGAGGTGCTCGCCCGGGTCGTCCTCCGCTACTGGCCGCTGCCGCCGCGCAGCGTCTCGTAGAACGCCAGGCAGGCGTCGTACGACGGCAGGAGTCCCTGCTCCCGCGCCTCGCTCAGGCTCGGCGCCGCGGCGTCCTTCTCGGACAGCAGGGGCTCGACGTCCCGGGGCAGCGGCAGGTCCAGCTCCCGGTCCAGCGGATGGACGCCGTGCTCGCCCGTCGGGTGGTAGGGCTCCGAGCACAGGTACGTGACGTTCGCGTCGTCGGTGAGCGCGAGGAAGGCGTGCCCTAGCCCCTCGGACAGGTAGACCCCACGGCGGTCGACCTCGTCGAGGCGGACCGCGTCGCTGACGCCGAACGTGGGCGAACCGACCCTCAGGTCCACGATGACGTCGAGCACGGCTCCGCGGGTGCAGTAGACGTACTTCGCCTGGCCGGGCGGGACGTCGGCAAAGTGGACGCCGCGCAGCGTCCCGCGGCTGCTCACCGAGTGGTTGGCCTGGGCCAGGCCCAGCCGGTGGCCGACCACGTCCTCGACCACTGCGGCCTTGTACCACTCCAGGAAAACGCCCCGGGGGTCCGGGAACTGGCGGGGGGTGAACGACCACGCCCCGGGGACCTTCAACTCGTCGACCTGCACCCCGCCACCCTAGAGCGGCTCGGCGCGCGCCATCAGGGCCGGGGTTGCGCTGATCGTGTGCTTTCCTGGGTGCCCCGGGCGATCCCCGTCTGACGGCTACGCGACGACCCGTCGCGGGCATCTGCCGTCCACGTGTCCGCCGCCGCGGCCCCCTGCTGGGACCGCAGGAGCCCGAGAGAGCATCATGACCGCACAGCTGGAGGAATCGTCCATGACGGTGCCCGATCCGACATCCCGCGACGCCGACCCCGTCTTCGCCCTGCACCGTGGCGGCAAGATCGAGGTCGTCTCCTCCGTACCCGTCACCTCCCGCGAGGACCTCTCGAAGGCCTACACGCCGGGCGTGGCCCGGGTCTGCACCGCCATTGCGCAGGACCGGGACCTGGTCTACGACTACACGTGGAAGTCGCACACCGTGGCCGTCGTCACGGACGGCACCGCCGTACTCGGACTGGGCAACATCGGGCCCGAGGCCGCCCTGCCGGTCATGGAGGGCAAAGCCCTGCTGTTCAAGGAGTTCGGCGGCATCGACGCCGTGCCGATCTGCCTCGACGTCACCGATGTCGACGCCCTCGTGGACACCATCGCCCGGCTGGCCCCGGCGTTCGGCGGCATCAACCTCGAGGACATCAGCGCCCCGCGCTGCTTCGAGGTCGAGCGCCGGCTGCAGGGCCGGCTGGACATCCCGGTCTTCCACGACGACCAGCACGGCACCGCCATCGTCGTGCTCGCCGCCCTGCGCAACGCCGCCCGGCTCACCGGGCGCAAGCTGTCGGACCTGCGGGTGGTCGTCAGCGGGGCCGGCGCTGCCGGGATCGCGGTCTCCCGGATGATCCTCGAGGCCGGCATCGGCGACCTGGCGATCGCCGACAGCAAGGGGATCGTTCACGCGGGCCGCGAGGACCTCACCGAGGAGAAGCGACTGCTGGCCGGCATCAGCAACAAGGGCGGCCTGACCGGCACCTTCCTCGAGGCCCTGGTCGGTGCCGACGTCTTCGTCGGCCTGTCGGCGGGCACGATCCCGGTCGAGGCCGTCCGCACGATGGCGCCGGACTGCATCATCTTCGCGATGGCCAACCCGGAGCCCGAGATCCACCCGGACGTGGCGCACTCCGTGGGGGCACGGGTCGTGGCAACCGGTCGCAGTGACTTCCCGAACCAGATCAACAACGTGCTGGCGTTCCCCGGGGTGTTCAAGGGGGCGATGGAGGTCCGCGCCACGCGGATCACCGAGCACATGAAGCTGGTGGCCTCCGAGGCGCTCGCCGAGGTGGTTGGTGAGGATCTGGCCGAGGACTGCGTGATCCCGAGCGTGTTCGACCCCCGGGTGGCGCCGGCGGTCGCGGCCGCGGTCGCGGTAGCCGCTCGCGAGGACGGCGTGGCGCGGCTCTAAGGTCGACAGATGCTGGCAGTCACCTGTACCTCACAGTCCGTGGACGACCCGCTGAGCGGTCTGGTGGTCGGGGAGCGCCCCGACCCGGACGTACCCGAGGGGTGGGTGCGCGTCCACGTCAAGGCGGCTGCGCTCAACCACCACGACGTGTGGTCGCTCAAGGGCGTAGGCCTGCCTGCGGACCGGCTGCCCATGGTGCTCGGCTGCGACGCCGCCGGGATCACCGACGACGGCCGCGAGGTCGTCGTGCACGCCGTGGTGAGCACCCCCGGCTGGACCGGCGACGAGACGCTCGACCCGCGGCGCACACTGCTGTCCGAGCTGTACGACGGCACGCTGGCCGAGACCGTCGTCGTACCCGCCCGCAACGTGCTGCCCAAGCCGGCCGGCCTGTCGTGGGAGGAGGCGGCCTGCCTGCCGACCGCCTGGCTGACGGCGTACCGCATGCTCTTCACCCAGAGCGGCCTGCGCCCCGGTGACCGCGTCCTCGTGCAGGGCGCAGGCGGCGGCGTCGCCACCGCCGCCATCGTGCTGGCGCGCGCTGCCGGCTTCGTCGTCTACGCCACCAGCCGGGACGCCGACAAGCGGACCCGGGCGCTCGAGCTCGGCGCGCACGAGGTCTTCGAGCCGGGCGCCCGGCTGCCCGAGCGGGTCGACGCGGTCCTCGAGACCGTCGGCAAGGCGACCTGGTCGCACTCGATGAAGAGCCTGCGCCCCGGCGGCACGCTCGTCGTGTCCGGCGCCACCACCGGCGCCGACCCGTCGGCGGACCTCAACCGGGTGTTCTTCCTGCAGCTGCGTGTCGTCGGCTCGACCATGGGCACCCGCGACGAGCTGGCCGGGCTGTTGCGCTTCCTCGAGGCGACCGGGACGCGGCCGATGATCGACGAGGTGCTGCCGATGTCCGAGGCCCGGCGGGGCTTCGAACGCCTGCTCGCGGGGGACGTCTTCGGCAAGATCGTCCTCACGACGTAAGACCCTCAGCCTTGGAGCACCGGTGGTCCTGCCCATCCACGACGTCAACCCGACGCGTCGTACGCCGGTCGTCACCTACGCGCTGATCCTCGTCAATGTCGTCGTCTTCCTGCTCAGCCCGGTCGCGCTGCACGTCCTCGGTAGCTCCTCGGCCGCCCAGGCGTGCCGGCAGATCGCCTTCTTCGACCGGTACGCCGCCGAGCCCCGCGAGCTCCTGACCAACCGGCAGGAGCCGCTGGCGGCAAACGGCCGGGTCGGTACGAAGGACGGGCAGGTGGGCTGCGTCGTCCAGTCCCCGCCGCCGTTCGACAAGGTGCCGTTCCTGTCGGTGCTGACGGCGATGTTCCTGTACGGCGGCTGGCTGCACCTGCTCGGCAACATGCTGTTCCTGTACGTGTTCGGCAACAACGTCGAGGACAGGCTGGGCCGGCTGAAGTTCCTGCTCTTCTACGTGTTCTGCGGGTACGCCGCGACGTACGGCTACTCCCTGTTCTCGCAGACCTCGACGCAGCCGCTGGTGGGGGCGTCCGGGGCGATCGCCGGCGTGCTCGGTGCGTACCTCGTCCTCTACCCGCGGGCGAAGGTGTGGTCGCTGCTGAGCTTCTTCTTCTTCCTGCCCGTGCGGCTGCCGGCCTGGCTCGTGCTCGGGTCGTGGTTCGTCCTGCAGTACCTGTACTTCCGCGGTGCCGGTGTGGCCGACGGTGGTGGCGTCGCCTACGGCGCGCACGTCGTGGGCTTCGTCCTCGGCGCGCTGCTCGTGTGGCGGTTGCGCAACAGCGGCCGGCGGCGGGAGCTGCAGCCGCGGTGGGGCCCGTACGCCGCACGCTGACACGTCCCGATGCGTCAGTCCAGCAGGTGGCGGGTCGCCCAGGTACCCGCGCCGCTCCAGAAGCCCCCGGCAGCGCCGCGAGCAGGGGAGTGCGTCGCCACGACGACCTGGCCGTCCTCGCGGGCGAGGAACGACTCGCCGTGGCTCATGTCGCGGAACGGACGCTCCGCACTGTTCTGTCCCGGGTCCTGCTCCAGGTAGCTGAACAGGCTGTGCATGGGCTCGGCACGCAGGAAGAACGCCTGCGCCAGCGCCTCGACGATCGTCGACTCGCCGGAGCCGTTCTCGCCGATGAGCCGCGTGACGCCGGGGGTCAGGTCGGGGCCGTCGGCGAGCAGCTGACCCACGGCCGGCAGACTGAAGGGCCACGCACCCCGGTCGTACTGCGCGTCCGGCGACCGATGCAGGGGCCGGACCGGCCGGGTGTCCGTTACTCGTCCTCGTCGTCCAGGCGGGCGAGCCAGGTGGCCAGCCGCTCGACCGGCACCTCGAACTCGGGGTTGAGGTCCACGAACTCACGCAGCCGCTCGGCGAGCCAGCCCAGCAACACGGACTCCTCGCCCCGCCGCTCGGCCAGCTCCTCCAGGCCCCGGTCCGTGAAGTACACGGCTAGCGCCCGAACGCGCCCTCGATGAGGGCGGCCTGCTCGGCCTCGTGCACCTTGCTCGAACCGGCGGCCGGCGAGGCGGACGCCTTGCGCGAGACGCGGCGCAGGGTGGCGCCCTCGGGCAGGTGGTCGGGCAGGCTCAGCGCGATGTGGCTCCAGGCACCCTGGTTGGCCGGCTCCTCCTGCACCCAGAGGATGTCGCGGGCGCCGGGGTACGCCGCCAGCGCGTCGGTGATCTCCTCGCCGGGCAGCGGGTAGAGCTGCTCGACGCGGACCAGCGCGGTCGTGGTGTCGCCGGACTTGCGGCGGGCGGCGAGCAGGTCGTAGTACACCTTGCCGGCGGTGAGGACGACCCGCGTGACCTGACCGGCGTCCAACTGCTCGGGGTCGGGCAGCACCGGGGAGAAGGTCCCGGAGGTGAACTGGTCCACCGAGGACGCGGCCGCGCGCAGGCGCAGCATCGACTTGGGCGACATCACGATCAGCGGCCGGTTGTGGCTGGTCAGGGCCTGCCGGCGCAGCAGGTGGAAGTAGTTCGCCGGCGTGGTGGGCGCGGCCACCGTCATGTTGTCCTCGGCGCACAGCTGGAGGTAGCGCTCCAGGCGGGCCGACGAGTGGTCGGGTCCCTGGCCCTCGTAGCCGTGGGGGAGCAGCAGCGTGACGCCCGTGCGCTGACCCCACTTGGCCTCCCCGGACGCGATGAACTCGTCGATGATCGTCATGGCGCCGTTGGTGAAGTCACCGAACTGTGCCTCCCAGAGCACCAGCGCGTCGGGACGGGCCACCGAGTAGCCGTACTCGAAGCCCATCGCCGCGAACTCGCTCAGCAGCGAGTCGTAGACGTAGAACGGCCCCTGGTTCTCGGACAGGTGCGCCAGCGGCGTGTACTCGTTGCCGCTCGCGCGGTCGACGAGCACGGCGTGCCGGTGCCCGAAGGTCCCACGGCGCGAGTCCTGACCGGCGA
The DNA here is from genome assembly GCA_025965475.1 of Frankiales bacterium. Classification (GTDB taxonomy): domain Bacteria; phylum Actinomycetota; class Actinomycetes; order Mycobacteriales; family SCTD01; genus RYN-124. Next base: position 2,498 of record JAOPWV010000147.1, on the reverse strand, counting down.
GGCGGACCGGGCGGCCCTCGATGAGCAGGGAGCCGAACGCGAGCGTCTCGCCGAGCGCCCAGTCGATCGTGCCGTCGTCGATCATGGCGGCGCGCTTCTGCAGCTGCGGGAGCAGCCGGGGGTGGACGTTGAAGCCCTCCGGCAGGTTGATCTGCGACTCGACGATGGTCTTGACGACCTCGGTGGAGATGGAGGTGCGGATGCTCTCCGGCTCCGGCGTCCCCATCGACGGCTCCTGGGCCTGCGCCGTGGAGGCGTCGCGGGTGCCCTGGAAGACCTTCTCGAGCTGCTCCTGGTAGTCGCGCAGCGCCGCCTCCGCCTGCTCGACGGTGATGTCGCCGCGGCCGATGAGCGCCTCGGTGTAGATCTTGCGGACCGAGCGCTTGGCGTCGATCGTGTCGTACATCAGCGGCTGCGTGAACGACGGCTCGTCGACCTCGGAGTGCCCGCGGCGGCGGTAACAGACCATGTCGATGACGACGTCCTTCTTGAACGTCTGCCGGTACTCGAACGCCAGCTTGGCGACCCGGACGCACGCCTCGGGGTCGTCGCCGTTCACGTGGAAGATCGGCGCCTGCACCATGCGGGCCACGTCGGTCGCGTAGACCGAGGAGCGGGCCGAGTGGGGCCCGGTCGTGAAGCCGACCTGGTTGTTGACGACCACGTGGATGGTGCCGCCGGTGCGGTAGCCACGCAGCTGGCCCATCTGCAGGGTCTCGGCCACGACGCCCTGGCCGGCGAAGGCCGCGTCGCCGTGGAGCAGCACGGGGAGAACGGTGAAGCCCTCCTCGCCCTTGTTGATGACGTCCTGCTTGGCGCGCACGACCCCTTCGAGCACCGGGTCGACGGCTTCGAGGTGGCTGGGGTTGGCCTGGAGGCTGACGGCCACCGCCTCGCCGGTCCGGGAGGAGAACTGGCCCTGGGCCCCGAGGTGGTACTTCACGTCGCCGGAGCCGTGTGCGGTCCGCGGGTCGATGTTGCCCTCGAACTCGCGGAAGATCTGCGCGTAGCTCTTGCCCACGATGTTGGCGAGGACGTTGAGGCGCCCGCGGTGCGGCATCGCCATCGCGACCTCGTCCATGCCCGCCTGGGCGGCCCGCTCGAGGATCCCGTCGAGCAGCGGGATGACGGACTCGCCGCCCTCCAGGGAGAAGCGCTTCTGCCCCACGTACTTGGTCTGCAGGAAGGTCTCGAAGGCCTCGGCGGCGTTGAGCCGCTCGAGCACGTGGAGCTGCTCGTCGCGGTCGGGGGCCTGCGACTTGCGCTCGACCCGCTCCTGCAGCCAGCGCCGCTCGTCGGGGCTGCCCAGATGCATGTACTCGATGCCGACGGTCCGGCAGTAGGAGTCACGCAGGACGCCGAGCACGTCGCGCAGCTTCATGACGGTCTTGCCGGCGAAGCCGCCGACGGGGAACTCGCGGTCGAGGTCCCACAGCGTCAGGCCGTGGTTGACGACGTCGAGGTCGGGGTGCGTCCGCACCTTGAACTCGAGCGGGTCGGTGTCGGCCATGAGGTGGCCGCGCACGCGGTACGCGTCGATGAGCTCGTTGACCCGGGTGGCCTTGTCGAGGTCGCCCTCGTGGCTCGCCTGCCGGTCCTGGACCCACCGGACCGGCTCGTACGGGATGCGCAGCGAACGGAAGATCTCGTCGTAGAACCCGTCCTCCCCCAGCAGCAGCTGGTGCATGCGGCGCAGGAACTCGCCCGACTGCGCGCCCTGGATGACGCGGTGGTCGTACGTCGAGGTCAGCGTGATCGTCTTGCTGATGCCCATCCGGGCGAGGGTGTCCTCGGAGGCGCCCTGGAACTCGGCCGGGTACTCCATGGCCCCGACGCCGATGATCGCGCCCTGGCCCTTCATGAGCCGCGGCACCGAGTGCACGGTGCCGATGCCGCCGGGGTTGGTCAGGCTGATCGTGGCACCGGCGAAGTCGTCGGCGGTGAGCTTGCCGTTGCGGGCGCGCCGCACGATGTCCTCGTACGCCGCCCAGTAGGCGGCGAAGTCCATCTGGTCCGCGCCGCGGATCGCGGCCACGACCAGCGACCGGCTGCCGTTCGCGTTCTGCAGGTCGATGGCGAGCCCCAGCCCGACGTGCCCGGGGGTGACCAGCGTCGGCTTGCCGTCGACCTCGGCGTACGCGGTGTTCATCACCGGCACGTCCTGGGCGGCCCTGACCAGCGCGTAGCCGATGAGGTGCGTGAAGGAGATCTTGCCGCCGCGGCTGCGCCGGAGGTGGTTGTTGATGACCGTGCGGTTGTCGGCCAGCAGCTTGGCGGGCACGGCCCGCACGCTCGTCGCCGTGGGAACCGTCAGCGACGTCTCCATGTTGGCCACGACGCGGGCGGCGGCGCCCTTGAGCGGTGTCGTCTCGGACTGGGCCGTCGCGGGCTTCTCGGCGGGCTTCTCAGCAGTCCGGACCGGGGCGGCCTTGGCGGCCGCCGGCTGGGCAGGCGCGGCCTTGGCGGGCGCGGGCGGTGCCGCTGCCGGGGCGGCAAGA
>JAOPWV010000048.1 GCA_025965475.1 Frankiales bacterium | reverse complement strand
CAGCGCACCGCCGGACAACGCCGCGCCGACGCCCTGGTCGACTGCTTCGACCTGGTCCTGCGGCACGCCCCACTGCCCGACGCCGGCGGCGAACGGCCCCGGCTGTCCTACATCGTCCCGGCCGACTGGCACCTCGGCCCGCCGTCGATCGCCGGCCGGCCGCTGTGCGACCCGGACCGGCCCGCGCCGTGCCCGAGCGCCCCGTGGACCGGCCCGGCCACCCGCGCCCAGATCGAGCAGCTCCTGTGCGACGCCCGCCTCGAACTGCTCACCCTCGCCGCCAACGGCACCATCGTCAGCCTCACCACCGCCACCGACCGGATCACCACCGCCCAGCGCCGAGCCGTCACCGCCCGGGACCGGACCTGCACCGCCCGCGGCTGCCACCGCCCACCCGCCTTCTGCGACGTCCACCACCTGCGGGCCCGCGCCGACGACGGCCCCACCGACATCGCCAACCTGGTCCTGTTGTGCCGCCGGCACCACAGCCAATGGCACCGCGCCGAACTCGACCTCCAAGACCTACGCGCCCCCTGGCTCCGCGTCCCCGCACCCGCCGGCGCCTCACCCTGACGCGTTGCGCGGGAGTGGGAGCAGCGTCGGCGTATCGAGTCCTGGTGGCGTTCGCTGGTTGACCGCACCGGGGGCCAGGCGCCAAACGCCCTGATTGCCGGGGACTTGTCCGGCAGGGCAGCCTCACTTCCCGGGGACGGGGCCGTCTTCGTCAAGCCGCGTAGCTTGAGGTTGCCGAGGTGCGTGATGACGGATCCGCTCTCGGAAAACATGACACCTGAAGATCAGGCCGCCGGTGCGGACCGGACACCTGGGGTGCCGTGGAGCAGGAGCGCCACCTCCGGTGTGAGGAGCAGCCGAGCCCGCGGCCGAGACCGAGGAGGACCTCGATGCGCAGGATCATGCACGTGAGCGCGACCCGTACCAGCGTGACCGCCGTCATCGGCGTCGCCTCGGCCGGCTACCTGCTGGGGGTCCCCCTGAGCCCGGCCCAGGCCGACCCGGGAGACCCGTACGTGCAGATCTACGGCGGTGTCGACTGCACGCTGAACGCTGGTGAGGTGCCCGCCAAGAGCGTGCGGATCCGCGCCCAGAACGGCGAGGTGCAGCAGGCGAAGGTGATCGAGAAGGGCTACTGGTACACCGCCGACTTCTTCAAGGTGCCCGCGGGCGGGGAGACGGCGGTCGCCTCCGTTACCTGCGCCGGCGGGCCGGCCGGGGTGCCGCGCACCTGGTCACGCACCATCCGCGTCTCCCGCCCCGACCTCGGCTCGATGCAGTACGTGGGGCTGCCGCGCAAGCCCTAGTGCCGGCCGGTCGCCGCAGGCAACGGAGCCAAGCCCGTTCGCGTCGCGGGCCGTCTGGCTCTGCCAGGTCCGGCGCGGCCAGGCGAGTGACGTGGCGGCCTACGTGAGCGGCTGGTGGCCCCCCGGCTGGGCCGAGCCACTCTGTCAGCGCTCGGCGTCGATGATCCGTCCGGGCTGCTCCTGGACCAGCTCGTGGCCGGTGGTGTGCACGACAGCGGTCGCGCGCTTGCGCTGCACGGTGGGTCCCGCATTCGCGGCCACGACCCCGAACCACGGCAGGATCAGTGAGGCGGCGATGAAGCCGATCTTCCAGATCGGCGCGACGGGCAGGAGCACGGCCAGCAGGACGCACGCCACCCGGACCCCCTGCGTCAGCAGGTAGCGCCGCTGACGCAGCTTCATGTCGTCGGTGTGGCTGAGCCCGGCTGTCGTGACGACGACCGTCTCGCGCTGGTGTTCCACCGGACCTCCTGGCCGGACGCGTACGGCGTCCGGCACCAGTGTGCGCGCGGGTCGCCGATCTCGCCCGGTGGGCGCCGATCGGCCGGTGAGTACCCATCCCGCCCGGTGGGCTCAGTGCGGCTTGCGCAGCGCACCGGTCGCGGAGGCGAGACCGAAGGCGGCCCCCGTGACGAACAGGGCGTTGAGGGCGTGCAGGCCGCCCAGGACGTGCACGCCGGCGCCGGCCTGCCCCAGCCCGTACTGCACGAGCATGAGGACGAAAAGCGCCGCCGCCAGCTTCAGGGCTCGGCCACCGGGCCGCGCGATCGCGACGAGGACCAGGATCAGCAGAGCGAGAGCGAAGAGGATCTCGCCGAGCATCCGGTGCGGGTTCAGGCTGCTGCTCGCCGCGGCGTCGTCGACCGGACCGGACAGGCCGAACGTCCCGAGCCCGGCGAGGAAGAAGCTGACAAGGGCACCGAGGACGAACAGCGCGGTCAGGACCTTGGCGGCGGCGAAGACCCCGCCGCGGGCGCCGGTGAGCTCGGGGGATGCGGACGGCTGAGCGGTCATCGGGTTCCTCCTGCTGGGGAGGCCGACGCTCCCAGGGGGTCCTCGGGGCAGCAAGAGGCCACGCCGTCGAAATCGTCGGTGATGTCACGCACACTGGACGCGTGCGGGCGGACCCTCCCCAGGTCGCCTGGCAGGGGTCGTTGTTCGACGACGCCGAGCCGGGCCGGGCGCGGCTGTCCTTCGACGGCCTGCGGCACGACCCGCTGGACGAGCGGTCCTGGATCGACGTGGTGCCGGGCTGGGTGACCGATCACGCCGAGCTGTTCGACGAGCTGCTCGCCGAGGCGCCCTGGCAGCAGCGGACGCGCACGATGTGGGACAAGGACGTGCTCGAACCGCGGATGGTCGCCGTCCTCCCGCGGCCTTTCCCGGCCCGGATCGCGGAGCTGGTGACCCCGCTGAACGAGCGCTACCGGGTGCGGTTCGACTCCTGCCTGATCAACCTCTACCGCGACGGCTCCGACGCGGTGGCCTGGCATGCCGACACGGTCCGCAAGACGATGCGTGACCCGCTGGTGGCGACGGTGTCGCTCGGCGCGCGCCGGGCGTTTCTCGTCCGGCCGGCCACGGGTGGCCCGATCGTGCGCCGCTACGCCCCGGGGGAGGGCGACCTCGTGATGATGGGCGGCTCCATGCAGCACGACTGGCACCACACGGTGCCGCGGGAGAAGTGCGCCTCGGGTGCCCGGATGAGCGTCACCCTGCGGCACTCGCGCCCGGCGGCGTCGTGAGTGCCTAGAGGCCCTTCGGCTCGGGCAGCAGCTCCGGGAACACCGGCTCGCGCTTCTCCGCCTTGGCGGTGAACGCCTCGGTCATGTCCCCGGGCTGGAACATCCCGGCCTGCCAGCCGGCGATCTGGTCGAGAGCGTCGTCGACGGAGTGGTCACGGGCGTAGTTCATCGCGACCTTGGTGCCCCAGATGGCCAGCGGCGACTTGCCGGCGATCTCCCGGGCCGTGTCGAGGACACCGGCCAGCAGCGAGTCCTGGTCGGCGTACACCTCCTGCACCAGCCCGACCTCGTACGCGCGCTGCGCAGGCATCCGCCGGCCCGTGAAGGCCAGCTCGCGGGCCACGCCCTCGGACACGATCGTGCCCAGGCGCTGGAGGGTGCCGACGTCCGCAGTCATCCCGATGTTGATCTCCTGCACGCAGAAGAACGCGTCCGCCGTCGCGTACCGCATGTCGCACGCGGTCACGAGGTCCACGGCCCCGCCGATCACACCGCCCTGGACGGCCGCGATCACGGGCACCCGGGCCTTGTCGAGCGCGGTCAAGGACGACTGCAGGACCTTGACGTTCGTCCGCAGCGCGGCGTGCCGCCGGCCTGGCTCGGCGTCCTGGGCGAGCAGTCCGGCACCGAAGACCGACAGATCCATGCCCGCGCTGAAGTGACGGCCGGTGCTGGAGATGACCACGACCCGGGCCGAGGCGTCGTCGCTGATGCCGGTGACGATCTCGGGCAGCTCGCGCCAGAACTCCGGGACCATGGTGTTGAGCTCGTCCGGACGGGTCATGCGCACGTGCGCGACCTTGTCGGTGATGTCGACGTCGAAGCAGCGGTAGGCCATGCGGCGATCCTGCCGTACGGGTTGCGGTCACCTGCCGGGTGTCGCGCGTCCATACGGGTGCCCGCACAGTACGTTCAAGCGCGTGCCCGACGCTGTCCTGTCCCTGTCCGGCGTCGCGGTCGTCCGCGATCGCGCCACCCTGCTCGCCGACATCGACTGGACGGTGCGTGACGGCGAACGCTGGGTCGTTCTCGGCCCCAACGGCGCCGGCAAGACCACGCTGCTGCAGGTAGCCGCCGCGTCGTTGTTCCCGTCGCAGGGCACCGTGGAGCTGCTGGGGGAGCGGTTCGGCGAGGTCGACCTTGCGGAGCTGCGGACCCGGGTCGGCCTGTCCAGCGCCGCGCTGACCGACCGGATCCCTGCCCACGAGCGGGCCCTCGACGTGGTCGTGACGGCGTCGTACGGCGTCCTGGGCCGCTGGCAGGAGGCCTACGACGAGCCCGACACGGCACGCGCGCAGGACCTGCTCGCCCGGGTCGGGATGCGGGCCTTCGCCGACCGCCGATTCGGCACGCTGTCGGAGGGCGAGCGCAAGCGCATCCTGCTCGCCCGTGCGCTGATGACCGACCCGGAGCTGCTGCTGCTGGACGAGCCGGCGGCCGGCCTCGACCTCGGCGCCCGGGAGGCTCTGATGCGGCTGCTCACCCGTCTCGCGGGCGACCCCGACTCACCGCCCACCGTCCTGGTCACGCACCACCCGGAGGAGGTGCCCGTCGGGACGACCCACGCGTTGCTGCTCTCCCGCGGGCGCACGGTGGCCGCCGGCCCGGTGGACGAGGTCCTGACGGGACCGCTGTTGTCGCGGGCCTTTGGGCTGCCGCTGGTCGTGGACCGCCGGGACGGGCGTTACACGGCCCGGGCCGCCGCTCTCTGACCCGGAACTCCTCCGACCCGGAACGCCGAACGGCCGCCGATGCCGGTGGGCATCGACGGCCGCTCGGGTCGTCTGGAGGTCAGGAAAGGGTTGCGGTCTCGTCGACCCACTCAACGGCGGTCTCGCGGAGCTTGTCCTCGTAGGCCTTGGCGTGGTGCGCACAGAACAACAGGTCACCCGTCGCGAGAACGACGCGTACCCGTGCCTGGGCGCCGCACCGGTCACAGCGGTCGGCAGCGGTCAGGGTAGGAGTCGGTGCAGTGTCAGTCACAGTCGCGTTCACACCCCACACAACACCACATCCCCGTCCCGCGTTCCCACCCGGCGCCCCGGTGCGGGCCGCCGGGTGGCCCGGAGGTTCATCCGTTCGGGTTAGTTGACCTGCCCGTGTCCGGGAAAAAGACACGGCATGAACTCCCGCAAGCACCCCGTTCCGTGCCCCATGTCGGGGTGTGAGGCGCCGGCCACCACGGCGATGACCGTCCGGCTCAGCTGGGCGCAACAGCGCGTCGTACCGGCCTGCGAGACGCACGCCCGGGTCTACCGACTGGCCATGGAAGCGGCCGACCCGGCGCTCGTCAGCGTGTAAGACCCGCCCGCCGCGTCACCGAAGGCAGGATGGGCGGGTGCCGTCAGCTGCCCTGCCATGAGCCTGCTCGTCGTCTTCGACCTGCTGGGGATCTTCGTCTTCGCCCTGTCCGGGGCCACCGCCGCCGTGGAGAACGAGCTCGACCTGTTCGGCGTGCTCGTGCTCAGCTCGGTCGCCGCGATCGGGGGCGGACTGCTGCGCGACGTGCTGCTCGGCGCGCTCCCGCCAGCCGCCTTCCTGGACGGCCGCTACCTGCTCGTGCCGATCGTCGCCGGCCTGCTGGTCTTCGTCGGGTCGCACTACGTGGAGCGGCTGGCGGCGCCCGTACGGCTGTTCGACGCGGCCGGCCTCGGCCTGTTCGTCGCGGCCGGGACGACCAAGGCCCTCGAGGCCGGCCTGGGCCCGGTGGCGGCCATCGCGCTCGGCAGCATCACGGGCATCGGCGGCGGCATCGCGCGCGACGTGCTGGTGGGTGTGGTGCCCGTCGTGCTGCGCCGCGAGCTGTACGCGATCCCGACGATCCTCGGCGCGTCGGTCGTCGTGATCGGGGACGGGCTCGGCGCGCCCCGCACGCCGACGGTGGTGCTCTGCGCGCTGCTCGTGTTCTCGGTGAGGATGCTCGGGGTGTGGCGCGACTGGCACTTCCCGACCGCCCGGGTCAGCCGCCCAGAACTCTGACGAGGCCGCGGACCGACCGGCGCTCGAACTGCGCCGGCAGCGTCGTCTCGCCGCTGACCACCCGCACGAACAGCCCCCACATCCCCGGCAGGTGCCGTACGACGGTGTGCACCGTCCCGGGGTGGCGTGCGAACACGGCCAGGGCGCGCCGGCCGGCGACCATCTCCGGGCCCAGCATGCGGGCCACCGAGGCGTCGTACGACTCCGGACCGGTCGCCGCGGCGTGCCCGGCCAGCGCGCCGGAGCGCAGCGCGAAGGAGATGCCCTCCCGGGTCCACGGCTCGAGCAAACCCGCCGCATCCCCGGCGACCAGCACCCGCCCGCGGCGTACCGGTGAACCCGTCGCGCGGACCCGTGTCAGGTGGCCGCCGTCGTGCAGCGCGGTCGCCGGGTCGAGCCCGAGTCGGCGCAGGAAGTCCCGGTAGTAGGCCCGCACCTCGTCGCCCCGGGAGCGCGACCCGATGACGCCGACCGTCAGGGTGTCGCCCTTCGGGAAGACCCAGCCGTACGAACCGGGCACCGGGCCCCAGTCGAGCAGCACGTGGCCGGACCAGCGGTCGTCGGGCGCCGGCAGCTCGGCCTCCATGCCGAGGTCCACCTGGTCGCAGACCACACCGACGTGGGCGCCCGCCCGGCTCCCGGACCCATCCGCCCCGATGACGGCGCCGGCCCGTACCGGCCCGGAGCGGGTCGCGACCGTCACCACGCCGTCCGTCTCGTCGTACCCCTGGACGGTGACGCCGGTGCGCACCTCGACGCCCGCGTCGACGGCGAGGCGGACCAGCGCCGCGTCGAGCTCGGCGCGCAGGACCATGGGCAGGAACGGCCCGGTCTCCCGGGTGAACCGCCGTCCGCCGCGCGAGGTGAAGCTGACCCGGCCCACGTCGTCGCGGACCAGCCCGTCCAGCGCCACCCCGGCGTCCCGTACGGCCTGCTGCGAGGCGCCGATCAACCCGCCGCCACACCGCTTGTAGCGCGGCAGCTCCTCCCGTTCGAGCAGCACGGTGGAGGCACCGGCCAGGGCGGCCGCCCTGGCCGCCGCGGCGCCCGCGGGTCCGGCGCCGACGACCGCCACGTCGTAGGTCACTGCTGCCACGGCAGCACTGCCACGCGGCGGCGGCGCCGGGCTTGGGGGCGGGCGGCGGGGGGAAGGAGGCCGGCACGCAGGGTGGCGCTCCGTAACGACATCACGTCCGGATCGTTGCACCTGCTGTCATAGAAGATCTGTCGGTACCGGCCGGGCGGCCGTCGAAGGAGGTACGGGTGCGGGGCACGGCCGGCACGGTCCGGGTCGTGGCGCTGGCCCTGACCGTCACGCTCGGCGGTGGCGCCGTGTTCGCGGCCACCGGCTTCCCCGGCCTCCCGAGGCGGGAGGCGGGCGTGGTCGCGTCGCCCGCCGCGGTCGAGAGGGCACCGGTCGAGCCCGCCTCCGCCTTCCCCTCCGAGACGCCGGCCGCTGTACGGCCGCTCACGACCCTGCGCACCCCGGACCTGTTCGTCCGGGTCACGCGGTCCCTGAGCCCGGCCCAGGTGGCGGCCTTGCGGGCTATCCCCGGGATGCAGGGACTGACCGTCCTGGACACCGGCACCGTGCGGGTCGGCGCGGGTCAGCCGGTACGGCTCGCGGGCGTCGACCCGTCACAGTTCCGGCAGTTCACCCCGCGCGAGACCGCGGCCTCCGACGGGCTGTGGCGGTCGGTCGCCCGCGGGGAGGCCGCGTCCACGTACGGCCTGGCCCGTTCCCGGCACCTCACGCTGGGCGGTACGACGGTGCTGCAGGGGACGGTGCTCCAACGGCCGCTGGAGCAGCGGCTCGGGGCGCTGGCCGTCTTCGGGGTCCCCGGCGTGGAGCTCGTCATGGGCCGCGACCAGGCCCGGACCGCCGGTGCCGTCCCGGACAGCGCGGTCCTGCTGAACGCGCCGTCCCGGGCCATCGGCGAGCTGCGGTCGGCCGTCCACGCCGTCGTCGGCGAGGGCGCTGCCGTCGACGTGCTCCGGCCGCCGGTCGTCGTGCCGTACAAGGGCAGGCCCCGCAGCTACCGCGAGCTCTACATCGACTCCGCGAAGTACTGCCCCGGGCTGCGGTGGCAGGTCCTCGCCGCCATCGGCCAGGTCGAGAGCGGGCACGGCCGCGACGCCGGCCCGTCCAGCGCCGGCGCGCTCGGCCCGATGCAGTTCCTGCCCAGCACCTGGGTGTTCTCCGGCGTGGACGGCGACGGGGACGGCCGGGCCGACATCATGAGCCCGTTCGACGCGGTGCCCGCCGCCGCCCTGTACCTGTGCCGGGCCGGCGCCGCCCAGGGCGACCAGGGCCTGTACGACGCGGTGTTCAGCTACAACCACGCCGACTGGTACGTGAAGATGGTGCTCGACCTGGCCGCCCGCTACCGCTGAGCGGCGGCGCGATGGCCTCGCGGCCTCCGCTTGTGTGGCACCGTGGCCACGTGGGTGTCGCAGCGCGCCGGTCCTCCGTCGTGCCCGGGCTGCTGGCGGTCGCCATGGCGGCGGCGCTCCTGCCCGCCGCGCGCACCCTGGTGATCAGCCGGGACGAGGCGGCGACGCTCCACTCGGCCCACCTGTCGGCCGGCGGCCTGCTGGACCAGGCCCGGGTGCAGGACGTCGCGCTCGCCCCGTACTACCTGCTGGTCCACGGCTGGCTCGCCGTCGGCACGGGACTGCCGTGGGCCCGGACGCTGTCGTTGCTCGGGTACGCCGCGGCGGTCTTCTTCAGTGGCCGCCTCGCGACGCGGTGGATGTCCCCGGCGGCGGGCGTCGCCGCGGGTCTGCTCACCGGCCTGCACCCGCTCCTGGTCCAGCAGGCCACCAGTGCACGGCCGTACGCGCTCACAGCGGGCCTGACGGCGGCCGCGGCGTACGCCTTGACCCTCGCGCTGGAACGCGATCAGGGACGCCACCGGCGGCTGTACGGCGCCTGCGCGGCGACGGCCTGTGTGCTGCAGCCCTTCGCCGGGCTCGCGACGCTGGGGATGCTGGGCGCCGCCCTGCTGTGGTGGCCGCACTGGTCGGCCGGCGGCCGGCGCCGGCTGCTTCTGGCCGGGCTGCCCACGGCGTTGCTCATGGTCGTGCTGCTGGGCCTGGCGATCCCGCAACGGGCGCAACTGTCGTACCTGACCCCGCTGGGGGGTCGGCGGGCCGCCGAGCTCGGTCTGGCTCCGCTCGGTGCCGAGCCCGGGCCGGCGGTGCACACGCTGCTCCTGGTGGCCGTCGTCGCGCTGACGGCCCTGGTGGCGGTGGCCGGCTCCCGTGACGGGATCTGGCGGGCCCGGGTCGCCATCACGGGTGCCTGGCTGGTCCTGCCGGCCGTCCTGCTGCTGCTGATCTCGATCGTGTCGCCGGTGTACTGGGACCGCTACGTGACCGCCTCGGCCCCGGCGTTCAGTGCGCTCGCCGTGTGCCTCGTGGGATCGCTCCGCCAGAGCGGTGGGCGGCGGGCCGCGACAGCGCTCGTCCTCGCGCTGGCCGGCGCGCTGGCGGTGCTGCGGGCCCAGCAGTCGTGGGACGAGCTGACCCATGCGCCGTCCGAGGGGTACGCGCAGGCCGGTCCGGTCTGCGGCCGGCTGGCCCAGGGCGCGGCGGTGCTCGCGCTGCCGAACCACATGGCCGCCACCGCGCTGTTGCAGTACCTGCCCGCGCCGGTGCCGCGGCTGTGGCCCCAGGTCCGGCAGCCGTATCTCGAGCGCTTCGCGCTCGCCGAGGACAGCCGCCTGTTGGCCGCCGCGCCGCCCCGGATCGTCGTGTGCGACTTCGACGGCCCCTACGACCGCGCCGCGCTGGCCGGCTTCGAACGGCGGGTGCAGGGCGCCGGGTTCGCGGTGCGCGGCAGCACGCGGGTCGGCGAGGTCGTCGTGCGCACCTTCGAGCGCGCGCCGTAGGCCGCTCAGCGCAGGAACCAGGCCGCCAGGTCGGCACCGACGTGCGTGATCGCGGGCGCCAGCGGGGTCTGTGACCGCCGGCGCAGCTCACCCAGGAGGACGCCGACCGCCAGGTCGAGCGGGACGACCTGCCAGCCGTACAGGGGGACGTGCAGCGCCGCGAACGCGGCCGCCGTGACGACGATCGCCGCCGTGGGGCCGGTCACCCGGTCGATCGCGGCGTAGAGGGCGCCGCGCAGGAACACCTCCTCCGCCACGGCGACCACGGTCACGACCAGGGCCCACGGCACGAACCCGGTCGCGTCGTGCAGGGGGCGGTCGCCGCGGGTGAGGACGACCGGCAGGCAGAGCAGAACCACCCCCGCGAGCCCGAGCGTGGTGGCGCGCCAGGACATCGGCACCCGGGTCCGTGCTGTCGCCGAGAGGGCCAGGAGCAGGCCCGCGAACACCAGGCCGGCCGACGGGGACTGGCTGACGCCCACCCCACCCACTGCGACGCGCACGCCCACAGCGGCGGCGAACCCGGCCAGGAGCAATCCGGCCGGGGTCGCGCTGACCCGCGGCGCCGTGGTGACTGATCCGGTCATACGGACGTGGAGCGGTGAACGGGCCACGGAATGCACATCGGATGCACATCGGACGCACATCGGATCCACATCGACCCGGCTTGCCGTGTATTTCTCGCCCGGCCGGGCTCGTCTGGTGGGTGACAGCGGGCGGACGGCGGGGAGCGGCGCGTGGGGTGGACGGCTCCGCAACGGCCCTGGCTGCTCCCCACGGCGGTCGTGATCCTCGCGGTGATCGGGTTCGGCTGTGCCCCCGGCGTACCGCTGTACGACGGCGTCGGGTTCCCCGACGAGCCGTACCGGTTCGTGTCCGCGCCCGCCGGCCGCGCGGCGACCAAGCCGCCGACCAGCGCGGTGCGGCAGGTCCGGCTGAAGCGCGGCGCGTCGGAGGCGGTCGAGTTGGCCACCGGCGAGTACGGGCCGCAGTGCCACGTCCTGCTGCCCCCGGGGGCGCTGCGCGGCACGGCCGCGACGGCCTCGCTGCGCCTGATGCCGCGGGCACCTGAACAGCCGCCGGGGCAGGGCACCGTCGAGGGCAATGCGTACCGCATCATCGCCGCCGGCCAGGGCGGTCAGGTCACAGGCGACAGCGGGCAGGCGGGCGTCATCTCGCTGCGGGCGTTGACCGCCGCGCAGCCCGGGCCGGTGATCGCCTACCGGGCAGAGACCGGCGCCGCCTGGTTGCGGCTGGTCACACTGCGGGTCGGTCAGGACGTCTACGAGGCGCCCTTCCAGGGGCTGGGGGAGTACCTGCTGATCCGGGCCTCGGCGCCGGCGGCGGCACCGGTGCGTGGCGCCGGTGGCGGCGGACCGGTGTGGCTGTTCGCCGGCGTGGCCGCCGCGGGCGGGCTGTTCCTGCTCCTGGCGGCCGTCGTCACCCGCGCACGCGGTCGGGCCCATCCCGCTCAACCGCCGGTCCGGGACCCCCAACCCTAGGAGGCTTTGGTGCCGTCGGAAAGAATCGAACTCTCCGCATCGCCCATGCTCGACTGCCACGCCTTGCGGCGTCGTCTGTCAGCGATTTCTCACCAGCGCATCCAGGGACGGCACCTTGCACAGCGCTCTCGGCGGCCCCAGGCTTCCCCGGCCGCAGCGTGACGCGGGTCACTCTGCGGCCGGCGCCGGCTACGGCAGGAGCACGACCTTGCCGACGGTGCCGCGGTCGCCCAGGCGCGCCAGGGCCTGCGGGGCGTCGGTGAGCGGCAGCTCGGCACCGACGAGTGGGTCGACCAGGCCTTGCTCCCACAGCGCCACGAGGGCCGCGTGCGTACGCGGGATGACCTGCGGGTCCTGCTGGCGGTACAGGCCCCAGTGCAGCCCGACGATCGAGTAGTTCTTCACCAGCGCGTGGTTGGTCGGGGCGTCGGCGATCCGCCCGCCGGCGAACCCGACGACCACGATGCGCCCCTCGAAGGCGATGCACCTGCGGCTGCGGTCGAACACGTCCCCGCCGACGGAGTCGTAGATGACGTCGGCGCCGCGCCCTTCCGTGACGTCCTTCACGACGCCGACGAAGTCCTCGGCGTTGTAGTCGATCACCACGTCGGCGCCCAGCTCCTTGCAGACCTGGACCTTGTCCGGCCCGCCCGCGGTGGCGATGACGCGGGCACCGGCGGCCTTGCCCAGCTGGATAGCGGCGGTGCCGACGCCACCGGCGCCCGCGTGTACGAGCAGCGTCTCGCCGGCCTGGAGGGCGGCCCGCCGGTGCAGGCCGACGTACCCGGTCTGGTAGGTGATCAGCATGCTGGCCGCCTTGGCCGCCGGCATGTCCACGGGCACCTGCAGCGCGGCGGCCTCGGCGACCACGACCTGCTCGGCCAGGCCGCCGTGCGGCAGGGCCGGGGCGGCCAGGACGCGCTCGCCGGCGCGGGGGCCGTCGAGGACGGTTCCGCAGACCTCGAGCCCCGGGGTGAACGGCAACACCGGCTTCTCCTGGTACATCCCGCGGCACAGCAGCAGGTCCGGGAAGTTCAGCGCGACCGCGTCCACCCGCAGCCGCAGCAGGCCCGGACCGTCGACCGGCTCGTCGACGTCGTCGTACCGGAGGACGTCCTGCGGCTCCCCGAGTTCGTGGACCCGCCAGGCCTTCACGGTGCGTTCCGGGTCGACTCGGACAAGGCGTCTCCTGTGGCAGATTCGGGCCATGACGTTCGCGGACTACCAGAACGAGGTCTACCTCAACGGCCTCGCCGGGCAGACACCGGCCTACCCGGTGGGCTGGCAGGAGCTGGAGGCCGCGGGGCAGGCCGCGATGACACCGCAGGCGCTGGGCTACGTCGCCGGTGGGGCCGGCGGCGAGGACACGATGCGCGCGAACCGCGAGGCCTTCGACCGCTGGCGGCTGGTGCCCCGCATGTTGCGCGGCATCCCGGCGCAGCGCGACCTTTCCACCACGGTGCTCGGCACCGCGATGGCGGCTCCCGTGCTGCTCGGGCCGGTCGGCGTCCTGCAGATCGTGCACCCGGAGGCCGAGCTCGCCGTGGCGCGGGCCGCCGCGTCGGTCGGCCTACCGATGGTGCTGTCGACCGCGGCCTCCACCACGCTGGAGGAGGTGGCCGCGGCGACCTCCGACGCCGGCCGTTGGTACCAGCTGTACTGGCCCAAGGACCGCGAGCTCGCCGCGTCGTTCGTGCAGCGGGCCGAGAGGGCCGGGTACGGCGCGGTCGTGGTCACCCTCGACACCTGGCAGCTCGGCTGGCGCCCGCGCGACCTCGACACGGCCTACCTGCCGTTCCTGCAGAGCCAGGGGATCCAGCAGTATCTCGCCGACCCGGTGTTCCGGTCGCGGCTGGACCGGACGCCGGAGGAGGATCCGGTCGCGGCGGTGCTGCAGTGGGTCGGCCTGTTCGCGGACCCGTCCCTGACCTGGGACGACATCGCCTGGTTGCGGGAGCAGACCTCGCTGCCGGTCGTGCTCAAGGGGATCCAGCATCCCGATGACGCGCGCCGCGCCGTCGACACCGGCGCGGCGGCTGTCATCTGCAGCAACCACGGTGGCCGGCAGGTGGACGGGGCGACCGGCTCGTTGGACGCGCTGCCCGGCGTCGTCGCCGCGGCGGGGGAGCTGCCGGTGCTCTTCGACAGCGGGGTGCGCACCGGTGCGGACGCGGTGAAGGCACTGGCGCTCGGCGCCGCCGCCGTGCTGCTCGGGCGGCCGTACGTGTACGGCCTGGCCCTCGGCGGCGAGGACGGCGTACGCCATGTCCTGCGGACGTTCCTGGCCGACTTCGACCTCCAGCTCGGCCTGTCCGGGCATGGATCGGTGGCCGACCTGTCGCCCGCCTCCCTGGTGCGTCGCGACTGACGACAGTCACGCCATGGTCGCCTCCCGCGGGACAGCCGCTCCGCGTAAAGTGACGACACCGCAGCTCCCGGACGACCCGTCCGGCGGCGTGCGGATGGTCAGACGACCG
>JAOPWV010000128.1 GCA_025965475.1 Frankiales bacterium | reverse complement strand
GTGCGCTCGGCAGGATTCGAACCTGCAACCTCTTGATCCGTAGTCAAGTGCTCTATCCGTTGAGCTACGAGCGCGCGGGGTCGCCCCCGTGGTGCTAGGACAGCATACCGGGTCAGGCCAGCTGACCTGATCGGGACCGGCGCACCGCAGCTGACCTGCACGTTTCCGTTATCGCAACCGGACGGAGGTGACGCCGCCGCCCACCGGTGAGTCCCTCGCGGCGCTGTTGCGGCCGGGACGGGCGACGGCGAACGAGGCTGCCGATCACATCGAGGTCCTCACCGCAGCGCTCTGCCAGTTGCCGGCCGAGCAGCGCCGCCGGGTCCTGGTCCGCGGTGAAGGCGAGGCAGCGACCCGCGTTTCGGTCAGCTGACCCGTTCGATGACCAGCGGCGACAGGGTGAGCTCGGACCCGTCTGCTGCCACCTCGACCGCTCCGTCGAGCGCCGCCAGCGCACGGGAAAAGCGCGACGCCTCGTCAGTGTGCAGGGTGAGCAGCGGCTGGCCGCGGTGCACCTTCTCGCCTGGCTTGACGTGGATCTCCACGCCGGCCGCGACCTGCACGGGGTCCTCCTTGCGTGCTCGGCCCGCGCCGAGCCGCCAGGCAGCGACGCCGACGGCGTACGCGTCCAGCGAGGCGAGGACGCCGCTGCTCTCGGCCACCACGTCGTGGGTGTCCCGGGCCGTGGACAGACGCGCATCCGGGTCGCCGCCCTGGGAACGGATCATGCGGCGCCAGACGTCCATCGCGGAACCGTCCCGCAGGCGCTCTGCCGGGTCCTGGCCGTCACGCCCCGCGGCGGCCAGCATCTCCCGGGCCAGTGCGACAGTCAGGTCCACCACATCGGCAGGGCCGCCTCCGGAGAGGACCTCGATGGACTCACGGACCTCGAGGGCGTTGCCGGCCGTCCTCCCGAGCGGCGAAGCCATGTCCGTCAGCAACGCGACGGTCTTCAGACCTACGGCCGTGCCGAGATCGACCATGGTGCGGGCAAGCTGACGCGCCGACTCGACGTCCTTCATGAAGGCGCCCGACCCGACCTTGACGTCCAGGACGAGCGCTCCGGTGCCTTCCGCGATCTTCTTGCTCATGATCGAGCTCGCGATGAGCGGGATCGCCTCGACCGTGCCGGTCACGTCTCGCAGGGCGTACAGCTTCTTGTCCGCCGGTGCCAGTTCCTCGCCGGCCGCGCAGATGACGGCGCCCACGTCCTCGAGTTGCGCGAAGAGCTCCTCGTTGGACAGAGCGGCTCGCCAGCCCGGAATCGACTCGAGCTTGTCGAGCGTGCCGCCCGTGTGCCCGAGCCCCCGGCCGGCCAGCTGCGGCACCGCAACCCCGCAGGCCGCAACAAGAGGGGCCAACGGCAAGGTGATCTTGTCACCGACGCCGCCCGTCGAGTGCTTGTCGACAGTCGGTCGGGACAGCGCGGAGAAGTCCATGCGAGTCCCGGAGCGGATCATCGCCTGCGTCCAGCGCGAGATCTCCTCCAGCTCCATGCCGTTGAGCAGGATGGCCATGGCCAGCGCTGACATCTGCTCGTCGGCAACGGCACCGCGGGTGTAGGCGTCGATGACCCAGTCGATCTGCGCGCCCGAGAGCCGGTGTCCGTCTCGCTTCGCGCGGATCACCTCGACGGCGTCGAACGCCTGGCTCATCGCGAACCGGCCGGCAGCGGCGCGCTGTAGTGCAGGTCCAGGTAGGCGTTGGCGACCCGGTTGTCGATGTCGACCGGCACGGGTACGACGCAGGCGTCGGCCATGGTCGGGTCGGCGGCAACCGCCTGCAGGCACCTCGCCTGCAGGGCGAACCCGAGATCCATCGACTCGATGGAGTTGCCGAGCGGTCGCGGTCCGGCGAGGTTGAACATGTGGCCCTCGGTCACCAGATGCACCGTGCGGCCGTCGTCGAGGTGCAGGCTCTCGACGCCGTCCTCGTACTGCGTCGTGGCCGTCACGCTGGCGTGCGCCCGCAGGTCAGGGACGTCGATCTCGACCGGGAAGTGGCCGGCGTTGGCCAGGATCACGCCATCCTTGAGCAGCGCCAAGTCACTGCCGCGCAGGATCCGCTCGCCGCCGGTCACGGTGACGATCAGGTCCGCGCCGGCGATTGCCTCGTCGCGATGCGGGGTCGCGTAGCCGTCCAGGTGAGCATTGAGGCGCTTGACGGGGTCGACCTCGGCGACCGACACCTGGGCGTGGGCGCCCTTGAAATTCTCGGCCACACCCCGGCCGCAGGAGCCGTACCCGAAGACCGTCACGCGCTGGCCGTTCGTCACGCGGTTCGTCACACGCATGTACGACTCGAGCACGCTCTGGCCGACGGCGTGCTCGTTCTCGGCGAACTGCTTGATCGGACTGTCGTTGATCACCAGGATCGGGACGCGTAGCTGCGCGCGCAGGGGTTCCAGACGCATCCGGCCGGACGTCGTCTCCTCAGTGCCGCCCAGCAGCCCGTCGTACGGGCGCTCCAGGTACAGCGTGAACAGATCCCCGCCGTTGTCGAGGATCAGCTGCGGCCGCGCCTCGAGCACCTGCACCAGGTTGGCCCGGTGCTCCTCGGGGTCGCGGGTCGGCCCGCCGATGACCTCCACGCCGTGCGTCCGCAGATGGTCCACCGCGGTCTGCTGGGTGGAGTTGAGGTTGCCGGTGGAGACGACGCGCGCACCACCCTCCTTCAGCGTGAGCAGCAGCGCGACCGTCTTGGGCTCCAGGTGGATCCCGGTTCCGATGGTCAGCCCCTCGAAAGGCCGGCTCGCCGAGAACTCCTCAGCGATCCCCTTGAGCAAGCGGCAGTTGTCCCGCACCCACTCGACTCGGGTGTTCACGTCGTTTCACCTTTTCCTGAACTAGTACGGCTGGTGGCGCGGGTGTGCTCAGTGGTCACGCGGGTCGATGCCCTTGGTCTCGGGCCCGTACGGCCACGGGTAGACGTCACCCATGCGCAGAAGCTCGAGCGGCCCGTCGGTGGGCGCGCTGACCACCACGACCTCCGGATCGCCGCAGGCGAATTCCCACACCGCCTGCCGGCATTCCGCGCAGGGGATACCGGAGTAGGGGCCGACGACGCAGACGGCACGCAACTGACGACCACCGGCGGCGGCCATGTGCAGCACGGCGTTGCGCTCGGCGTGCACCGTCTGCTGCAGGGTCACGAACTCGACGTTGCACCCCGCGTAGATGTGGCCGCCCGCATCGAGAACGGCTGCACCGACGGTGTGCACGCTGTACGGCGCATACGCCTTCTCGCGGACTTCCGTAGCGGCCTGCACGAGGGCTTCGACCTCGGCGTCGGTAAGACGATTCGGTTGATTCATGATGCGACCTCGTAGCGATCTGCGCCGTCAGGAAGGGCGACGGCGGTGGACAGGTCCAACAGGACGGAGATGGCGGATCCGGCGGGCGGCGCCTGACCGCTGTCCCGCACCGTGACGATCCCGACGTCACCGCTCGCCAGTCGGACACGGAGCCGCAGGGCGTCGCCCCCGTAGGCGGAGGTGATGACGGTCGCGGGGAGCCGCAGCGTGGGTCCGTTCTGATCCAGCACGGCGGGCTCGGCCACCCGGACCGCATCCGAGCGCCACAGGAAACGCGCCGCTCCCTCGGGGACCACCATGCCATGCAGTGCGAACTCGCCGGCGCCGCCGGCAAGCTGCACCTGGTTCGCCGTCACGTTTCCCGACAGCGACAGGGAGTCGCCCATGAAGTCGGCCACGAATACCGTCGCCGGGTTGCGGAAGATCTCCCGGGGCGTTCCGACCTGCTCGATGCGGCCGGCGTTGAACACGACGATGCGGTCGCTCATGGCGAGCGCCTCCTCCTGGTCGTGCGTGACGTAGACGACGGTGAGACCGAGGCGCTCGTGGAGCTCCTTGATCTCCAGCTGCATCACCGCGCGAAGGCGCCGGTCGAGCGCGCCGAGCGGCTCGTCCATCAGGAGCACCTGAGGCTCGAAGACGAGCGCGCGGGCGATGGCAACCCGCTGCTGCTGGCCACCGGACAGTTCGCGGGGCATGCGGTCCTCGTAGCCACCGAGTTCGACCAGGCTGAGGGCGCGGCGGATCTGCTCCTGCCGCTGCTGCTTGCCGACCTTCCGCATCCGCAGCGGGAACCCCACGTTGGCAGCAACGCTCATGTGCGGGAACAGCGAGTAGTTCTGGAACACGACACCGATGTTGCGGCGCTCGGGCGGGATTCCGTCCATGTCCCGCCCGTCGAGGGTCACTGTGCCGGCGTCGGCCTGCTCGAAGCCGGCGATCACCTTCAGCGTCGTCGTCTTGCCCGAGCCGGACGGGCCGAGCATCGAGACGAACTCGCCTGCCGCGACGGTCAGGTCGAGCCCGTGCAGGACGGGCTGCCCGCGGTAGCTCTTGCGGACCCCCTGCAGGTGGATGCCGGCCGGCGATGTGCTGCCGAGGGTCAACGGGGCCTCCGAGACGTAGCGAGGACCGAAACCATGAGGAGCGTGGTCAGGCCCAGCAGGGTGGTGGCAAGGGCGGCGACGGTCGGGTCGACGCCCTGACTGAGTTGGTTCCACATCTGGACCGGCAGGGTCTTGAAGGTGGGGTCGGTGAGGAACAGGGCGATGACGACCTCGTCCCAGGACGTCACGAAGGCGAACACAGCTCCGGAGAGCACCCCGCGCGCGATCGAGGGCAGCGTCACGTTGAGGAAGACCTGCCAGGGGAGGGCGCCGAGGCTGCGGGCGGCCAGGAGCAACGTCGGGTCCAGCTGACGTGCCGCCGCCATCGTCGTGATGACCACGAAGGGCACGGCAATGACCGCGTGAGCGGCCGCCAGACCCCACATGCCGACCAGGCCGAGGCGGGCGTAGACGGCATACATGCCGATGGCCAGGACGACGGTCGGGATCACCATCGGCGTAATGACGAAAGCCATCATCAGCCTCTTGCTGCGCCAGTCGCGCAGCCCGAGGGCCAGGCCGGCCGGTACGCCGAGAAGCAGAGACAGGACCGTGGCCGCGAACGCGACAGTGGCACTGTTTCTGGCGCTGGCGATCCACTCGGAGCTCGTGAACAGCCGTTGGTACCAGTCGAGCGTGAATCCGCTGGGGGGAAACGACAGGACCGGACTCCGGGAAAAGCTCATCGGGATGATCACCAGGGACGGTGCCAGCAGACACACCACCACAGGCGCGACCAGCACCGCCCAGAGCAGCCGACTCAGCCAGCGCCGGCGGCCGCTCATCTGACCTCCTCCCCGAGGAACGCCCGCGCGACCAGGCGCCAGCCCAGCGCGAGCAGCGCCAGCACGACCGCGGTGACGACGGCGGCCATGGACCCTGCGAGGCCCCAGTCCAACTGCGTCGTGACCTGGCTGGCGATGAGCACGGCGATCGGCTGGTCACCGGGACCACCGAGCAGAACCGGCGTGATGTAGTAGCCGAGGCTCAGCACCAGCACCAGGATCGAGCCGGCTACGAGCCCCACGCGGGTGACGGGGAAGAAGACGAGCCAGAACGCGGCGCTGGGCCGCGCTCCCAGGCTTCGTGCCGCCAGGTGCAGGTCCCGATCGAACCTCATCATCGCCGTGTAGCACGGCAGGATCACAAACGGCAGCAGGATTTGTGTCATGCCGAGCGTGACCGCGAACGGTGTCCGCAGCAGCCCGACCGGATGGTCGACGACGTCCACGCGCAGCAGCAGCCAGTTGACGATGCCGGTGTCACGCAGGATCACGGTCCACGCGAAACTGCGCACCAACAGGCTGGTCCAGAACGGCAGGAGAGCGCAGAACAGCAGCAGGACCCTCAAAGCGGGTCCCGCGCGATAGATCGCGTACGCGTAGCCGTAGCCGATGACCGCGGTTGCCGCCGTGACGATCAGCGCGGTGCGGACCGTGTTCCAGCCGAACCGCAGGACGGTCGGGTCGGTGAGCACTCTGTGGAAGTTCGACAGCCCGGCGCCCGGCGGATCCGTGACGCTCCGGCTGATGATGACGACCGTCGGCCAGACGAAGATCACCAGTAGGACAGCCAGTACGGGCCACATGCCCAGGGCGGCGGGCCGCGGAAGCCTCGGCTTCCGCGACCCACCCCCCTGAAGGGAACCGAGAACCGTGTTCATCGCCGGCTCAGGACGTCTTCCACGCCTGGAAACGGCTCTCGAGGGTCTTCGAGTTCTGAGCGATCCACTGGTCGTCGGTGACCGCGTGCGGCTGGCTCAGGTGGCTCGTCGGCAGATCCTTGGCCATCTTTGGATCCGGCGTCGAGTTCTTGTTCGAGGGCGCGAGCGGAAGCGACGAGCTGAGCTTGCCGTTCACGCCCTTGCTCACCGCGTACGCGATGAGCTCCATGGCCTGCTTCTTGTTCTTCGTGCCCTTCGGCACGGTCAGGTAGGCGGCGGCAAGGATCTGACCGTCGAACACGTAGTCGACCGGCTTCTTGAGCACGACCTTCGCGTCGTAGGCCCGGGAGTTGTACATCATCGACATGGACACCTCGCCCGAGCCGATGAGGTCCTCGGACTGGGCGCCGCTCTGCCAGAAGACGAGCTGGCTCTTGATGGTGTCGAGCTTGCGAATGGCCCGGTCGAGGTCCAGCGGGTAGAGCTTGTCCGGTGCCACGCCATCCGCCAGCAGCGCGATCTCGAAGATCCCGCCAGCGGAGTAGTCCATGACGCCGCGCTTGCCCGGGAACTTCTTCAGGTCGAAGAAGTCGGCCCAGCCGGCGGGCGCCTGCTTGACCTTGTCCGTGTTGTAGGCCAACTGCATCGAGTAGATCATGTTGGCCACGCGGTACTTGGACGAGAAGCCGTCACTGATCTCGGACTGCGGGATCACGCTGTAGTCCAGCGGGGTGAGCCACTGGCCGTCGGAGTCCGTGCCCCACGTGTTGTCACCGTTGTAGACGTCCCAGATGACCCGGTTGGACTCCACCATCGCGCGCAACTTGGCGTTGTCCGTGCCGGCCTCGGCGACGAACTTGTTGCCCGACTCCTGCTGCCACGGCTTGAGGATCTGCTCCACCACGGCGTCGTGGTAGGC
Source organism: Frankiales bacterium (assembly GCA_025965475.1). Lineage (GTDB taxonomy): Bacteria > Actinomycetota > Actinomycetes > Mycobacteriales > SCTD01 > RYN-124. Next base: position 3,769 of record JAOPWV010000128.1, on the reverse strand, counting down.
GCCGCCGCCATCGACCCAGGCGACCGTCGCCTTGCCGCCGCCGGACGCGGCAGCTGCCGAACCCGTGGCGGTCGTGGAGCTGGCGCCACCGCACGCCGTGAGGCTGAGTGCCACCACAGCAGCAGCGGCGAGTACGGCCCGTTTCCTGATCATCTGGCTCCTTCCAGCTGCCCCGCCCTGGAGCAGATAGTACGTATGACGTACTACGTATGACGGCGTAAGGTACGCATGGCCCCCGGGGGTGTCAACGATCTGCGAAAGTCACCCGTACACCGCGAGTAGCTCGACTCCGACGATGCTGCGAAAGGGACCCATGTCGAGGTCTGTGACGAGCGTGGACGTGGCTCAGGCCGCGGGAGTCTCGCAGTCGACGGTGTCGCTCGTCGTCTCCGGCAAGGCGGACGGGCGGGTGTCCGCGGCCACCCAGGCGTTGGTCCTGGAGACGGCGGGCCGTCTCGGCTACCACCCGAATGCGTCGGCGCGGGTCCTGCGCAACGGCAACGCGCAGGTGCTGGCCCTCGCCGTGCCCGACGTCAAGCACCCCTTCTTCGGCGCTGTCCTGGAAGCCGCCGAGGTGGCGGCCCGGGAACACGGGTACGCCGTCACCCTGCACGACACCACCTCCGACCCCGCCTGGGCGCAGCGGATGGTGCAGATGCTCGGCAGCGGGCTGCTCGCCGGTTGCATCGTCTACGCGGGCGAAGCCCCCCGATCGCTGCTCGCACTCGGCAAGACCCGGGTGCTGCTCGTCGAGGCCGAGACCGAAGCCCAGGCGGGCGTCGACATCGACATCCGGCAGGGCATGCACGCCGTCGTCCAGCACCTTGCGGCACTGGGCCACCGACGGATCGGCTACCTGGCCGCCGACTACCCGAAGGCGACCTTCCGCCGGCGCTTCGACAACTTCCTGGCCGAGATGGACCGCGCCGGGTTGAGTTTCGAGACAGGCTGGCGGATGGCAGCGACGTTCGACCTCGAGACCGCGACGGACCAGGCCGCGATCCTGCTCGAGAACGCCCACGTCACGGCCGTCTTCTGCGACGACGACCTTCTCGCCGGCGCGCTCTACCGGGCTGCCCGCAGGCTGGACATCCTCATCCCCGCAGGCCTGTCCGTCGTCGGCTTCGACGACATCGACCTCGCGCGCATGCTCAGCCCGGAACTGACGACGGTCGCGATCCCCGCCGAGGAGATCGGACGCAATGCCGTCGAGGCGCTGCTGCGGCAGCTCGACAAGGGGCGCCGGGTACGTCCGCACGTCGTACCTCTGGAACTGAAGGTCCGGGGGTCCACCGCTCGACCGGCCGGCCCTACGAGAGGCGGCTCGTGAAGACTGACGGCGCCGGCCCACCGGCCACCCCCGATGCGCGGGCAGCGGATGACGTCGTCCCCGAGCTGTTGGAACGCGCACGGTTGTGGCTCAACGAGGATCCGGATGCGGACACACGGGCCGAGCTGGAGGCGCTGCTGACACGCCCCGAAGGACCGGCGCTGGCCGAGCTGCAGGACCGCTTCTCGGGTCTGCTGACGTTCGGCACGGCCGGTCTACGAGGTGCACTCGCGGCCGGTCCGAACCGCATGAACCGGGCGGTCGTCATCCGGACGTCGGCGGCGCTCGCCACGTTCCTCAACCGCCACGCCGGACGCACCGCCGTCGTCGGGTACGACGCCCGGCACAAGTCCGACGTCTTCGCGCGTGACACGGCCGCCGTCCTGGCCGGTGCCGGGATCCGCACGTTGCTCCTGCCCCGACCGTTGCCGACCCCGGTGCTGGCCTTCGCCGTCCGTCATCTCGGCCTGGATGCCGGCGTCATGGTCACTGCGTCCCACAACCCCCGGCAGGACAACGGCTACAAGGTCTATCTCGCGCCGGGGAGCCAGCTCAACTCCCCGGCCGACGCCGAGATCACCCACCTGATGGGCGAGGTCGGGCCGTTGGCCTCGGTTCCGAAGAAGGAATCATGGCGAGTCCTCGGCGAAGAGGTGGTCGAGGCCTATCTCAAGCGCGTGGCCGCGTTGCCATCGCCGGACTCACCGCGCGATCTGGCCATCGCCTACACCCCCCTGCACGGGGTGGGGCGTGACGTGCTCCTGGCGGCCCTGAAGCGCGCCGGCTTCGCAGCGCCCCAGGTCGTCGCCGCCCAGGGCGACCCCGACCCGGACTTTCCGACCGTGGCCTTTCCGAACCCCGAGGAGCCGGGGGCCATGGATCTGGCCCTGCAACTCGCGGCGGAACAGGGATCCGACATCGTGCTGGCGCACGATCCCGACGCCGACCGGTGCGCGGTGGCTTGCGGGGGTCGCGTGCTGCGCGGGGACGAGGTAGGGGCCCTGCTTGCGATCCACCTGCTCCGGCGCGATCCGCTTCGAGAGGGCACTTTCGCCACCTCCATCGTCTCCTCGATGCTGCTGGCGCGGATCGCGCAGGCGCACGACGTGCCGTACGCGGAGACGCTGACCGGATTCAAGTGGATCGCCCGGGTCGACGGACTGCGCTTCGGCTACGAGGAGGCGTTGGGCTACTGCGTGGACCCGGATGCCGTTCTCGACAAGGACGGCATCGCGGCGGCCCTGCTCGTCGCTGAGCTCGCAGCGAGCCTCAAGGCAGACGGCCGCACGCTGCTCGATCTGCTCGATGAGATCGCCCGCGAGTACGGGGTCCACGCAACCGACCAGCTGACCGTGAGGTGCGCGGATCCGGCCGACCTGCAGACCCTGATGCGAGGCCTGCGCTCGGCGCCGCCGTCCACGCTGGGCGGGCGGTCCGTCCAGTCGGCTGAGGACCTGTCGCGCGGACTCGGCGGGCTGCCGGCGACTGACGCGCTGCGCTACCGGATGCAGGGGGGTGCCCGCGTCATCGTGCGGCCGTCCGGCACGGAGCCGAAGCTGAAGGTGTACCTGGAGGTGGTCGTGCCGGTCCAGGACGGCGACGTCTCCAGCGCCCGCCGGGCTGGCCGGGTCGAGCTGGAGGAGCTCAAGCGCGACGTGAGCCGGGCCGTCGGGCTGACCTAGCTGGTGTCGGTGAAGGACCAACCCAGAGCTGTATCAGCTGCCCAGCGAGTCAGCCGGCGTTGAACCGGCGCAGGTACTCCGCAAAGGCCAGCACGTCCTCGTCGTCCCAGTCCTGCAGCCGGCCCTCCAGCGCGGCCCGCTGGACGGCGGCGGCCGCGTCGACCTGTGCGCGACCGGCGTCGGTCACCCGCAGCGGCTGCCCGTGCGCGCCACGCTCGAGCAGGCCGAGGCGCTCCAGATCGGCGAGCTGGCGGCTCACCGTCGACTTGTCCAGCCGGTAGAAGCCGGCCAGGTCGACCGGCCGGGCGTCCTGGTTGGCCAGGACGTGGGTCAGCAGCGTGTACGCGACCAGCGAGAGCCCACCGCCCTGGGCCAGCCCACGGGCACGGCGGGCGAACAGCGTCAACTCGTCGTGCACGGACCCCAGGAGCTCACGGCGTACCGGCATATCCACGCCTTCCGTCAAGTTGTAATCTGCAACCTAGCAAGTTGTATATTGCAACTCATCGGGAGGAAGCCGAGTGTCCAGCGCCCCGTCCGCCGTCGTCCGCCGTCCCGGGTCCGTCCCGTCGACCGCCCTGCGCCCGGTGCTCACGCACCTGCTGGTCCCGGTGCTGCTCGGCCTGGGCATGGCCCTGGCCTACCTCGGCGGCTTCCACCAGCCCGGCCCGCACCACCTCAAGGTCGGCGTCGTGGGCAGCAGCGCCCAGCAGCAGGTGCTGGCCCAGCAGCTCAAAGATCACCTGGGCGATGCCGT
>JAOPWV010000118.1 GCA_025965475.1 Frankiales bacterium | reverse complement strand
AGCACCTGTTCGAGGACGACCCGGACGAGGCCGACGGCCCCGCGAGCTACGTGCCGCGACAGACCGCGGGGCAGCTGCCGCCGACGGAGGTCCCCCCGTGGGATCCGGAGACCACCTGACGGCTCCGTGGGGCAGGTCGGGACCGGCCGCGGGTCAGCGGCCGGCGGGCGCCAGGCCGAGAGACATCCCGGCGAGGCCGCGGGGCTTGCCGGTCAGCGCCTCGGCGACGCTGAGCAGCTCCTTGGACGCCGCGGCGTCCGGGTCGGACAGGATCAGCGGGCGGCCACTGTCGCCGCCCTCACGCAGGCGCACGTCGATCGGGACCTGGCCGAGCAGCGGCACCGAGGCGCCGAGCGAGCGGGACAGCGACTCGGCGACCGCCTGGCCACCGCCGCTGCCGAACACGTCGATCCGGTCGCCGCAGTGGGGGCACGGCAGGTAGCTCATGTTCTCGACCACGCCCGCGATCCGCTGGTGGGTCTGCAGCGCGATCGAGCCGGCCCGCTCGGCCACCTCCTGCGCGGCCAGCTGCGGGGTGGTCACGACGAGGATCTCGGCGCTGGGCACCAGCTGCGAGACGGAGATGGCGATGTCGCCGGTGCCGGGCGGCAGGTCCATGAGCAGGACGTCGAGGTCGCCCCAGTACACGTCGGCGAGGAACTGCTGCAGCGCGCGGTGCAGCATCGGCCCGCGCCACACGACAGGGGTGTTGTCCTGGGTGAACATCCCGATCGAGATGACCTTCACGCCGTACGCCGACGGCGGCATGATCATCTGCTCGACCTGGGTCGGCCGGTGCTCCACCCCGAGCATGCGGGGGATCGAGAAGCCGTAGATGTCCGCGTCGAGCACGCCGACGGACAGACCCTTCGCGGCCATCGCCACGGCCAGGTTGACCGTCACCGAGCTCTTGCCGACGCCGCCCTTGCCCGAGGCCACGGCGAAAACCCGGGTGAGGGAGCCGGGCATGGCGAACGGGATGTCGCGGGTCGGGTTGTCGCCGCGCAGGAGGGTCTGCAGCTTCTGGCGCTGCTCGGCGCTCATCACATCGAGGTCGACCTGCACCCGGGTGACGCCCGGCAGCTTGCTCACAGCCGCCGTGACGTCGCGGGTGAGCGTGTCCTTCATCGGGCAGCCCGAGACGGTCAGGTAGATCGCGATGCGGGCCGTGCCGTCGGCGTCGACCTCGGCGGACTTGACCATGCCGATCTCGGTCAGCGGCCGGCGGATCTCCGGATCGATGACCGTCGACAGGGCAGCGGTCAGCTCGTCGGGCGTGGGCAGGGCGGCAGACATGGGTTCCTCTGGTCGGGCTGTGTTCTCCAGGCTACGTCGCCGGGGACCTCCTTGGGACCCGTGGCGACGTCAGCCGGCGGCGAGGGCCGCCGCGACGGCCAGCGTGCGCCGGGCGTTGTCGACGTGCAGGTTCTCGATCATCCGGCCGTCGACCGTCACGACGCCGTGCCCCGCGCGGCTGGCCTCGTCGAAGGCGGCGATGACCTTGCGGGCCTGCTCGATCTCCGCCTCGGACGGTGACCACACCCGGTTCGCGACGTCGACCTGCGTCGGGTGGACGAGCGTCTTGCCGTCGAAGCCCATCTGCATGCCCTGCACGCACTCGGCCTCGAAGCCCTCGAGGTCCTTGACGTCGTTGTAGACCCCGTCGAGGGCGACGATGCCGGCCTCGCGGGCCGCGAGCAACGCGGTGGCGAGGTGGGGGAGCAGCGGGGCGCGGCCGGGCACGAGCGCGGCGCGCAGCTCCTTGGCCAGGTCGTTGGTCCCCATGATGAACGCCGTGACCCGGTCGACCGCGGCGATCTCGCGGGCGGAGAAGACGCCGGACGGCGTCTCGATCATCGCCCAGATGCGGACGTCGCCGGTCAGGTGCTTCTCGACCTCGGCCAGGTGCTGGGCGCCGGCCACCTTCGGGACGACCACCGCGGCGGGGCCGGCGGCGGAGGCCGCGCGCAGGTCGTCCGCGCCCCAGGGCGTGTCCAGGCCGTTGCAGCGGATGGTCAGCTCGCGCCCGCCGTACTCGCCGGAGGCGACCGCCGCGCAGGCCTGCTCGCGGGCCAGCTCCTTGGCGTCCGGCGCGACGGCGTCCTCGAGGTCGAAGATGATCGCGTCGGCGGGAATCGTCTTGGCCTTCTCCAGCGCCCGGGCGTTGGACGACGGCATGTAGAGGACCGAGCGGCGCGGGACGACCTGCTCGTCGTTCACCGGGGCGGTCACAGCGCGTACGCCTCGGCCAGGTCGGCGTCGCGGGCGGCGAGCTCGCGGGCCAGCTCCAGGACGACCTTGCACTGCTTCACCGAGGCGTCGTCCTGCATCTTGCCGTCGATCATGACGGCGCCGGTGCCGTCGCCCATCGCCTCGACGACCCGCTTGGCCCAGGCGACCTCGTCGGGGTCGGGGCTGAAGACCCGCTTGGCGATCTCGATCTGGACCGGGTGCAGGGACCAGGTGCCGACGCAGCCCAGCAGGTAGGCGTTGCGGAACTGGTCCTCGCAGGCCACGACGTCCTTGATGTCGCCGAACGGCCCGTAGTACGGGTAGATGCCGTGCATCGCGCAGGCATCGACCATGCGGGCCACCGTGTAGTGCCACAGGTCCTGCTGGAAGATCGCCCGCGGCGCGGCGACGTCGCCGCCGGGCGGGTCCTCGCGGACGAGGTAGCCGGGGTGGCCGCCGCCGACGCGGGTGGTCTTCATCCGGCGGGAGGCGGCTAGGTCGGCCGGGCCGAGGGAGATGCCCTGCATCCGCGGGGACGCGCCGGCGATCTCCTCGACGCTGGCCATACCGCGTGCCGTCTCGAGGATGGCGTGCACCTGCAGCGGCCTGGTGACGCCGCCCTTGGCCTCGAGCTGGGCCAGCAGGCGGTCGACGTCGTGGATGTCCTCCGGCCCCTCGACCTTCGGCACCATGATCACGTCGAGCTGGTTACCGACCTCGGTGACCAGCGTCGTCAGGTCATCGAGGACCCACGGGCTGTCGAGGGAGTTGATCCGGGTCCACAGCTGCGTCTGACCCAGGTCGACGTTCTTGGCGACGTCGACGAGCCCGTTGCGCGCCGCCTCCTTGTTCGACGCCTGCACGGCGTCTTCGAGGTTGCCCAGCAGCACGTCGACCTTCGGCGCGAGGTCGGGCAGCTTGGCGACCATCTTCGGGTTCGACGGGTCGAAGAAATGGATCATTCTCGACGGCCGGAACGGCACCTCGCGCAGGGGCGCCGGTGCGCCGACGGCGAGCGGGCGGAAGAAGTCCTTGGGGCTCTGCACGGCAACAGGCTAGAACCGTTCGATCATGCCTCGCACACCGGTTCCGGCCTAGGCTGGAGGCATGAGCATCGGGACGGCGCTGACGAGGTCGGAGCTGACGGCCTGGCGCACGTTCCTACGCGCCCACGCGCAGGTGACGCGCAAGCTGGAGGCCGAGCTCGTCGCCGAGCACGGGCTGCCCCTGCCGTCGTACGACGTCCTGCTCCAGCTGGCCGAGGCGCCCGACCGCGCGCTGCGGATGACCGAGCTCGCCGACCGCGTCCTGCTCTCCCGCTCCGGGCTGACCCGGCTGGTCGACCGCCTCGAGCGCGAGGGCCTGGTCCGCAGGCAGGACTGCCCGACCGACGCGCGCGGCACCCTGGCGGTGCTCACCGCCACCGGGCTCGACCGGCTGCGCGAGGCCGCCCCGACGCATCTACGCGGGATCGGCGAGCATGTGACCAGCCGGCTCTCGACGGACGAGGTGGCCACCCTGACAACCCTGCTGGGGCGGCTGCTGCCCGAGTCGACGCGCGAGGGATCCTGCGGCGAGGACCTGTCCTGACCGCTCCTGCCCAGCCCGCGGTGCGCCGCGCCGTCCTGCGTGATGCCCTCGGGATCGGTGTCGCCGTCGGCGCCTACGGGCTCTCGTTCGGCGCTGTCGCCACGACCGCCGGGCTGTCCGCGGTGCAGGCCTGCGCCCTGTCGCTGCTGATGTTCACCGGCGCCTCGCAGTTCGCCCTCGTCGGCGTACTCGGTGCCGGTGGCGGGGCGATCGCCGGGGTGCTCAGCTCGCTCCTGCTCGGCAGCCGCAACACGCTGTACGCCGTGCGGCTGGCCGATCTGCTGAGGCTGCCGGGCCCGCGACGGATCGTGGCGGCGCAGCTGACGATCGACGAGACGACGGCGATGGCGACGGCCGCACCGGCCGGCCAGGAACGCACCGCCTTCTGGGCCACCGGCGTCTCCGTCTACCTCCTGTGGAACCTCGGCACCCTGCTGGGCGCGCTCGGCGCCGCCCGGCTCGGGGACCCGGCGACGTTCGGGCTCGACGCGGCGGTGCCCGCGGCCTTCCTCGCCCTGCTGGCGCCGCGCCTGCGCGAGCGGCAGGGCTTCAGCATCGCGCTCGCCGGCG
>JAOPWV010000105.1 GCA_025965475.1 Frankiales bacterium | reverse complement strand
CGCCGCGCAGGCCGCGGTGGCGCTGCGTGGGGTCGACGCGGCCGCGCCCGGCACGGACGCGCGCAGCTTCGGCGCCTGGCTGGCCGAGCACGCTCAGGACGCCCGGGCGGTGGCCGCCCTGTGGGATCTCATCGGCGTCGCCGCGCTGAACGCTCCTGCGGCTGAAACGTCGCTGGCCCTTGCGGCGACCGTGTTCCAGCAGGCGCTGCTCTCGACACGGGACGCAGGTGACGTGGGCTGGTCGCTGGTGCCGCTGCAGGAGCTGCACGGTGACCCCGGCGGCGCGGCGCTGACCGCGGGAGGCGCGCAGGTCCGGACAGGCTGCCGTATCCAGGCGCTGGAGCACCTCGGAGGCCGCTGGAGCGTCGTGACCCGGGACGGCAGCGCGACGGAGGCGGATGCGGTGGTCCTCGCGGTGCCCCCGCGGAAGGCCGAGCGGCTGCTGCCCCCCGGAGCCGTCGCGCTCGCGCCCGGTTGGGCCCACCGGCTGGGTGCGGTCCCCATCGTCAACGTGCACCTGCTGTACGACCGCACGGTGCTCGAGGAGCCGTTCGTCGCGGCCCTGGGCTCCCCCGTCCAGTGGATGTTCGACCGGACCGCCCAGATCGGCCTGCGTACGGGGCAGTGCGTCGCGCTGTCGCTGTCCGTCGCCGACGACCTGGTCGACCTGCCGGTCGCCCGGTTACGGGCGTTGCTGGAGCCGGCCGTGGCCGCGCTGCTGCCCGCCGCCCGCGACGCGGTCGTCCGCGACGTCTTCGTCACCCGGGAGCGCGAGGCGACGTTCCGCCCCTCCCCGGGGAGCGCTGCCCACCGCCCGGCCGCCACGACCGCACTGCCGGGCCTGGCCCTGGCCGGCGCGTGGACCGCCACCGGCTGGCCGGCGACCATGGAGGGCGCCGTGCGCAGCGGGGAGACCGCCGCGACCGCCGTGCTCACGGCGGCCGCGCGCCTGACGGCCGGAGCACGAGCATGACCACCGTCGCCCCCGCGAGGGTGCGGGAGAGCGCGTCGGTCGTCCGCCCCGCACTGAAGCGCGCCCTGGCGCGACTGGACCCGACCAGCCGGGCGATCGCGTCGTACCACCTGGGCTGGACCGATCCGGACGGTCGTCCTCAGGAAGGTGGCGGCAAGGCGGTCCGCCCCGCCTTGGCGCTGCTGTCGGCCAGGGCCGCAGGTGCCACCCTGGAGACCGGCCTGCCCGGCGCGGTCGCGGTGGAGCTCGTCCACAACTTCTCGCTGCTGCACGACGACCTCATGGACGGCGACCTCGAACGTCGGCACCGGCCGACCGTCTGGGCGCTGTGGGGCGGGGCCAGCGCGATCCTCACGGGCGACGCCCTGCTCGTGCTGGCCCAGCAGGTGCTCCTCGACCTAGCGACGGCAGAGGGCGCCGCCGCCGCGCGGCTCCTGGCGGACGCCACCCAGGAACTGGTCCGCGGGCAGGCCGAGGACGTCGCCTTCGAAGAACGGCCGGTCGTCGGCGTCGAGCAGTGCCTGACGATGGCGGCCGGCAAGACCGGCGCCCTGCTCTCGGCCAGCGCCAGCATCGGCGCGGTGCTCGCCGGCGCGCCCGGGTCTCTCTGCGCCGCACTCGCGGCGTTCGGGCGCGAGCTGGGGCTGGCCTTCCAGCTCGTGGACGACCTGCTGGGCATCTGGGGCGATCCGGCCGTCACGGGGAAGCCGGTCCTGTCGGACCTGCGTACCGGCAAGAAGACGCTGCCGGTCACGTGGGCGCTGGCCCATGGCGGCGCGGCCGGTACCGAGCTCGCGGACTGGCTCGCCGCCGGCACAGCCCGGGGCGAGGAGCAGCTACGACGGGCGGCCGACCTGGTGGAACGGGCCGGCGGCCGGGCGTGGGCCGCGGCCGAGGCGGCCCGCCGGCTGGCGTACGCCGAGCAGGCGCTGCTGGCCGCCCCCGTGCCGGCGGACGCGTGCGGCGACCTGGTCGCGCTGGGCCGGTTCGTCGTCGGGAGGGAGTGCTGATGACCGTCACCAGCCCGCGCACGGCTGTCGCGTCCGCCGCCACCGAGGCCACCCTGCAACGGGCGGTCGCGCGGCTGCGCGCCCTGCAGGCGCCCGAGGGCTGGTGGAAGGGCGAGCTCGAGACGAACGTGACCATCGACGCGGAGGACCTGCTGCTCCGCGAATTCCTCGGCGTGCGCACCGCCCAGGAGACCGACGAGGCGGCCCGCTGGATCAGGTCGCAGCAGCGCGCGGACGGCAGCTGGGCCACCTTCCGGGGCGGACCCGGGGACCTGTCGACCACCGTCGAGGCCTGGGTCGCCCTGCGCCTCGCCGGCCACGACCCGGATACGGCGCCCCTGGCGGCAGCCGCCGGGTTCGTCCGCGCGCACGGCGGGGTCGCCCGGACGCGGGTGTTCACGCGCATCTGGCTCGCGCTGTTCGGGCTGTGGTCCTGGGACGACCTGCCGAGCCTGCCGCCGGAGCTGGTCCTGCTGCCGGCCTGGGTGCCGCTCAACGTCTACGACTTCGCCTGCTGGGCCCGGCAGACCGTCGTGCCGCTCACCGTCGTACGCACGCTCCGGCCCTGCCGGCCGCTGCCGTTCGACCTCGCCCCGCTGCACGTGGACGGTTCCGCGCCGCCGGACCGGGCCCCGCTGCGCACCTGGTCCGGGGCGTTCCAGCGACTCGACCGGCTGCTGCACGCATATGACCGGCGACCGCTGCCCGCGCTGCGGGCGCACGCGTTGCGCCGGGCCGCCGCGTGGGTCAGGGACCGGCAGGAGGGCGACGGTTCGTGGGGCGGGATCCAGCCGCCCTGGGTCTACTCGCTGCTGGCCCTGCACCTGCTGGGTGACCCGGCTGACGAGCAGGTCGTCCGGGCCGGCCTGGCGGGGCTCGAGGGCTTCGTGATCCGCGAGCAGACGCCGGTCGGGGTGGTCCGGCGGGTGGAGGCCTGCCAGTCCCCGGTCTGGGACACGGCGCTCGCGGTGACCGCGCTGCGGGATGCGGACGTCCCCGCGGACGATCCCGCCGTGGTGCAGGCGGCGGACTGGCTGCTCGGGGAGGAGGTGCGCGTCTCCGGCGACTGGGCGGTACGCCGGCCGCGGCTGGCGCCGGGCGGCTGGGCCTTCGAGTTCGCCAACGACGGGTACCCGGACATCGACGACACCGCCGAGATCGTCCTCGCGCTCCGCCGCACCGACCACCCTGACCCGCGGCGACTGACGGCCGCCGCACGCCGCGGCACCGCCTGGCTGACCGGCATGCAGTGCCGGGACGGCGGCTGGGCGGCGTTCGACGCGGACAACACCCGCCGGCTGGTCACCCGGCTGCCGTTCTGCGACTTCGGCGAGGTCCTCGACCCGCCGTCCGCGGACGTGACGGCGCACGTGGTCGAAGCGCTGGCGCACCTCGGAGAGGCGGACGGCGAGCCTTGCCGCCGGGGCGTCTCCTGGCTGCTCGCGAACCAGGAGCCAGGTGGTTCCTGGTTCGGCCGCTGGGGGGTCAACCACGTGTACGGCACCGGCGCCGTCGTACCCGCCCTGGTGGCGGCCGGCCTGCACCGCGACGCGCCACCGGTGCGCCGCGCCGTGCACTGGCTGCTGGAGCACCAGGCCGCCGACGGCGGCTGGGGGGAGGACATCCGGTCCTACCGGGACCCGGCATGGATCGGGCGGGGTACGCCGACGGCATCGCAGACGGCCTGGGCGCTGCTCGCCCTGCTGGCGGCCGGCGAACGCGGGACCGTGACCCAGCGCGGGGTCGCCTGGCTGGTGGAGCATCAGCGCGCGGACGGCACGTGGGACGAGCCGCAGTTCACCGGCACCGGGTTCCCCGGCGACTTCTCGATCAACTACCACCTGTACCGGCTGGTCTTCCCGGTGAGCGCGCTCGGCCGCTACCTGGCGGGGCCGTCATGACGGCCGGCGCCGTGGTCACGGCCCTGGGGCTGGAGCAGGCGGCCCTGCGCGGGCGGCTCGGCAGCGTGCCGCTCGGCCGGACCGGAATGGGCCCGGACCGGGCCGCCCGCGCGGTCGCCCGGCTGCGGGAGCGGTCGGCCGGCCTGCTGATGGCCGGCCTCGGCGGCGGCCTGGCACCGGAGGTCCGGCCGGGCGACGTCGTGGTGGCTTCCGAGGTGGTGACAGGCGGCCGTCGGCTGGCGGTGCCGTCCGCGCCGCTGCTGGCCGGAGCGCTCAGCCGCTGCGGGCTGCCGGTGCATCTCGGGCCGGTGGCGTCGAGTCCGCGGCTGGTGGGCGGAGCAGCCCGGGCCGCGCTCGCCGGAGGCGGCGCCCTCGCCGTCGACATGGAGTCCGGGGCGCTGGCCACAGCGCCGGGCAGGCCGTGCGCCGTCGTACGGGTGATCGTGGACACGGCAGAGCTCCCGCTGTGGCGGCCGCGCACCGCAGCCCGTGGGCTCGCTGCCCTGCGGACGCTGCGCGCCGCCGCCCCGGCGTTACGGCAGTGGGCCGAGGCGCTCGGCGACCGGGAGGTGCTGCTCGCCAGCCCGCGGTCGTTCTGCGCCGGGGTGGAGCGGGCCGTGGACATCGTCGAGCTCGCCTTGGAGCGGTACGGACCGCCGGTCCACGTGCGCCGGCAGGTCGTGCACAACGCCCACGTCGTACGCGGCCTGCGCGACCGCGGCGCGGTCTTCGTGGAGGAGATCGACGAGGTCCCCGAGGGCGGCCGGGTCGTCCTCGCCGCGCACGGCGTGGCCCCGGCGGTCCGCGCGGAGGCCGAGCAGCGCGGGCTGCTGGTCATCGACGCCACCTGCCCGCTCGTGGCGAAGGTGCACGCGGAGGTCCGGCGGTACGCCGCGGCCGGGGACCGCGTCTTCCTGGTCGGCCATCGCGACCACGAGGAGGTGCAGGGCACCCTGGGGGAGGCGCCGCAGGACGTCGTCGTCGTGGAGGACCTGGCCCAGGCCGCGGCCGTCGGGGCCCCCGATCCCGGCCGGGTCGCCTATGTCACCCAGACCACGCTGGCCGTCGACGAGGCGGAGGACGTGGCCGCCCTGCTGCGGCAGCGGTTCCCCGCGCTGCGCGGCCCGCGCACCGACGACATCTGCTTCGCCACGAGCAACCGCCAGGCGGCGGTGCGGGAGGTCGCCGCGTGCAGTGACCTCGTACTGGTCGTCGGCTCCGGCAACTCGTCCAACTCCCGGCGACTGGTCGAGGTCGCCGAGCGGGAGGGGACCAGGGCGTACCTGGTGGACGAGGCCGCGGACGTGGACCTGCGCTGGCTGGCCGGTGCCCGCCGGATCGGCATCACGGCCGGCGCCTCCGCCCCGCCGCACCTGGTCGACGAGCTGGTGGGCTGCCTCGCCGGGCTCGGCACGGTGACGGTCCACACCGTGCAGGTCGCCGAGGAGGACGTCGTCTTCACGCTGCCCAAGGAGGTGAGCTGACCCGTGGCCATGCCCCTGCGACAGACGGTCCGGCTCGGGAGCTACCTGCTCGCGCAGAAGCTGCTGCGTCGTGACAAGTTCCCGCTGCTGGTCGAGCTCGAGCCGCTGTTCGCGTGCAACCTCACGTGCGCGGGCTGCGGCAAGATCGCGCAGCCGGCCTCGCTGCTCAAGCAGCGGATGCCGGTCGAGCAGGCCGTCGCGGCCATCGAGGAGAGCGGCGCGCCGATGGTGTCCATCGCCGGCGGCGAGCCGCTGATGCACCCCCAGATCGACGAGATCGTCCGCCGGCTGCTCGACCGCAACAAGATCGTCTTCCTGTGCACGAATGCCGTGCTGCTGCCCAAGCACCTGCACCGGTTCACGCCGCACCGGAACTTCGCCTGGATGGTCCACGTGGACGGGCTGCGGGAGCGGCACGACGCCTCGGTCTGCAAGGACGGCGTGTTCGACCTGGCGGTCGCCGCCGTCCGGATGGCGCAGGAGGCGGGCTTCCGCGTCAACACCAACACCACCTTCTTCAGCACCGACCAGCCGCGGGACGTGATCGATGTCCTGGACTTCCTGAACGACGACCTGAAGGTCGACAGCATGCAGATCTCGCCCGCGTACGCCTACTCCAAGGCGCCCGACCAGGAGCACTGGCTGGGCGTCGAGCAGACCCGGGCGCTGTTCGCCGAGGCCTTCGCCGGTGGCCGCCGCCGGCGCTGGCGTCTCAACCACTCGCCGGTGTTCCTCGACTTCCTCGAGGGCCGCCGCGACCTCGCGTGCACCGCCTGGGCCATCCCGTCGTACTCGCTGCTCGGCTGGCAGCGGCCCTGCTACCTGCTCGACGACGGCTACGCGAGCACGTACCGGGAGCTGATCGAGGAGACCGACTGGTCGTCGTACGGGCGCGGTCACGACCCGCGCTGCGCCAACTGCATGGCGCACTGCGGGTACGAGCCCAGTGCCGTGTTCGTGACCACCGCCTCGCTGCGCGAGAGCCTGCGCGCGGTCAGCGGCAGGTGAGGCGTGCCGTGACGCCGCTCCTGGACGGGCTCAGCGGGCCGGAGGACCTGCGCCGGCTGGCCCCGGCGCTGCTCCCGGCTCTCGCGGAGGAGCTGCGCCGGGTCCTGATCGCCTCCGTCTCGGCGACCGGCGGCCACCTCGGCCCGAACCTCGGCGTCGTCGAGCTGACGCTGGCCCTGCACCGGGTCTTCCGCTCGCCGCACGACGTCCTGCTCTGGGACACCGGACACCAGGCGTACGTCCACAAGTTGCTGACCGGACGGCGGGCCGGGTTCGCCCGGCTGCGGCAGCGGGGCGGCCTGTCCGGGTACCCGAGCCGGGCGGAGAGCCCGCACGACCACGTCGAGAACTCGCACGCCTCCACCGCGCTGGCGTACGCCGACGGCTGGGCGAAGGCCTTCGCTCTGACCCGGCAGACGGATCGCAGCGTCGTCGCCGTCATCGGCGACGGCGCCCTCACCGGCGGGCTCGCCTGGGAGGCGCTGAACAATCTCGGGGGAGCGCCCGAGCGGCCGGTCGTCGTGGTGCTCAACGACAACGGCCGCTCCTACGACGCGACGGTCGGTGGCTTGGCGGCGCACCTGGCGGCCCTGCACGGACCGGACCGGCCCGCTCCGTTCTTCACCGCCCTCGGTCTGGCGTATCTGGGACCGGTGGACGGCCATGACGTGACAGCCGTCGAGGAGGCGCTGCGCGCGGCGGCCGGGCTGCACCGGCCGGTCGTCGTCCATTGCCTGACGTGCAAGGGAAAGGGCTTCCCCACAGCGGAGGCGGACGTCGCGGACCGGATGCACAGCG
This sequence comes from Frankiales bacterium, assembly GCA_025965475.1. GTDB lineage: Bacteria > Actinomycetota > Actinomycetes > Mycobacteriales > SCTD01 > RYN-124. Next base: position 58,540 of record JAOPWV010000105.1, on the reverse strand, counting down.
TTTCGCCGGCGAGCCCGGTGCCGGCCGCCCGTAGCTGGACGTCCGTGCTGAGCGAGGGGCTGGTCGAGCTCGGTGAACAGCGTCCGGACCTCGTCGCCGTCACCGCGGCCATGCTGCGCCCCACCGGGCTGCTCCCGTTCGCCCGTCGCTTCCCCGACCGGGTGCACGACGTGGGGATCGCCGAGCAGCACGCCGTCACCTCGGCCGCCGGGCTCGCGATGGCCGGGCTGCATCCAGTCGTGTGCATCTACGCGACGTTCCTCAACCGCGCGCTCGACTCGGTGCTGCTGGACGTGGGGCTGCACCGGCTGCCGGTGACCTTCGTGCTCGACCGGGCGGGTGTCACGGGGGAGGACGGGCCCAGCCACCACGGGATGTGGGACCTGTCGCTGCTCGGGCTGGTGCCCGGCCTGCGGGTGGCCGCGCCTCGCGACCCGGCGAGCCTGCTGGACCTGCTGCACGAGGCCGTGGCCGACGGCGACGGCCCCACTGCGGTGCGCTTCCCCAAGGGCGACGCCGGTCCCGCCGTACCCGCAAGGGGCCGCGTGGGCCACGGCGAGGTCCTGTCCTCGGACGGCGACGCGGACGTCCTGCTCCTGCCGGTCGGGCCGCTCGCCCCCGCGGCCCTGGAGGCGGCCGGCGAGTTGACCCGGCGGGGGGTTCCCGTGAGCGTCGTGGACCCGCGCTGGGTGCTGCCCGTCGAGCCCGACGTGGTGCGGCTCTGCGGCGCCTACCGCTTCGTCGTCACGGTGGAGGACAACGGCCTCGCGGGCGGCTACGGCAGCACGGTCGGCCGGGCGCTGCGCGAGGCGGGGGTGCGCAGCGAGGTCGTCGCGCTGGGGCTGCCGCAGGCGTTCCTGCCCCACGGCCGGCGGGCCGCCGTCCTCGCCGAGGCGGGGCTGGACGCGGGCGGCATCGTCGCGCAGGTCGAGGCGGCGCTGCATGCGCGGGCGTACGTCGCCGTCTGACGGCGGGTCAGCCCCACCGCCGTTCCAGCGTCCGGTAGACCGCTGGAGCGACGGCCCGCAGGGTCATCGGCACCCTCAGCCAGCGCGGCCGGACCTGGCGGCGGGAGCCGCGCTCGAGGGCCCGCACGACCTCGCGGGCGATGTGCTCCGGCGGGACCGGCCGGGGCAGCCGGCGGTCGTACGGCCGGGCCCGCGCCGCGAGGAAGTCGGTGTCGACGACGGCGGGCAGCACCGTCGTCACCGTCAGCCCGTCCTCGCGCACCTCCTCGCGGAGCGCGTCCGCGAACACCTCCACCGCCGCTTTGGTGGCCGAGTACACGCTCTCGCCGGGCACACCGAGCGCGCCCGCGATCGACGTGACGAACAGCAGGCTGCCCCGCCCCTGGTCGCGCATCACGGGCAGGCAGGCGCGGGCCAGCAACATCGGCGACAGCAGGTTGACCTCGACGAGCTCCTCGATCAGCGCCGCCGGCATGTCCGCCAGGTCGCCGACGTGGCCCAGCCCCGCGCCCGCGACCAGGGCGTCCAGCCTCCCGTGTTCCCGCAGGGCGTGCGCGACGACCTGCTCGGCGCTCGCCGGGTCGCGCAGGTCGAGGGCCAGCCAGGAGCCGCCCGCCTGGCGCGCCACGTCCCGGGCCGCCTCGGGGTCACGTCCCACGCACACGACGCGGGCGCCGCGCCCGGCCAGCAGCAGCACGGTGCTCCGGCCGATGCCACGCGTCGCACCGGTGACCGCGACGACGGCACCGGCGAGCTCCACGCCGCTCCTCCCTCACCCGTGCCGGCCGGATGACGGGCCGTCGCGTCCTGCTGCTCAGCGCGAGCATGGGCGCCGGCCACGACGCCGCCGCCGCCGAGCTGGCCCGCCGGCTGACCGCCCGGGGCGACGAGCCGGTGTTGCGGGACCTGCTCGCGCTGCTCCCGGCCGGGACCGGACGACTGCTCCGCACCTCGTACGGGCAGATGCTGCACCACGCGCCGTGGCTGTACCAGGGCATCTACGGCCACTTCTTCGAGCCGCCGGCGCGCCGTCGAACGCGGGCCGACCCGGTCGTGGTGCTCGCCGAGCGCCCGGTCCGCCGCCTGCTCGCCGACCTGGCGCCGGACGCCGTCGTCGCGACGTTCCACCTGGCGGCCCAGGTGACCGGCCGGTTGCGCAGCCGGGGGCAGCTCGACGTACTGAGCACCGTGCTCGTGACCGACCTCGTCGTCCATGCGCTGTGGGTCCATCCGGGCAACGACCGGCACCTGTGCCTGCACCCGTCCGCCGTGCAGGAGGCCGGGGCCCGAGGTGCCCGCGACCCGCTGGAGGTCGGACCGCTCGTGCGGCCTGACTTCCGTCGCCCGGCCCAGCAGCCGTCCTGGGAGGTCCTCGCAGTCCCTGCTGGCCGGGCGATGGTCGTGCTCACGGCAGGGGCGTGGGGGGTGGGCGACCTGCGACGGTGCGCCCACGTGGTGGCGCGGACCGGCAGGTACGTGCCGGTCGTGCTCTGCGCGCACAACCAGCGGCTGCTCGACACACTGCGCCGGGAGCCGGGCGTGGTGGCCCTCGGCTGGCGCGACGACGTACCGGCGCTCGTGCGTACGGCGCATGCGGTGGTACAGAACGCCGGGGGGCTCAGCTGCTGGGAGGCCTTGACGGCCGGGCGTCCGGTCATCACCTACCGCCCGATCCCCGGGCACGGGCGGGCGGCTGCCGAGCGCCTGGACCGGCTGGGGCTCGTGCCGTGGGCGCGTGACGACGACGACCTCGTGCGGATGCTCGACGGATGCAGCAGCGCCGCTACGGAGTCCGACGGCAGGCCCGTGCAGGACGCGGCCCAGCTGATCGCCTAGCGCTGCCAGGACGCGTCCGCCAGCAGCGGTGACCGGGACATCTCGGCGGTACCGGCGGCGATCAGGACCAGGCCCGTCAGCTCGAGGGCGATCCACCAGCCCCCGCGCACCTGGTCCGAGAACAAGGCGATCCCGTAGCCCGTCGAGGCGATCGGATCCAGCAACGTCACCGGGGGCTGCGCGGCGATGATCGGTCCGGCGTGGAAGGCGGCCTGGAGCAGGGCCACGCTGGCGATCCCGCTGAACACCATCGCGTAGACCTGCCAGGTGTCCAGGAGCGCCGGCAGGCCACCCCCGAGGTGTTCTGTCGCCGCCTTCATGAAGGCGGCCGTGAGGCCGAAGCCGATCCCGGCGCAGGCGCCGAGCAGGGCCGACCGCAGCGGCCCGGAGGCGTGGCGCGCCAGTGTGACGAGCACCGCCAGGATCCCTCCGGTCACAGCTGTCGCCAGCACCCACGCCGCGGACGACGGCTGGTGCTGGCCGCCGCTCGGGGAGGCCGCGACCAGGAGGAGGGCGAGCCCGGCGGCCAGGAGTACTGCCGCGACCCACGAGCGCGGCTCCATGGGCATGTGCAGGAGCGGCCGGGCGAACAGCAGCGTCAACGGCAGCTCGGTGACCAGCAGCGGCTGGACCAGTGCCAGCGGTGCCCGGTCGAGGGCGGACGCCTGGAGGAGGAAGCCGAGGATCAGGCCGGCCATCCCGCCGTACCAGACCGGCTGCCGGAGCAGGTACCGCACCTGGGACAGCCAGCAGCCGTCGGACGGTGGCGCCGTCCGCGCCGCCAGGCGCTGCAGCACCGAGGACAGGGCGTTGGTCGTCGCGGCCAGGAGGGCGAAGACGACGGCGGCCACGTTCACCGCCTCCGCAACCCGTGGGTATGGGCGATCGAGGCGAGCAGGGGAGAGCTGGTGAGGACCAGGCAGCCGAAAACCATGGCGAGCAGACCTGCGCTCTCGAGCATCAGCGCCCCCGGCGCGGTGCGCAGTTGCTCGCCGAAGTAGCCGATCCCGACGCCGATGCCCGCCAGTGGCTCCGCGATGGTGAGCGGGGGCAGGGAGGTCTGGAGAGGGGCGGAGGCGAACGCGCTCTCGGCCAGGACCAGGCCCGTGACCGCGATGAGCAGCAGGACCCACGGTTCCCACCGGACGACGAGTGCAGGCACCCCGGAACCCAGGAGAAGGGTCACCTGCCGGGTGAGGCCGTCCTGCAGCCCGAACAGGATGCCTGCCGCGGCGGCGAGCAGCGCGGCCCGCCCGGCGCCGGACCGGGAGCGCGCCACGACGACGGCCGCCGCGGCGACGGCCCCCGTAGCCGCGAGCGTCACCCACTGGGTGAGCCCCATCTGGGCGGCCTCACCCGCGGCTGCCGGATGCGCCGCCAGCAGGAAGACCGTGATGCCGCCGGTGAGCATCGCCACGCCGACCCAGTCCCGCAGGCGCAGGTGGCGACCGGCCAGACGTGCCGAGATTCCGAGGGCGAACAGGATGTTCACGGTCAGCAGCGGCTCGACGAGGCTGATGTCCGCCATCCGCAGGGCCAGTGCTCCGAGCAGCTGTCCCACCACCATGCTCGCGATACCCGCCAGCCAGGCGGGTTGGACGACCAGGTCGCGGAGCAGCCGCAGCGTGAGGACATCCGACTGCGGCACGGTGGCGGCGACCCGCTGCTGGAGCACGAAGCCGAAGCCGAGGCACAGCGCCGCCGCCAGCGCGGCGGCCACCGGAGCCAGCTGCACGGCGGGGCACACCTCCCCTGCGCATGGGGCCCGATCCTGCGACGGTCCGCCCGGGCAGGGCGGCTGTCCAGCCCGGGCCGCGGTGGCGGCGGGTGGTCCTAGGCCGAAGGTCTGATTGGCCGGACCGCCGGGCCGGCGGATCGTGCGCTCATGCACCCAGAACCCCATCGCCGCGCGCTTCGCGCTCCGCTGATGCTGGCCGGCGTCCTCGCCCTGTCCGTGGCGCTGCTCGGGGCCTGCGGCGGGAGCAGCGCAGCCCCCCCGGCCCCGACGACCCCGGCCGCCCCTGCAGCGGCCGCCGCCGGCACCGCGGTGCTGAAGGTGCACGACTTCGCCTTCGACCCGCTCACCGTGGCGCCGGGAACCCGGATCACGCTGGTCAACAGCGACAGCGCCCCGCACAACGCCACGGCGACCGACGGCAGCTTCAAGAGCGCGGACGCGACACCGGGTCACGACGTCAGCTTCGCGGCGCCGTCCAAGCCGGGCGCGTACTCGTTCCTCTGCACCGTGCACCCGAACATGAAGGGCACGCTGACCGTGAAGTAGCGGTCAGGTGACCAGGTGCGTGGACCGCATCCAGCGGTACGCCACATCCGCTGGCTCGTTGCCGTCGACGTCGACCTGGCGGTTCAGTTCGATCATGACCCGGTCGTTGAGCAGCGGTGCGATGCGCGCGAAGATGCCGGCGATCTGCGGATGCTCCTCCAGGACGCGGGTCCGTACGACGGGGGCTGCGTTGTAGGCCGGGAAGAAGTGTCTGTCGTCGGCGAGCACGGTGAGGCGCAGCGCCTTGATCCGGCCGTCGGTCGTGAAGATCTCGCCGAAGTTGCACGTCCCCGAGTCGGTCGCCAGATAGATGGCTCCTGCGTCGAGCAGGCGCACGTTGCCGCGGGGGACGCCGTTCTGCGCGCCGAGCGGCATGCCGTACGCCTTGAGCATCGGCTCGAAGCCGTCGTTCCGGCTCGCGAACTCGGTCTCGACGCAGAACGTGCGCAGCGGCACCGGCAGACCGGCGATCTGCGAGATGCGCCTGACGGTGCGCAGTGGGCCGGGTGCGTCGGGTCGGATCGCGAGGCCGTACGTGTTGTTCAGGGGCGCCGTGGGCAGCCACGTCAGGCCGTGGCTCGCGTCGGCGGCCCGAACCGCCAGCCATTGCTGCCGGGGGTCCGGGATGCCGCGCTCGTGGCCCAGGTACGCGATCCAGGCCGTGCCGGTGTACTCCCACTGCACGTCGGCCTCGCCGTGGAGCAGGGCGGCGCGGGAGGCGACCGAGCCCGGGATGTCGGTGTGGTCCACCACGTCGAAACCGGCTGCCCGCAGGGCGAGCACGCCGATCTTGCCGAGCACCAACTGCTCGGTGAAGTTCTTGCCGGCCACCGTGACGCGACTGCCGGCGGCACCGGGCACCGGGCGGATCAGCCCCGGGCGGGCCGTGGGCGCGAACCCCGAGGCGGTCTGCAGGCCGCAGCCGGCGAGCAGGACGAGGGTCAGGGCGGCAGCCAGCCGCCGTACGCGGGACCCAGGGGCCGGCATCACAGGCCCCGCGGCCGGGCGAGCTGCTCGACGACCCGGCCGACCCAGTCGACGAACAGCGCGAGCAGCGCGACGAGCACCGCCCCGCTGATGAGCAGGGAGCTGAGGTAGAGCGCGATCCCGGTCGTGATGAGGATCCCGAGGCCCCCGCCGTTCACGAAGACGGCCAGGCTCGCCGTGCCTACCAGCAGCACCAGTGCGGTCCGGACGCCGGCCAGGATGACGGGGACGGCGAGGGGCAGTTCGACCTTGAACAGCACCGACGTCGCGGACATCCCCATGCCCCGACCCGCCTCGACCAGGGCGGGGTTGACGGCGGTGATGCCGACCACCGTGTTCCGCAGGACGGGCAGCATCGCGTACAGCACGAGCGCGAGGACGGCGGTGCCGAAGCCGAAGCCGAGCCACGCGGCGAGCAGCACGATCAGGCCGATGGCCGGGGCGGCCTGACCGGTGTTGGCCAGCAACAGCACCGGCCCGGAGAGCCGGCGCAGCCGTGGCCGGGTCAGCATGACCCCGAGGGGAATCGCCACGACCAGCACGATCAGCCCGGCCGCGAGGGTCAGCCACAGGTGCCCGAGGACGCTGTCGCGTAGCGGGGCCCAGCCCAGGGTGCGCAGCTCCGTCTCGGACAGATGGGCGGTGAGCCGCCACACGAGGAACAGCAGTACGCCGAGGACGACCACGCCGGGTTGCACGAGCAGGCCCCACCGACCGCGGCGGTCGATGTCCGGCGCTGCGGCCGGCAGGCTCTGCGCGCGCACCGTCTCCGGGATCGCGGTCACGATGCGGCGCCGGCGTCGCGGGTGCGCGCGATGACCGCGACCACCGTCTCGAACGCGATCACCCCGGCGTAGCGGTCGCGCCGTCCGAGGACGATGGCACCGGCCTGGCTCGCCACGAGCATGGTGTCCAGGGCGTCGTTCACCGGCGAGCGCATCCCGACCGTGGGCAGCTTGCTGTCCACCTCGCCGGTCACCGCCGGGGATCGTTCCAACTCGCGCAGGGTCGGCCAGCGCAGCGGCCGCTCCCGCCGGTCCAGGACGACGACCCGGTCGGCGCCGGCGGTCCGGGCCCGTTGTACGACATCGGCGGTGGGCTCGCCGACACGCGCGGTCACCGTCTGGCCGAGCTCGAGATCGGCCACCCGGGTCAGCGCGAGCTGCTTGAGTGCGGCCCCGGCGCCGATGAAGTCCTCCACGAACTCCTCGGCTGGCTGGGTCAGGATCTCTTCCGGGGTGCCGTACTGGACGACGCGGGCGCCCACATCCAGGACGACGATCCGGTCCCCGAGCTTGAGGGCCTCGTCGAAGTCGTGCGTGACGATGACGATCGTCTTGTGCAGCTCGTCCTGGATCTGCAGCAGCTCGTCCTGCAGCCGGTGGCGGGTGATGGGGTCGACGGCCCCGAACGGCTCGTCCATGAGCAGCACCGGCGGATCCGCGGCGAGCCCCCGTGCCACCCCGACCCGCTGCTGCTGCCCGCCGGACAGCTCCCGGGGATAGCGGTCCCGGTAGGTGTCCGGGTCCAGCCCGACCAGGTCGAGCAGCTCGTCGACGCGCGTGCTGATCCGCTCCTGCGGCCACTTCAACATCTGCGGGACCAGCGAGACGTTGCGGGCCACCGTCATGTGGGGGAACAGCCCGCCGGCCTGGATCACGTAGCCGATCCGGCGCCGCAACTCGTCCGGGTCCTTGCCCGTCACGTCCTCGCCGTCGAGCAGGATCCGCCCGCTGGTCGGCTCGATCAGCCGGTTGATCATCTTCAGGACCGTGGTCTTCCCGCAGCCGGACGGCCCGACCAGCATCACGATCTCGCCCGCCGGGACGTCCAGGTCGAGGTTGCCGACGGCCGGTCGCGTCTGGGCCGGATAGCGTTTGGACACGTGTTCCAGCCGGATGGATGCCCCGGTGGCCTTCGGCCGGTCCGCCGACCGGCGCTCCGTCGAGGTGTCAGACACGGATCCCCCTCGGGATCGTCCAACGGCCCAGCAGCACGAGCAGCAGGTCCAGCACCACCGCGAGCACCACGACCCCGATGGTGCCGGTGAGGGTGGCGTACAGGGCGTTGGCCCCGCCCAGGCGGGACAGGCCGGTGAAGATGAATCCGCCGAGGCCGGGGCCGAGGACGTACGCCGCGACCGCCGCGATCCCCATCACCATCTGCGTCGAGATGCGTACGCCGGTGAGGATGACCGGCCAGGCCAGGGGGAGCTCGACGCGCAGCAGGGTCGCGGCGCGGCCCATGCCGATGCCGCGGGCGGACTCCACGAGCGAGGCATCCACACCGGCGAGCCCCACGACCGCGTTGCGCAGGATCGGCAGAGCGGCGTAGAAGGTGACGGCCACCACCGCGGGGCGGACCCCGAACCCGAACGGCGTGAGCAGCAGGCCGAGGAGGGCGAACGCGGGGATGGTCAACCCGACGGCGGAGAGGCCGTTGGCGAGCGCCGTCAGCCGCCCGTCGCGGTACACGAGCACGGCCACGGTCACGCCGATGGCGGTCGCCAGCAGCGCGCACTGGACGACGAGGCTGACGTGCTGGAACCCCAGGAACAGGATCTCGGCTCGGCGGGTCTGGATGTAGTCCCACATCGGGGTCTCCCGGTCTGGCTGCCAGCCTGCGAATCCGACCCCCGGTCATCCCCAGGCGGCGGCGCTCGGGAGCGCCGGGTATCAGGGGCCTCGAGGAGTGGCTCTGGCCGCCGACCACGTTCCATCCACCCGGGCCGGCGGGTGCCGGGCCTTCCCCGCTCGGCACCCGTCCGCCGCGTCGGGCCGGGCGTCATGTCGCCTTTTCCGGGGCCGGGCCTCGGGCCTCGGAGCGCGCCGTTCTCCGGTGCAGCATGCGCAGGACCAGGACGCCGATGACCGCGTCGACGATCAGCAGCCCCCACGACGTGACGGTGTAGACGTGCACCTCTGCGGCGCTGGGATCGCTGAGCCGTCCGTCGTTGAGGAGCTGCTGCTGGAACAGGTCCCGGGTGATCACCGACGTGATGAGGGCGGCCAGCCCGTTGGACATGTCCCAGAACCCGTGCAGCACGGAGACCACGACGTACCAGCCCACCAGCTCCGGTGTCACGCGCAGGTGGCCGCTGCGGGCCGCGACCCGGAACAGCACCATGCCGAGGATCCCGGTCCACAGCCCGTGCCCGAAGGGACTCAGGACGCCCCGCAGCACCTCGGTCTCCACCAGTGCCCGCAGGCTCAGGCCCAGTGGTGTGAACATCGCGTTGAAGGCGTACCCGGCCGACTCGAGGGCCGCGAACCCGAAACCGACAGCGGCCCCGAGGACCGCGCCATCGCGCGGCGTGAAGCGGGACAACCGGCGGGCGATGATCCAGAGGGCGGCGACCTTGCAGAACTCCTCGGTGAAGCCGACGCCGAGGTAGACGAACAGGCTGGTCGGCTGGAGGAAGCGTGCCTCCAGCACGGTGGCGCCGAGCACGCCCAGGACACCGCCGACCACGAACCCGGTGAGGACGTCCTCCAGCGTGACCACCTCGTGTTCGCGCCGGAAGGCCCACACCACGAACAGGGTCGGCACCAGGAACGAGCCGAGCAGGATGACGGTAGGCACCAGGTGGACGTTCTTCGTCCAGTACGTCACGGCGACCGAGGCCACCCACAGCGCGACGCCGATCAGGAACAGCCGGAGGATGGAGTAACGGGGGGTGCTCGTGGTCCGGAGCGCGGTGTTCGTGGTCGTCGCGGTCACGGCATGCCTCTCCTCATGGGCCGACCGTCGCGGCGGAGAATCAGGTCGCCACGCGGGCTCGGCTACCCGATCACGGGCCACTCAACAGCGGAGTTCGGGAAGCAGCCGGGTGTGACCGCGAGGACCGGTCACCGCGGCACCGACCTCGAGCGCGACCACCCCGAGCATGACCAGGACCGGACCGCCGATCTGCAGACCGGTCAGGCTCTCGCCGAAGAGATCGTGCTGAGCAGCGCGACCAGCGCCACTCCTGCCGCCCCGGATCCCGTAGCCCGCGAGCAGCGTGGCCTACGGGATGCGCCGTACGCCCGACGGTGACGCGCCGTGACACGACCAGCTGGTTCGCGCAGGCGGTCAGGTCACCGTCAGGTCGTGATGTAGGCCTCGAGCTGGTCGCGCTCGGTCTTGAGGACGTCGATCTGCTGCTTCACGACGTCGCCGATGCTCACGAGGCCGACGAGCTTGCCGTCCTCGAGGACCGGCACGTGCCGGACCCGCTGCTCGGTCATCAGCGCCATGAGCTCGTCGACGGTGTCCTTCAGGCCGCAGGTGCGGACCGACCTGGTCATGATGTCCGCGACCGTGTGGTCGAGCAGCCCGGCGCCGTGGGCGGCCAGCCGCCGTACGACGTCCCGCTCGCTGACGATGCCGTCGAGGGACTGCCCGTCCGCCGAGACCACGAGGGCGCCCACGCCGTGCTGGGCCAGTTGGTCCACGAGCCCGGAGACCGGGGTCTCCGGGGTGATCGTGACGACGGCAGAACCCTTGAGCCGGAGCACCTCGGCGATCTTCATCGCACCGCACCTCCATCCGTACACACGCACGCGAACAGACGGTTGCCCGATCTCGTGGCTGACAGTACGCGCCGGGGCGGAGAACTCAACGGTCCTCCCGGGTTGTGCATCCGGCGGACATGCTACAGACTGATGACGTATCGCCACCTAGTCGTAGACAACCGGAGGCGTCCCATGACGGCACCCACCACGCACACGGGCTCGGCGCCCGATCCCGACGGGCCACTCAACCCGGTTGACTACTCACAGCGGATCCCGAACAACGTGGGCCTGAACACCGACCGCCGCCTGCAGCGCGCGCTCGAGGGCTGGCAGCCCAAGTTCATGGACTGGTGGAAGGAACTCGGTCCCGCGATCCCGACGCAGGACGTGTACCTGCGCACCGCGACGGCCGTCGGGCGGGACGGCTGGGCGCATTTCGACCGGGTGCCGATGGAGGAGTACCGCTGGGGGATCTTCCTCGCCGAGCCCGAGCCGGACCGGCGCATCGCCTTCGGGCAGCATGCGGGGGAATCGGCCTGGCAGACGGTGCCGGGGGAGTACCGCGCCGAGTTGCTGCGGCTGATCGTCGTGCAGGGGGACACCGAGCCCGCGTCCGTCGAGCAGCAGCGCCACCTCGGCTCGACCGCACCGAGCCTGTACGACATGCGCAACCTGTTCCAGGTGAACGTCGAGGAGGGGCGTCACCTGTGGGCGATGGTCTACCTGCTGCACGCCTACTTCGGCCGGGAGGGCCGTGAGGAGGCCGAGCAACTGCTCAAGCGGCACTCCGGCGACCCCGACAGCCCGCGCATCCTCGGGGCGTTCAACGAGGACACGCCCGACTGGCTGACGTTCTTCATGTTCACGTACTTCACGGACCGGGACGGCAAGTACCAGCTCGGCACCCTCAAGGAGTCCGGCTTCGACCCGCTGGCGCGCACCTGCGAGTTCATGCTCAAGGAGGAGGCGCACCACATGTTCGTCGGCACGACCGGCGTGCAGCGCATCGTGGAGCGCACCGCGCAGATCATGCGCGACCACCCCGGCGACGACCTCTGGGACCACGGCGCGATCCCGCTCGCCGTCATCCAGAAGTACCTGAACTTCCAATTCGCCGTGTCCATGGACCTGTTCGGGTCGGAGCAGTCGACGAACGCCGGGAACTACTTCACCTCCGGGCTCAAGGGCCGCTGGGGCGAGACCCGGCGCAAGGACGACCACGTCCTTCTCGACCAGACCCGCGAGATGAACGTCGTCGAGGACGGCCGCATCGTCCAGAAGACCGTGCCGCTGCTCGGCGCCTTGAACCTCGACCTGCGCGACGAGTACGTCGCCGACTGCGAGAACGGTGTCCGCCGCTGGAACCAGGCCCTGGAGGAGGCCGGCCTCGACGAGCGGCTGGCTCTGCCGCACGAGGGCTTCTACCGCCAGGTCGGGGCGTACGCCGGACACCACGTCACCCCGGCCGGGGAGGTCGTCGACGAGGCGGCCTGGCAGGCCCGGACGGACGAGTGGCTGCCCACCCCGGACGACCGCAGCCGGGTCGGCGCGTTGATGGTCCCGCATCACGAGCCGGGGAGCTTCGCGTCCTGGCTGACGCCGCCGCCGCAGGGCATCAACGAGATGTCCGTGGAGTTCGACTACGTGCGCTTCTAGGCGCAGTCAGGACGGTCAGGACCGGGCGAGGGCCCCCGCGCTCGCCACGTTCGCGAGCCGCACCTCGCCCTGGGCGATGAGCCGGTCGCTCTCGTCTGTGACGGTCACGGTCCACAGCTGCTGGGTGCGCCCGCGGTGCACCGGGGTGGCCCTGACGTCGAGGGTGCCCTGCCGTACCGCGCGCAGGAAGTTGGTGTGGTTGGCGACGCCGACGACGTTGCCGCGATCGCCGAACCACAGCGACGCCCCGACGCTGGCCACCGTCTCGACGACCGAGCAGTAGACGCCGCCGTGCACGATGCCGAACGGCTGGTGCAGCTCGGGCTTGATCTCGAGCCGTCCGACGACCGTGTCGGCGTCGGCATGGGTGAGGGTCAGGCCGAGCAGGGTGTCGAAGCCTTCGAGCATCTGCGGCGGGAGGATGGTCTGGTCAGCGTCAGGGGTCGGCACCCTCCGATTCTGCAGGTGCCCGGCGCGGCCGCCGCGCGCGGGCCTCAGCTGCGCAGCTCGGCGTTCCCGGCCAGCTCGTCCCAGTGCTCCTGCGCGGCGGCGTGCCAGTGGTCGTGCCGTGCGTGGAACAGCGCTGCGGCCGCCGGTCCGGGCCACGTCGCGGGCAGCAGCGGCGCCGGGAGTGCGGGGTCGAGGAACGGGAAGCGCCGCCACTCCTGTACGAGCCGGACCTGGTCCCGGAAGGCAGCGGTGGTCGTGGCGGCCTTCTCGCTGCGGAACGCCCGCAGGAACGCGGCGTACCGCTCCTCCACGGCATCCAGCGCCCAGGCGTCCGCCACCACCTTCTGCTGGTCCCCGACGATCCCGAACGGCCCGGTGAAGGAGAACGACTCGACGCCGAGCTCCTCGATGACGACGGCGACCTCCTTCTCCTTGTCGGCGTACGGCGACACCCACAGGCCGGGCAGGGGCGACCCGAGGCCGGCCCAGGTCAACCGGGTCCGCAGCCGGTGGCGGAGCTGGCGCTGCGTCTCCGGCACGCTGACCGTGAGGATGAGCCAGCGTCCGTCCCATTCCTCGACGCGCCGGCCGAATCCGTAGATGCGCTCGGTGCCCTCCTCGAGCAGCCGGGTGCCGGCGGGTGTCAGGTGCCAGCGCACCCGGCGTCCCTCGCGCTCGGACGTGAGCAGGCCCTCGGCGGCCGTGCGGGACAGCGCCTGCCGGGCCGCCTTCTCCTCGACGCCGAGCTCGGCCAACGCGGTCACGAGCGCGGCGGTCCAGGCGGCGGCGTGCCGGGGCAGCACGAACTCCCCGAGGACGGTCAGCAGCAGCGAGCGCGCGCTGGCCGCGCCGGTCTCGCGCCGGCGCGAGCGGGGTCTGTCATCCACCCCCGAATTGCACCACGCGCCGCCACCGCGGACATGCAGGTCCCGGTCAAACCTGCTACATGTCGATGATGCCGGCCCGATGATCTGTAGTGTGTTCCGGGTCACAGGAGAGGCAGACTCCTGACGGACCGCGACTGCTGGAGTGCAGAGCCATGAGCGAAGCGTTCAATGCCGCGCAGTACCTCGTCGACCGTCAGGTCGATGCCGGCCTCGGCGAGCGGGTGGCGGTGCGCAGTGCCGGCCGGACGCAGACCTATGGGCAGCTGCAGGATGCGTCCTGCCGGGTGGCGGCGGGTCTGCGCGCGCTCGACGTCCGAGCGGGCGAGCGGGTGATGTTCGTGGCCTCCGACCGGCCGGAGCTGCTGGCCGGCGTCCTGGGGGCCTTCCGCAGCGGCGCCGTCGCGGTGCCCGTCTCCACCATGCTGACCGGACCCGAGCTGACCAAGGTGGTCGCGGACTCCGGCGCCCGCGTCCTCGTGGTGACGCCCGAGTTCGCCGACGCCGCCTCCACGGCGATGGCGGCCGCGCCCGACCTCGCGCACGTGATCACCGTGGATGGCGCGGAGGTGCGGACCCCGCCCGGGGTGGCCGTGCACGCGTGGGACGACGTGCTCGCCGCGGGTGCCGGCACGCCGCCCGGACCGCCCGGCAGGACGACCGCGGACACGCCGGCGCTCTGGCTGTACACGTCGGGGACCACGGGGATGCCGAAGGCGGCGATGCATCGGCACGAGAACCTGCGGGCCGTCTGCGAGACGTACGGCCGTGACGTGTTGCGCATCGGCCCCGAGGACGTCTGCTTCTCCGTCGCGAAGCTGTTCTTCGCCTACGGCCTCGGAAACTCCGCGCTGTTCCCCCTCTCCGTCGGTGCGACGACGGTCCTCGAGCCGCGGCGGCCGTCCCCGGAGGTGGTCCGAGAGCGGATGGCGGCCGATGCGCCGACGCTGTTCTTCGGCAGCCCGAGCTTCTTCGCCGCGCTGCTCGCTTCGGACCTGCCCGCGGACACCTTCTCCAGCGTCCGGCTCTGCGCCTCGGCCGGCGAGGCCCTGCCACCGACGCTGTACCACCGGTTCACCAGCCGGTTCGGGGTCGACATCCTCGACGGCATCGGGTCCACCGAGGCGCTGCACATCTTCCTGTCCAACACCGCAGGAGCCGTGCGTCCCGGCACGTCGGGGACGCCGGTGCACGGGTACGACATCGAGCTGCGCGACGAGACCGGTGCGCGGGTGCCCGACGGGGAGCCCGGCGGCTTGTTCGTGCGCGGTGCCTCGATCGCCTCCGGGTACTGGTGCCGCACGGACGCCTCACGCGCCGTTTTCCAGGGGGAGTGGCTGTGCACCGGCGACACCTACACCCGGTCCGTCGACGGGTACTACACGTGCATGGGCCGGTCCAACGACCTGCTCAAGGCCGGCGGCATCTGGGTGTCCCCGGCCGAGGTGGAGGAGCGGCTGCTGCAGCACCCGTCGGTCGCCGAGGTGGCCGTCGTGGGTGCCCCGGACGGCGATGGGCTGGTGAAGCCGGTCGCCTGCGTGGTGCCGGCCGCCGGCCGGACGGTGGACGCCGACGAGCTGGTGGCCTGGTGCCGCGAGGGTCTGGCCGCGTTCAAGCGGCCGCGGGCCGTGGTGGTCCTCGACGAGCTGCCGAAGACGGCCACCGGCAAGATCCAGCGGTTCCGGCTGCGGGACGCGGTGGCCGACCGGCTCGTCCAGAAACCTGCTACACAGCATTGACGCAGATGCACGAACCCGTAGTGTGTTTGGAGAGGCGACCGACCCTCGGCGGACGGAGATGCACATGACGTTGCTCGAGAGCGGACCCGGCACGGCGACTCCCGCGCGGGTGGTCTTCGCAACCGCTCCGGACCGCTACCGGCACTGGACGCTGGAGACGGAGGGCGGTGTCGCGACGCTGACGCTCACGGTGGACGAGCACGGCGGGCTCGTGCCGGGCTACGACCTGAAGATGAACAGCTACGACCTCGGCGTGGACATCGAGCTGTACGACGCGGTGCAGCGGCTGCGCTTCGAGCATCCGGAGGTCGGTGCGGTCGTCGTGACCGGCGGGATGGACCGGATGTTCTGTGCCGGGGCGAACATCCGGATGCTCGCGCAGTCCTCGCATGCCTGGAAGGTGAACTTCTGCAAGTTCACCAACGAGACCCGCAACGGCATCGAGGACGCGAGCGCGGTCTCCGGCCAGACCTACATCGCGGCGCTCAACGGCACCGCGGCCGGCGGCGGGTACGAGCTCGCGCTGGCCTGCGAGCACATCGTCCTCGTGGACGACGGCTCGTCGGCGGTGTCGCTGCCCGAGGTGCCGCTGCTCGGCGTACTGCCCGGCACGGGCGGCCTGACGCGCGTGGTCGACAAGCGGCACGTCCGCAAGGACCGGGCCGACGTGTTCGCGACGAAGACCGAAGGCGCCCGCGGGCGGACGGCGGTCGACTGGGGCCTGGTCGACGAGAGCGTCCCGCGCGGGCAGTTCGCGGAGGCCGTGCGCACCCGGGCCGAGGAGGCGGCAGCCCACTCGACCCGTGAGGGCGGCCGCGGGGTCACCCTCAGCCCGCTGCAGCGCGAGGAGACCGACGACCGGATCACCTACCGGCACGTCGAGGCACGGCTGGACCGTGCCGCGCGGCGGGTGGACCTTCTCGTCACGGGACCGGACCAGGATCCGCCCGCCGACGCGGCGGGCGTCCTGGACGAGGGCGTCGACTACTACCCGATGGCGCTGGCCAGGGAGCTCGACGAGCTGATCCTGCATCTGCGCACGAACGAGCTGCAGCTCGGCACCTGGGTCATCAGGACCCGGGGCGACGCGCGGCGTCTGCTGGCGTACGACGCACAGCTCGACGAACTGGCCGGCGACTGGTTCGTCAACGAGGTCACCCACTTCCTCAAGCGGACGTTCAAGCGGCTCGACGTGACGAGCCGGAGCCTGATCGCCGTGATCGAGCCGGGCAGCTGCTTCGCGGGGACGCTGCTCGAGCTCGCGCTCGCCTGCGACCGCCAGTACATGCTCGACGGCATCCCCGAGGACCCGATCCCGGGCATCGACGCGGCCGACGGGCCGGCGGCCCTGACGGTCGGACCCGCCAACCTGGGCCGCTACCCGATGGGCAACGGCCTGAGCCGGCTGGAGTCCCGCTTCTACGGGCACGACGACGATCTCGCGGCGGCGGCCGCGTCCGCCGGTGAGCCGCTGGACGCCGCGGCGGCGATGGACCTGGGCCTGGTCACCGTCGCGCCCGACGACCTGGACTGGGAGGACGAGCTGCGGATCGCGCTCGAGGAGCGTGCCTCGCTCTCCCCGGACGCGCTGACCGGCCTGGAGGCCAACCACCGGTTCGTCGGCCCGGAGACCGTCGAGACCAAGATCTTCGGACGCCTCACCGCCTGGCAGAACTGGATCTTCCTGCGGCCCAACGCCTCCGGACCCGACGGTGCGCTGCGCCGGTTCGGCAGCGGCACGCGGGCGTCGTTCGACACCGCGCGGGTGTGACGCGGTGACCGCACAGGACGTCGACGTCGACCTGCTCATCGTGGGCGCCGGTCCGGTCGGCCTGTACGGCGCCTACTACGCCGGGGTGCGGGGCCTGCGGACCGCGCTGGTGGATTCGCTGCCGGAGGTGGGTGGCCAGGTGACGGCCATGTACCCGGAGAAGCCGATCTACGACGTCGCCGGCTTCCCGAGCATCCGCGGCCGGGACCTCGTGGCCGGGCTGGTCGAGCAGGCCGCCCGGTACGACCCGGCATACCTGCTCGGGGAGGCGGCGCAGTCCCTGGAGCACCGGCCGGACGGCCCGCTGGTCGTCGAGACGAGTGCCGGCAGCCGCATCACCTGCGGCGCCGCCGTCATCAGCGGTGGGATCGGGACCTTCGAGCCACGACCGCTGCCGACCGGCGAGGAGTTCCTCGGCCGGGGCCTGGCGTACTTCGTCCCACGGCTCGCCGACTACGACGGCACCGACGTCGTCATCGTCGGCGGTGGCGACAGCGCCTGCGACTGGGCGCTGGCGCTCACGCCGACCGCGCGCTCGGTGACCCTGGTCCACCGCCGCAAGGCGTTCCGGGCGCACGCGGCGACCGTCGATGCCGTCCGCGCCTCCGGCGCCCGCATCCTCGTGGACGCCGAGGTGACGGCCGTCCTGGGAGCCGGAAGCGTTGACGCCGTTCACGTGACGGCGAAGGACCTCGACGGCCCGGTGGTGCTGCCGTGCCAGCGCCTCGTCGCGGCCCTGGGCTTCCTCGCCGATCTCGGTCCGATGCGCGAGTGGGGCCTGGAGCTGCACGACAACCGGCACCTGGTGGTCGACAGCCGGATGCGCACCAGCCTGCCGCGGGTCTACGCCGCCGGTGACATCACCGACTACGCAGGCAAGGTGCGCCTGATCAGTGTCGGGTTCGGCGAGGTCGCCACGGCGGTGAACAATGCCGCTGTGGAGATCGACCCGGAGGCGCAGCTGTTCCCGGGTCACTCCACGGATGCCGCACCCGCACCTGTCCCCGCCCCTCTCGCCTGACCCGGAGTACCCGTGCCCTACGTCATCGCCGGCCCCTGCATCGACGTCAACGACAAGGCGTGCATGGACGAGTGCCCGGTCGACTGCATCTACGAGGGGGAGCGCAAGAGCTACATCAACCCCAAGGAGTGCATCGACTGTGGCGCATGCGAGCCGGTCTGCCCGGTGGAGGCGATCAGCCAGGACCGCCGCGTGCCGGAGGACATGAAGGCCTACATCGACGACAACCGGGTCTTCTTCGCCGAACCCCTGCCCGGCCGTGACGGCCCGCTCGGCGCGCCGGGTGGCTCCCGCAAGGTGGGCCCGGTCGGGGTCGACACGCCCTTCGTGCAGAGCCAGGAGGGCTGACGCGTGCTCGACGGCCACCTGCTGGTGGACGCCCACGTCCACGTGCCGCGGCTCGACAGTCTCGCGCCCGCGTGGCTCGCCTGGGCGGAGAACTTCGGGCCCGCCGGCATCCTCGAGGACGTCTGGGATCCCGAGGGGGTCCCGCGGCCGGCCCGGCTGGCGGAGCTGTTCCGCCGCGAGGGTGTCGACGTCGCGCTGCTGTTCTGCGAGTACAGCCCCAAGGCCACCGGCTACCAGCGGTTCGACGACCTACTGCCGATCGTCGAGCACGACCCGGTGCTGTTCCGCCCCGTCGCCAACGTCAACCCGCACCTGCACTACCCGATTGCGCGGGAGGTACGGCGCCAGCTCGACCTCGGCGGTGCCGCGCTCAAGCTGCACCCGGTTCATGGTGGTTTCCGGCTCGACGACGCCGCGCTCTACCCGGCGTACGAGGTGCTCGTCGAACGGCAGGTGCCGCTGGTCGTGCACTGCGGGACCAGCACGTTCCCCGGCTCGACCAACGCCCTTGCCGACCCGGTGCACGCCGACACGGTGCTGCGCGACTTCCCTGACCTGACCATCGTGCTCGCGCACGGCGGCCGGGGCTGGTGGTACGACGCGGCCGCCTTCCTCGCGCTGACGCACCCGAACGTCTGGATCGAGCTGTCCGGCCTGCCGCCCAAGCGGCTGCCGGAGTACTACGCCCGGTTCGACCTGGGCCGGCTCGCCCGCAAGTGGATCTTCGCCACGGACTGGCCCGGGGTGCCGGGCACCGCCACCAACGCCCGGGCGGTCGCCGGGCTCGGTATCCCGGAGGACGTCATCCCTCTCGTGCTCGGCGAGAACGCGCGGCGGGTGTATGCGGGACTTGGTGATGCGGAGGAGACGCCATGAGCGAGGGACGGCCTGCCCGCGAGCTGTCGGACGAGGAGCTGGAGCAGCAGGGGACGCACGCGCATGCCACGCGCAACTGGGTCTTCCTGCACGGCACGGCCGAGCAGTACGCCCGGCACACGGAGCGCATGCTGGAGCTGGAGCAGGAGTACCTGCGCCGGCACCCCAAGCGGACCTGGCAGGGCGCGGGCGACGCGCCGCAGGAGCTCGACGAGGCGACCCGGCTTCGGTTCGCGCTGCGTGGGCTCCAGCGCCAGATCGACGCGCTGCTCGCCGATGCGGAGCCCCAGGAGTCGGCCGGCCCGGACGGTGCGCAGGTCGGGAACCTGCTGCGGCGGGTGTCCGCCGCAGGCGGGCGTATGCACAAGCTGGAGCTGCATCAGACCGCGCGGGAACTCGGCATCGCGCCGGCCGGCCTCGCGGCCCTCTACCGGGGCCCGCAGCCTCTGCTGCGGACCGAGAAGGACGAGCGGGTGCTCACCGACGCCGGGCTCGCGGTCATCGGCTGACGCCTCCAGTCAGCAGATCCGCGGCAGCGGGTCGCCGACCAGCATGTCGATCATGCGGTGGCCGCCGAAGCCGGTGCGGCCGAGAACCCGGCCCGGTGGCTCGTCCCGGACCTCGCCGATGATCGCGGCCTGTTCACCGGCCGGCGTCGCGCGCATCGCGGCCAGCGCGGCGTCCGCGTGCTCCGGCGCCACGAACGCCACCAGCTTGCCCTCGTTCGCGACGTACAGCGGGTCGATGCCCAGGATCTCGCCCGCCCCCATCACCTCCGGCCGGAGCGGGACGCGCTCCTCGGCGATCACGACGCCGACCTCGGCCGCCATGGCGATCTCGTTGAGCACCGTCGCCACCCCGCCCCGGGTCGCGTCACGCATGCAGTGGACGCCGGTGCCGCAGCGCGCGAGGACCTCACGCACCAGGTCCCACAGGGATCGGGTGTCGCTGTGCACGTCCGCCTCGATGTCCAGTTCGCCACGGGCGAGCATGATCGCCACGCCGTGGTCGCCGATGGTCCCCGACACCAGCACCTTGTCGCCCGCCCGTACCCGGTCGGCCGCGAGTTGCGTCTCCGGCGCGACGACGCCGACGCCGGTCGTCACGATGTACATCTGGTCGCACTTGCCCCGTTCGACGACCTTCGTGTCGCCGGCGACCACCGGCACGCCTGCGGTCCGGGCGGCCCGGGCCATCGCCTCGACCTGGGCGGACAGGACCTCCGCGGACAATCCCTCCTCGAGGATCAGGGCTGCCGACAGTGCCACGGGGCGGGCTCCGGAGACCGCCAGGTCGTTGATCGTGCCGTTGACGGCGAGCTCGCCGATGGAGCCGCCGGGGAAGGAGATCGGGCGTACGACGAAGGCGTCGGTCGTGAAGGCGAGCCGCTCCTGCCCGACGTCGATCGACGCGGCGTCGGACAGCGCGGCCAGTGCCGGGTTGTCGAGCAGCGGCACGATCAGGCCCTCCACGAGCGCCCGCGACGCCTTTCCGCCGGCGCCGTGCGCCATGGTCACCCGCTCGTCGCGGAAGCGCTGGGGCCGCCGCCGGATCGCCTCGATCCGCTCGCCGACCTGGTCCTCGGTGATCTGCCTGGTCATGTCGCGATCTCCAGGTGGAGCCGCTGCTTCGCGTAGCGGCCGTAGTTGTAGTACGCCGCGCACGCGCCTTCGCTGGAGACCATGCAGGTGCCGATGGGGGTCTCCGGCGTGCACGCCGTACCGAAGACCTTGCACTCCCACGGCTTGAGGACGCCCTTGAGCACCTCGCCGCACTGGCACGCCTTGGGGTCGGCGACGCGCAGGCCCGGGACGTCGTAGCGCAGCTCGGCGTCGTACTCGGCATACCGCTCGGACAGCTGCAGCGCGGAGGAGGAGATCGAACCGAGGCCGCGCCACTCGAAGTACGGCCGCAGCGAGAACACCTCGGCCAGCACCTTCAGTGCGACCGGGTTGCCGTCGTAGGCCACGACGCGGGTGTACTGGTTCTCCACCTCGGCCCGGCCCTCGGCCAACTGCCTCATGATCATGTAGACCGACTGCAGCAGGTCCAGCGGTTCGAAGCCGCCGCAGACGAGCGGCTTGCCGTGCTGCCGGGGGATGAACTCGTAGGGCCGGCAGCCGATGACCGTGGAGACGTGCCCCGGCCCGATGAAGGCGTCCAGCCGCAGGTCGGGGGAGTCCAGGATGGCCTTGATGGCGGGGATGATCGTCACGTGGTTGCAGAAGACGGAGAAGTTGCTGACCCCCTCCTTCTTCGCGCGCAGCACGGTCAGGGCGGTCGACGGTGCCGTCGTCTCGAAGCCGATGGCGTAGAAGACGACCTGCCGTCCCGGGTTGTCGCGGGCGATGCGCAGCGCGTCGAGCGGCGAGTAGACCATCCGGATGTCCGCGCCACGGGCGTTCGCGTCGAGGAACGAGCCGTTGCCGCCGGGGACCCGCATCATGTCACCGAAGCAGGTGAGGATGACGCCGTCCTGCTCGGCGATGGCGATGCCGTCGTCGACCCGTCCCATCGGGATCACGCAGACGGGGCAGCCCGGCCCGTGCACGAGCTCGATGTCGTCGGGCAGGTGGTCCTGCACGCCGTACCGGTAGATCGTGTGCGTGTGCCCGCCGCACACCTCCATCACCTTGTAGTGCCGGCCCGGCTCGCACAGGGCTGTGATCTCCCGACCCAGCACCGCGGCCAACTCGGGGTCGCGGAACTCGTCGACGAAGCGCATGGTCATGGGGACTCCCCGTTCCGCCGGGCAAGGTGTTCGAGAGCGACGCCGGCGTGCACCAGCAAGACGTCGCCGGCCGCGACGACGCCGACGAGTTCGGTGGCCACCAATTCCTCCCGGCCGTCGTCGGTGCGGCACCGGGCGTCCGGGCCGGTGACCTCGACCACCGTCAGCGGCAACGCCACGTCGCCGCAGGTGATGCAGCCAGGGCCGGTCGCGCAGCTCGACGACGGATCGGTCACGGGATGCTCGACTCGGCGACGGCCTGCAGCTCGTCGGTGAAGGTCTTGCCCATCATCTCCAGCATCGACAGGGCCTCTGCCGCCTCGCGCTCGTCGACCACGGACATCGCGAAGCCGACGTGGATGAGGACCCAGTCCCCGACCTTCGCACCGCCCTCCTCCAGGAGGCCGATGTTGATCCGGCGTTTCACGCCGACCACGTCGACGAGGGCGAGTTGATCGCTGTTGCCCGGCAGCAGCTGGACGATCTGCCCGGGGATGGCGAGGCACACGGCTATCGACCTCCGGCTGGCGAGTGCTGGTGGGTATGGGCGGGCACCCGTTCGTCCGGTTGCTCCGCGGCCGCGGCGTCGGCGTACTCGACCCATTCCAGGACGACCTCGTCGCCTCCCGTGACGGTGACGTCGAGATCTCCGCAGTCCGGGCAGACCGCTGAGGGGTCGGGCGTCTCGAAGACGGCACCGCACCCGCGGCAGGTCGCCTGGGCGGGTACGACGACGAGCTCGGTGACGGCGTCCTCGGCGCTGGTACCACCCGCCACCAGCTGGAACGACTGGGCGAACGCGTCGGGCACGATGCGGTGCAGGGCGCCGATGCGCACACCGATCCGGGCCACCGGGCGGCCGGCAGCCCGTCGTACGACCGCCTCGACGACGCCTTCGCAGTAACCGATCTCGTGCACGACGCCGGCCTACATCGATCGGATGCGCAGGTAGCGCTGGATGTCCGGGATGGAGCGCACCACGAGCAGGGCTCCGAAAGCCACCCCCACGGCGCCGACGGCGACGGTGATCACGCCGATGGTCCTCATGTGCGGTCCTTTCTCGTGGTTGCGTCGGCCCGGCCGGGCAGGCGGGTGAGTTCGTCGTCCAGGAGGCGCCGGGCCAGCTCGACCGCGGCGTCGACTGCGCCCTCGACCGGAGGCGACAGACCCATGCCCTCCGAGATATCCGCCGGCTCACAGCCGACGACGTACGTCGGCGGCAGCTGGCCGCCGAGCCACGACAGGCTGGCGAGTACGGCGGTGGGCTCCATCCCGTGCGCGTCGAGTTCGGCGTCGCCCAGGTCCTCGGGACCGACCTGCAGGACGACGAGGTCGCCCGGCTGACCGCCACGGGGGAGCGCGTCGAGGACGACGAGCGCGTCGTACCCGTCAAGCAGGTCGTAGGCCAGGTGCATGCCGCGGATGCCGTAGTCGACGACGCGCACGCCGTCCGGCAGCTCCCGGGCCGTGAGACGCCGTGCCGCCTCGCAGCCGAACCCGTCGTCGCGCAGGAAGATGTTGCCGACGCCGGCGACGAGTACCCGGGCGGTCATGGCTGCGGTCCGGTCGAGGTGCGCGCCGGGAGCGGTTCGAGTTCATCCGGTCCGAAGTAGTAGTAGCGCCCGTACCACTCGTGCAGGTCGCTCGCCGGATCGTCCTCCAGCACCACCGCCACATGCGTCCCGCCGTCGACGTCGGCGTAGACGGCGGTGACGACGCCGACCATCCCGGCGAGGAACAGGTCCTGGGCATCCGCCCGACGCGTCGGCCGCAGCAGCACGCGGCTGCCCTTCGCGACGGCGGTGCCGGCGATGTCCACCGCGTCCGTGCCGGGGGAGACGGAGGCGTCCGATCCCGGGTCCCACCACGGAACCCTCTCTCGGTCCGGCTCATCGTCGGTCGAGCGGCGTGTACCGTGCAGCCGCTTCAGGCCCGCCGGGGTCATGTCGTCGCAACGGTCGATGATCGCGGCGGCGCGGGGGTCCGTGCCGCGCGCGTCCGCCTTCTCCTCGTCCGTCATGGTCATGATGCGCAAGGTCAGGATCTCGTCGATCTCGGTGGCGTCGAACAGGTCGCCGGCGCTCTCCGGTGCGACGACCGGCCGTTCGGCCAGGATGATGGGCGAGACCAGGACCGCGTCCCGGCCCTGGTCGTCCAGCACGAGCACCGGCCAGCACCGTGACTGCACGCAGGCCGCGGCGTCGTCCGCGGACCACTGCGGCCCGTCCAGCAGCGAGACGAACTCCGCCCCCCGGGCGGCCAGCAGCAGGTGGGTCCCGATGAACGAGCCCCGGGCAGCGACATCGCGCGGCGAGGCAGCCGGCGCCGGCGCACCCTCGCCTGGCCAGACCGTCTCGTTGTCGACGGCGACAGAGACGACCAGCAGTCGGGGGTCGATCCCGCGTCGGGCGGTCAGGAACAGCTCTGCCTGCAGGGGCCAGCGCCTGCGGACGAGCCGGCCCACCACGTCCGCCCCGTCGTGGAGCAGTTCGCACTCCTCACCGCCCGGCACGGCCACGGTCACGGTCCGGCCGGTGAGCAGGTCGGCCACCGGCACGTCGAGGACCGGCACCTCCCGCTCGACGGCCTCGTGCCAGCCGATCCACCGCGTGCCGGCGACGTCGAGCTCCTCCACACCGACGTACTGGCCGCCGTCACGGCGTTCGACGGTCCGCGCCTGCACCTGCAGGAAACGCAGCTGCACGTCGAGCCGCCCCGAGGCGTCCGGGCTGTCGAGCAGGCATTGGGCACGCATCGACGGCTCCTCGCCCACGCCGGCCTGCACGGCGCCGGCCGGGCCCAGGATCCCGAACTGCCAGCGCAGCTGGTTCTTCGGCGACGATGCCCGGTAGGGGTAGAGCAGGTAGCCCTCGTACAGGACGGCGTCGGCGACGCGGCGGGCCGCGGTGAGGCTCATGACACGCGCTCCTCGGCCGGCAGCAGCTGGTCGAGGGCCTGCTCCCACGAGGTGAGTGCCCGCGAGGCCTTGTAGCGGAGCAGCGCGTCCAGGGTGTCCCGGTCCAGGCGGATCCAGCCGCTGTTCGGGAAGTACAGGTCCATCAGGTCCCGCCACACCCGCACCGGCATCCGGGTGTCCGCCTCCAGGGACCAGGACAGCTGCTCGACGGCGAAGCCGGTCGCGCCGCGGGTGAACACGGTCCCGCTGAACAGCAGGACCAGGGGGACCTCGCCGCCGGCCAGCGCATGCAGGTATTTCGTGCCGCTGACCTCGAAGTCGTAGGTGCAGGCCACGGGCAGGTCGAACTCGTGACTGCCCTCGAAGCCGCGCACCATCGTCGAGGCATGGGTCCACAGGAACGGCTTCGCCGTCTGGCCCCAGCGCTCGGCGGTGCCGAACAGGTCCTCGAGTCCGGCCTGCTCCCGTGGCTCGTAGGCCCGGCGCTGCGGCTCGATCCGCAGCTGGCAGCGCAATGCCATGGCGTGCACGCACGCACCGCTGCTCTCGGTGACGCGCAGCCGGAAGAGCATGTGCGGCGCCGCGGCGTGCGCCTGCGGCTGCACGTCGAGCACCGTGAAGGCCAGTTCGGTCACGGCTGGTGCTCCGGTGCCGGCTTGCTCCGCGCGGCGATGCCGGCGAAGAACTCGTCGAGCCGGCGGCGTACGTCCTGCCCGCCGTCGAAGCCGCGCCACAGCCGCCGCAGGTGGCCGACCAGCTCGTAGCAGACGTCGATCGGGACGAGGAAGCAGGCGATGTCCTGGCCGGTGGCGCGGACCAGGACCGCCTCCACGTCCGGCCGCAGGGCGGAGAGCGACGGGGCGGCCGCCACCACGCGGCCCCAGGCCTCGAGGGGGAGGTCCGACTCCGTCGCCCCGGCTGGTCCGGGATAGAAGGCCACGATGCGCTCGAGGTGGGAGTTCAGGAACAGGAACGCGGTGCCCACCGGCAGTTGCAGCTCGTCCCAGACCGCCGGCGCCAGCGCCGGGAACGACAGGTAGCGGTCCGGCACCGCCCGATAGGACAGGGTGGCGTCATCGTGGGTGAACAACAGGTAGCAGGCCCGGCAGGTGCACAGCAGCGAGCGGCTGCCGAGGTTCACGACGTGGGAGTGCGCGTCCGCGATCGGCGCGGCACACATCTCGCAGCGCTCGCCCGGCGTGGCTGTCGGCCGATCGGCCCGGATCCGCGCGAGGACCCCGAGCGTGGCGTTGTTCATGCCGGCACCGCCGACGGTACGGCGACCTCGACCCGTCCGTCCCGCACCAGCAGGGGGAGCGGCTCCAGGTGGTGGGCCGGCTGCTCGACGCCTGCGCCGGCGTGCGTGACGTCGAAGTGCTCGTGGCAGCGCGCGCAGGCGAGAACCGCCGTCCCGACCGGGGAGCCGAGGGCCCGTTCCACGCGCGCCCCGACCAACGCGGCGCCGCAGGACGGGCAGGCGTCGAGGTAGGCGTACACGGTGTCGCCGAGACGGCACAGCGCGATCGCCAGCCCCGCGGCCCTCGCCGGCTCGAGGCTGCCAACCGGAAGTGCCGACACGGCGGCGACGTCTGCCCACGTCCCTGGCGGGGCCTCTGCCCGCAGCCTGGCGGTCAGCGAGCCGACCGGGATGACGGTGCCGGCGGTACTGCCGTCAGCGACGCCCTCCTCCACGTCGATGCGCACCACCTCCGGCGCGGCGGCGCGTACCGCCCCGTCCACGGCGAGCGAGAGCGTCACCGACGACGAGGGGCACCCGTCACAGCTGCCCAGCAGCGCGAGCCGTACGACGCCGTCGCCGGTGACCTCGAGCAGGCGGACGTCACCCCCGTGGGAGCCCAGATACGGCCGTACGTCGCGCAGCGCCTGCTCCACGCGCTCCTCCACCGGATACGGGTGCAGGCCGTGCACGAGCAGCAGGCTCGACACCAGGTCGTCGGCGGCCAGAGCGGCGAGCAGGTCCTCGGTGAGCGCGCCGCACTCGTACGCGATGTCGAGCAGCCGCTCGAGGCCTGCGCCGTAGAGATCCACGACCAGGCGCACGAGCTCCTCCGCCCGCTCCCGGGCGGCGGGTCCGGCGGCGGCACTCGCCTCGAGTAGCTGCTCGATGCGACGGCCGGAAGCCGCGGGATCGGTCACTCCTCGCCCGTGCCGGCCATCGTCGGCGAGTGGACCTTCTTCAGGGTCTTGCCCTTGCCCAGGTACATGTGGACGCCGCAGGGCAGGCAGGGGTCGAAACTGCGGACGGTCCGCATGATGTCGATGCCCTTGAAGTTCTCCCGGTCGTTCTCCTCGAACAGCGGCTGGTCCTGCACCGCGTCCTCATAGGGACCGGGTGTGCCGTAGCTGTCCCGCGGGCTGGCGTTCCAGGGCGTCGGCGGGTACGGGTGGTAGTTCGCGATCTTGCCGTCCCGGATGACCATGTGATGCGACAGGACGCCGCGGACGGCCTCGGTGAAGCCGCAGCTGACCGCTTCCTCGGGCACGTCGAACGTCTCCCAGGTCTTCGTGCGGCCGGCCCGGATCTCCGCCAGTGCCTTCTCGGTGAAGTGCAGTGCCATCGCTGCCGCGTAGGCCTGGAAGTAGGTGCGCGCCCTGTTGCGTTCCAGGGTGTTGCTCCACTGCGGGATCTTCCACTCGAAGCTCACCGGTCCCTTGAGGGCCGTCTTCGGTAGGTTGATCTCCACGCTGTGGCCGGTCGACCGCACGTAGCCGATGTCGACCAGGTTGGCCAGCGCTGTCGACCACATCCGGGCGAGCGGGCCGCCCCCCGTGTCGAGGGCGAGGTAGTCCTTGCCGTCGTACCACCGTGGGGACATCACCCAGCTGTAGTTGCCGTCCAGGTCGCGCTTCTGCGGATGCGGGTTGGTGTGCTGGTTCCACGGGTGGCGCTTGTCGACGGGATTGCCCAGCGGGTCGTGGGTGACGAAGACCTCCTGGTCCTTCCAGTCGTCGTAGTACGAGCTGCCGAGCAGGATCCGCAGTCCCAGGTTGATGTCGACCAGGCTGGTCGTGACGAGCTTGCCGTCGACGACCACCCCGGGGGTGACGAACATCTTGCGGCCCCACTGCTCCATGTCCCGGTAGGTGAAGTTGCAGTAGTCCGGGTCCTGGAACGAGCCCCAGCAGCCGAGCAGGATGCGCCGGTTCCCGACCATCTCGTAGCCGGGCAGCGCCTCGTAGATGAAGTCGAACAGGTCGTCGTGCATCGGGACGACCTTCTTCATGAACTCGACGTACCGCATCAGCCGCGTCAGGTAGTCGGTCATCAGCTGAACGGTGGCCACCGTGCCGACGCCGCCCGGGTAGAGCGTGGACGGGTGGACGTGCCGGCCCTCCATCAGGCAGAACATCTCCCGCGTCATGCGACTGACCTGGAGCGCCTCGCGGTAGAACTCGCCGGTGAACGGGTTCAGGGCCCGCATGATGTCCGCGATCGTGCGGTAGCCGTGGGCGGCGGAGCCGGGAGCGAGGGCGTTCTCGGCCTGGGCGAGGACCCCGGGGTTGGTCTCCTTGACCATCCGCTCGCAGTAGTCCACCCCGACCAGGTTCTCCTGGAAGATGTTGTGGTCGAACATGTACTCGGCGGCCTCGCCCAGGTTGACGATCCACTCGCCGACCGCCGGCGGTCGTACGCCGTAGGCCATGTTCTGGGCGTAGCAGGAGCAGGTGGCGTGGTTGTCGCCGCAGATCCCGCAGATGCGGCTGGTGATGAAGTGCGCGTCCCGCGGGTCCTTGCCCTTCATGAAGATGCTGTAGCCACGGAAGATCGACGACGTCGAGTGGCACTCGGCGACGGTCCGGTTCGCGAAGTCCACCTTCGTGTAGATGCCGAGACTGCCCACGATCCGCGTGATGGGGTCCCACGCCATCTCGACGAGTCCCTTGTCCACCGCACCGGTGTCGGAGGTCCGGGGAAGCGTGTCCGTCATCGATGTCTCCCTGCGAGGTGGGCGGAGGACGTGCGGAGGTCTGGCGGGGGACTGCTCGTGCGCACTACCAGGTGCGGGTCGCGCCCGTGGTCAGTCGCGCGCCCGGCCTGCGCCACTTGGGTTCCTTGTCCAGCGTCTGCGTCGTCTTGGTGCGCAGGGCGCGGATGGTGGCGCCGTAGCCGCCGATGATCGTCGTGGAGAGCTTCCCGCCCGGCGGTTCGTCCATGAACGGCATGAACTTGTCGGGGAAGCCCGGCATCGTGCAGCCGATGCAGATCCCACCGACGTTCGGGCAGCCACCGACGCCGTTGATCCAGCCACGCTTGGGGACGTTGCACTTCACGACCGGTCCCCAGCAGCCGAGCTTGACGATGCACTTGGGCGAGCCGTACTCCGTGGCGAAGTCGCCCTGCTCGTAGTAGCCGGCCCGGTCGCAGCCTTCGTGCACGGTCTTGCCGAACAGCCAGGTCGGCCGCAGCTCCTCGTCCAACGGGATCATCGGCGCCTGCCCGGTCGCCTGGTAGAGCAGGTACGTGATGGTCTCGGACAGGTTGTCGCCCTGGACCGGACAGCCGGGGACGCACACGATCGGGATGCCGGCCTTGCTCTTCCAGTCCCAGCCGAGATAGTCGGGCACGCCCATCGCACCCGTGGGGTTGCCGGCCATCGCGTGGATGCCGCCGTACGTCGCGCAGGTGCCGACGGCCAGCACGGCCAAGGCCTTGGGGGTCAGCCGGTCCAGCCACTCGCTGGTCGTGACGGGCTGGCCGGTCATCGGGTTGTTGCCGAAGCCGCACCAGTACCCCTCTTCCTTGAGGGTCTCGTTCGGGATCGATCCCTCGACGACGAGGACGAACGGCTCGAGTTCCCCGCGGTCGGCTTTCCAGAACCACTCGAGGAAGTCGTCGCGGCCGCCGTTGGGCCCGCACTCGAAGTCGATCAGGGGCCAGTGCACGGCGACGTTCGGCAGCCCGGGGAGCGCACCGAGGGCGATCTCCTCGATGGTCGGCTGGGTGGCGCCGGTCAGGGCGACGGAGTCGCCGTCACAACTCAGCCCCGCATTGATCCAGAGAACGTGGACCAAGGTGTCTTGCGCTGCGATCGCCTCAGCAGTGGGCACGTGGCCCTCCCCTCGGGGCCTGGGACCACCAGCCCCGGTACGGCGCGAGTCCGGTCCGCGATGACCTGCTTGCACGCCTTCGTTTTGTGATAGACCCCTCTCGGGTCGAGTGTCAAGATCCCGCCTATCTCCAGGCCTGTAGCGGTTTTCGGTGAGGTGTCCATATGGACGACCTGAAAGGCGGAGCCCCCGTCCGGACCCGCGCCCATGTCACCGGGATCGTCCAGGGCGTGGGTTTCCGCCCGTTCGTCTGGCGTAAGGCCGTCGGCCTCGGGCTGGCAGGCTTCGTCCGCAACGACACGGCGGGAGTCGTCCTCGAGGTGGAGGGGGCGCCGGCCGCGGTCACGGCGCTGCTGGCCGCCCTGCATACCGACGCGCCGCCCCTGGCCCGGGTCGACCAGGTGCGCAGCCGGGAGGTGGCGCTGACCGGGGAGGCCGGCTTCTCGGTCCAGTTCAGCGACAGCACGGGGCCGCGCGACGTCCTGGTATCACCGGACGCGGCGACCTGCGACGCCTGCCTGGCGGAGGTCCGCGACCCGGTCGACCGTCGCTTCGGCCACGTCTTCGCCACCTGCACGCACTGCGGCCCGCGCTACACGATCGTGCGGGACGTGCCGTACGACCGGCAGCGCACGACCATGGCGGGCTTCCCCCTGTGCCCGTCCTGTCAGGCGGAGTACGACGATCCGGGCGACCGCCGCTTCCACGCGCAACCGTTGTGCTGCCCGGCGTGCGGGCCGCGGCTCGCGCTGCTCGACGCGGACGGGCAGCCGGTCGAGGGGGACGCGCTCGGCGGGGCAGCCGACCTGTTGCGGGCCGGCGGGGTCCTTGCCGTCAAGGGCCTCGGCGGCTTCCATCTCGCCGTGCTCGCGGCCGACGAGGCGGCCGTTGCCCTCCTGCGCCGGCGCAAGCATCGGGAGGACCGGCCGTTCGCGCTGATGGTGGCGGACCTGCCAGGTATCAGGACGCTGTGTGACGTCGACCCCGGGGAAGAGCAGCTGCTCGTGGCGCGCGCGCGGCCGATTCTCCTGTTGCGCAGGCGCATCGGGGCTGCGGTGGCGCCGTCGGTCGCGCCGGGCCAGCGGGCGCTGGGCGTGATGCTGCCGTACACCGCCCTGCACCATCGGTTGCTCGCCGAGGTCGGGGGGCCACTCGTGATGACGAGCGGTAACCGGTCCGACGAGCCGATCGCCTACGAGGACGGCGACGCCCTGCAGCGCCTGTCCGGCGTCGCCGACGCCTGGCTGACGCACGACCGGCCCATCCGCACCCGCGTGGACGACTCCGTCGTGCGCGCGGTCCGTGGACGCGTCGTACCGATCCGGCGCTCGCGCGGCTATGTGCCCGATCCGCTGACCCTTCCCCTGGAGGCACGCCGGACGGTGCTCGGCTGCGGTGCGTCGCTCAAGAACACGTTCTGCCTGGCGCGGGGCCGGCACGCGTTCGTGTCCCACCACATCGGCGACCTCGACGACTACAGCACCTACGGCTCGTATCTCGACGGCATCGACCACCTGCGGCGGCTGTTCGACCTGCAGCCCGTGCTGGTGGCCCACGACCTGCATCCGGACTACCCATCCACCCGCTATGCCGCGGAGTTGCCTGACGTGGAGCGGGTTGCCGTTCAGCACCACCATGCCCACGTCGCCGCGTGTCTCGTGGACAACGGGGTCCGCGGGCCGGTGATCGGCGTGGCGCTCGACGGGAGCGGGCTCGGCGAGGACGGCACGCTCTGGGGCGGGGAGTTCCTCCTCGCCGACCTGGTGACCGCTACCCGCGTGGCGCATCTGCAGCCGGTGCCGCTGCCGGGCGGCGACGCTGCCACCCGGCAGCCGTGGCGGATGGCCGCGTCGTATCTCGACGCGGCGTACGGCGCCGACGTACCGGCCCTCGAGGTACGGATCCGGCAGGGCCGCCGCTGGGACCACGTGCTGTCCGCGGCGGCGGCCGGTCTCAACGCGCCGCTGAGCTCCAGCGCCGGGCGGCTGTTCGACGCGGTGGCCGCGGTGCTCGGGCTCCGCGACGCGGTGACCTACGAGGGGCAGGCGGCCGTGGAACTGGAGCAGTGCGCCGACGAGGGTGAGACGGGCAGCTACCCGGTGCGCGTACAGGGCGGCCCGATCCTGGAAGTGCCGGGTGCCGAGCTGGTCCGCGCTGTGGTCCAGGACCGGTTGGCGGGCGCGTCGGTGCCGATCGTGGCGGCGCGGTTCCACAACGCGATGGCGGACGTCGTCATCGACGTCTGCTCCCGGCTACGGGGGGCGCACGGCCTCGACGTCGTGGCCCTGTCCGGCGGCGTCTTCCAGAACGCCCTGCTCCTCGGCCGCTGCCTCGATGGTCTGCAGGGCGCGGGCTTCGAGGTGCTCACGCATCGGCAGGTGCCGTGCAACGACGGCGGTATCAGCCTCGGTCAGGTCGCGGTGGCGGCCGCCCGGGACGGCAGCGCCTGCTGAACGAGTTCCCACAACACGTGGTAGATCGTCGTCTGCACCTCCTGCACGCGGTGCACGGAGGACGACGGCACGGTGAACAGGTGGTCGATGGCGCCGAGGGTGGCCATCTGGCCACCGCCATAGCCGGCCAGCCCGATCGTCGTCATGCCGCGCTCCTTGGCCGTCCGCAGACCGGCGAGGACGTTCGGCGATCCGCCGCTCGTGGACAGGCCCACCGCGATGTCCCCCGGCCGGCCGAACGCCTCGACCTGCCGCGCGAAGACCACGTCGAAGCCGATGTCGTTCGACAGCGCGGTCACGATCGCCACGTCGTTGGTGAGGCAGAGCGCCGGCAGCGGCCGTCCGGACGGTGGCGCCAGGAACGACGCCGTCAGCTCCTGGGCATCGGTGCTGCTGCCCCCGTTGCCGAACGCCAGGAGCGTCGCGCCCTGGTCGAAGGCCTCGGCCATACGTCCCGCACAGGTGGCCAGCTGGGTCCGCTGCTCCTGCAGCACCTCGTGGCGCAGCGCGAGCACGTCGGCGACCTTCACCCGGGTCGAGACCACCGCCTCGGTGAGCACCTGCTGGCTCCCGCCCCCGCCGCCGTACAGGAACGGATACAGCTGCTCGACCCCGCCGGCCGCCGGTGGTGGCGCGTCGGTCATTGCCTCGGGATGGTCGAGGAAGACGTGCACCAACTCCCACAGGACGTGGTAGGTCGTGACGTGGGCCTCCTTCGCCAGGTGTGCGTCCGGGGCGCCGTTGACCAGGCAGTGCTCGGCGAGGCGATCGCGGGCGATCGCACCGCCGTCCCCGCCGAGCAGGGCCACGGTGAGCAGGCCGGCGTCGCGGGCAGCCCGGAGGCCGGCCGCCACCGCCGGGGACCGGCCATCGGCGGACAGGCCGACCGCGACGTCGTCGGGGCCGCCAATGAGCCGGACCTGGTGGGCGAAGACCTGGTCGAGCCCGTGGCTGGACGCCGTGGCCAGCAGGCTCGCCACGTCGGCCGTCAGGGACAGCGCCGGCAGGCTGGGCTTGCCGACCCCGACCGGATGGACGAACTCCACCGCAACGTGGGCCGCGTCGGTGGTGGCGCCGCCGCCCGCGAACAGCAGGAGCCGGCCGCCACGGGCCAGCCGGGCCGCGACGTCCCGGGCCGCGAGCGCCACGAGGTCGGCGTGTTCGCCGAGGCGTTCGAGGGGAGCGACCCGGCGCGCGAAGCACGCATCCACCATGCCGGCGGCGAGCGCGGTGGGGACGGCCATGGCAACCTCCTCGGCAGTGCGCGCCCACGGTACGACCGGGGCAGCCCCGAGACCAGGCTGAAGGCGGTCAGGCGCATTCATGCCGGGCCGGCAGCCGCGCCGCGAGCGTCGTAGCCGTCCGGGATGTACGTGTTGGTGCCGGTCCGGCGTCCGAGGGATGCCCCCTGTTGCGCCGGTTTCGAGCGTGTTCCCTCGGGCGTGCGCGGGCGCTGCAACACTTGGTGCCGCGCCACAGGTCGTGCCGGCGCCAAGGTCGGATCGAAGGGGTCTCGGTGTTCCAGGAGCAGCTCGACATCAGGGACTCCCCGGATGCGGTCCCCTGCGCCCGGCGGTTCGCGGTCGCCGCCCTCGCGGAGCTTCCCATGGACGTCGTCGACGCGGCCGCCCTCGTGGTCACCGAGCTGGCCACGAACGCGGTGCTCCACGGCAGCGCGCCGTACCGGCTGGTGGTCTCCTCGCAACCCGACGGCCACCCGGACGGCCGGGCCCGCATCGAGGTGCACGACGGTTCGCGCGCCGTCCCGGTCCGTCCGCTCGCCGGTGGTGACGGCATGACCGGCCGCGGGCTGGCGCTGGTGGACGCCGTGGCGGCGGACTGGGGCGTGGTCGCGACCGACGACGGCAAGTACGTCTGGGTCGAACTGACGGCGAAAAGCGTCGAGCTGTCCGAACCGGGTGACGTCGACCTCGACGCGCTCCTGGCCGGATTCGAGGACTGGCCCGAGGCGGCGGAACGCTTCACCGTCACGCTGGGCGACGTCCCGACCGGCCTGCTGCTGGACGCCAAGGCGCACGTGGACTCGGTGGTCCGCGAGCTGACCCTGTCGGAGTCCGGCTCGCGGTCCGGTGTCTCCGGGACGCTCCCACCCCACCTTGCCGAGCTCGTCCATGACGTCGTCACCGAGTTCGCCGAGGCCCGCCAGGCGATCAAGCGGCAGGCGATCACGGCCTTCGAACGCGGGCAGGCGCGCACCACCCTCGTCCTCACCCTCCCGGCCGAGGCCGCAGAGGCGGGGGAGCGCTATCTGACCGCCCTGGGGGAGGCGGACACGTACGCACGTGCGTCCCGCCTGCTCACCCTGGCCGCGCCGCCGCAGCACCGCGCCTTCCGCCGGTGGTACGTCACCGCCCTCGTCGACGGGCTGCGGCGCGCGACCGCCGGTGACGGCACGGTGACGGCTCCCTCGTTCGAGTCGTTCCTCATGACCGAGGTCGGCCACCTGGCGGAACTGCAGCAGGTCTCGGACCGGGCGGCCCGGCTGCAGCGGGTGAGCTCGGCGCTCGCCGCCGCCCTGGACAGCGAGCAGGTCGCCGAGACGGCTCTCGTGGAGGCGGCGGCGGAGCTCGGGGCCCTGCGCGGCGCGGTGCTGCTGCCCGCCCCGGACCTGCCGTTGTTCGGCACCCAGGTCGGCTACACCCGGGAGCTGTGGGCGCAGCTCGCCGCAGCCTGGGCCGCCGGCGTGCCGATGCCCGGCCTGACGGCGTACCGGACGGGGCAGCCGGTCTGGCTGGAGACGCGCGAGCAGCGCGACGAGCAGTACCCGGGCTACGGGCAGTACGAGCCCGACATCGTGGCCGCCTGCGCGGTGCCGATGCACGTGGCCGGGCACACCGTCGGCGTCATGCGGCTGTCGTTCGCCGAGGCACGGCTGTTCACCGAGGACGAGCGTTCCTTCCTCGAGGCCCTCGCGGCGGTCGCCGCCCAGGCGCTCGAGCGTGCCTCCCTGTTCGAGACCAAGACGCTCGTGGCGGACCGGCTGACGCGGCTCCAGGCGGTGACGGCGGCGCTCGCCGCGACCCGCACCGTCGACGAGGTCCTGGACGTCACGATCGAGCACGCCACCGGGCTGGTGGGAGCCCGCATCGCGTCCCTCAGCCTGGTCGGCGAGGACGGCCGGAGCATCGAGATCGCCCGGGTGCAGCCGCCCCTCGCGGACGGGGCGGAGCAGTGGCGGACGTTCGGGCTCGACGACCCCCTGCCGGTCGCCGAGGCCATCCGGACAGGACTGCTGATCTGGGTCGACTCCGTGGCGGAGCGGGACGCGCGCTGGCCGGCGCTGGCCCAGTTCGACAGCGGTCACGACCATTCGCTCGTCGTCCTGCCGCTGCACGTCGAGGACAGCACGCGGGGCGCGCTGACCCTCTCATTCCCCGTCGGGGAGGGGCAGGACCTGCACGCGGCACCGGCTCACGACTTCTTCATGGCCTTCGCCGACGCCTGCGCGCAGGCCCTCCAGCGGGCCTGGGCCGCCGAGCGGGAGGCCGAAGCCAACCGCAAGCTGAGCTTCCTCGCGCAGGCCTCCGCCGAGCTCGCCGGCACGCTCGACGTCGAGGCCACGCTGAGCCGGGTGGTCCGCCTGGCCGTGCCGGTCCTCGCGGACTGGTGCGTGCTGCATCTGGTCGACGAGGGCGAGCTCGTCCCGCTGGCCGTCGCGCACGTCGACCCGGACAAGACCGCGCTGGCCCGCGCCACCGAGGAGCGCTGGCCGGCGCGGCTCGCGGACCCGAGCGGCGTCGGCCCGGTCGTGCGCTCGGGTGCGCCGGTCCTCGTCCCGTCCATCCCGCGGCTGCGCGCCCAGCTCCAGGCGGCCGGTGAGCCCGCCCGTTCACGCGGGGCCGAGCACGACGCGATCATGGAGAAGCTCGGACTGGTGAGCGTGATCATCGTCCCGCTCACCGCCCGCGGCCGCACCTTCGGCGCGCTGACCTTCATCACGGCCGAGTCCGGGCGCATCTACGGCGATTCCGATCTGGAGTTCGCGCGGGACCTCGCGAGCCGCGCCGCGGTGGCCCTGGACAACGCGAGGTTGTTCCAGGAGGCCACGAACCGCTCGCTCGAGGGCGGGTTCCCCCATGAGCCGACCGGCGAAGGCAGGCCGGACACCGGCGGCCGGGGCACCCTGACCAACGCGCTGTCCGCGGCGGAGGTGGCGCAGTTCGTCCTGCACCTCGACGACCAGCGGCTCGACGCGGACTGGCGGCTCGCCGCGTTCTTCGGTCTCGGCCCGGACGACGAGGCCACGCATCTGGAGGACTTCCAGAAGCGGATCCACCCGGAGGACGCGCCCCGCGTCTCGGCCGCCATCGCCGACGCGGTGGCCCGCCGGGGCGAGTACGTCGAGGAGCACCGGGTGGTGCTGTCCTCCGGCGGAACCCGGTGGATCGCCGTGCGCGGGGCGGTGCTCACCAACGCCGCCGGTGAACCGGACCGCCTGGCGGGCGTGGCCTACGACACGACCCGGGCCCGCGAAGGCAGGGAGCAGCTGGCCCGCCTCCTCGAGACGATGAACGACGGGTTCTTCCGCCTGGACCCGGCGATGCGGTTCACGTACGCGAACGGGCAGGCCGAGCGGATGCTGTTCCGCCGCCGTGACGACCTGCTGGGCAGGCACATCTGGGACGAGTTCCCGCGGGGGATCGGCACCGGCTTCCGGGACAGCTTCGACCGGGCCGTCGCCGGCGGCCGCCAGGTGACGTTCGAGGACTACATGCCGTCCCTCGACGCGTGGTTCGAGATCCGGGCGATCCCCGACGCCGAGGGTCTGTCCGTGTTCTTCCACGACGTCAGCGCCCGCCGGCAGGCCGAGCATGCGCGTGAGGCGGCCCATGCCCGGCTGGAGCTACTGGCCGAGGCGACGCGGGGCATGGTCGGTGCGAGTGACGAGTTGTCCGTGCTGGCCAGGGTGACCGACGTCCTCGTCCCCCGACTGGCCGACTGGGTCGTCCTCGGCACCGTGGACGAGGCCGGGCAGATCAGCAGCCCCAACGGCGTGCACCGGGATCCCGCGCTGACGGCTGCCATCGCGGAGCTCGTCAGGGACCGGCCGGAGACGTTCGCCGGCGTCGAGCGGGTGGCGCGCGTCGCGCGGACGGGTCGGGCGGAGCTGGTCACCTCGGTGGACCTGTCGGTGCTCGTCGGCAGCGGGCCCCGCAACCTGCTCGGCCGCCTGGGTGCGGCGTCGGCACTGGTGGTGCCCGTGCAGGCCGGGGACCGCACGCTGGGCGTCGCCGCCCTCGTCCGTGGACCGGACCGGCCCGTGTTCGACGTCGAGGACCTCGCGACCGCCCACGACATCGGACGGCGGGCCGGCTTGGCGCTGGAGAACGCGCGGTTGTACATGCGGCAGCGGCGTGAGGCGGAGGTGCTCCAGCGCAGTCTGCTCACCCCGCTGCCCGAGACGCCCGGCCTGCTGCTGACCGCCCGATACCGGGCCGCCGCCGAGCAGGCCCAGGTGGGCGGCGACTGGTACGACGCCTTCCTCCAGCCCGACGGCCAGACCGTGCTGGTCATCGGTGACGTGATCGGCCACGACATCAGTGCCGCCGCCGCCATGGGGCAGCTGCGCAGCCTGCTCCGGGGTACCGCCTTCGACCGGAAGGACAGTCCGGCCCGGGTGCTCGCCCGGGTCGACGGTGCCGTCCGCGGCCTCGCGGTGGACACGCTGGCCACCGCCCTCGTCGCCCGGCTGGAGTCGGCCGGTCAGGACGAGCGCGGCCCGCGGACGCTGCGTTGGTCCAACGCCGGACATCCGCCCGCGATGCTGCTCGGCCCGGACGGCCGGGTCACCCTGCTGGACCAGGGACAGGACCTGCTGCTCGGTCTGGACCCGGAGACCGCCCGCCACGACCACACCGTGGAACTGCCGCCCGGCTCGACGCTGCTCCTCTACACCGACGGCCTCGTCGAGCGGCGGGACGACAGCGCGCTGGGGGTGGGCCTGGCGCGGTTGCGCGACGCCCTGACGGAGCTGGGCGCGCTCCCGCTCGACGAGTTGTGCGACGCGATCCTCGATCGGCTGCTGCCGGATGCGCCGGACGACGACGTCGCGCTGCTCGCCGTACGGACCCGGAGCACACCGGCCTAGCCGCGGCGCACTCAGCTGGTGATGTCCTTGGTGGACAGGCGGGCCCAGGCCAGGCTGAGGAAGACGGCCGCATAACCCAGGTGCAGCAGGCTCCAGCGGATCAGCGCGGCCGCGTCCACGTTGCTGCGCAGCAACTCACCGAACCCGAGCCAGTGGTCGGTGAGCAGCGCCCCGTGGATCCTGTCGAGCTGCGGCACCGCGTCGAGCAGTGCGGAGAAGACGGCCAACCCGATGGTCGTGGCCATCGCGGCGATCGCGTTCTCGGTCAGGGTGGAGATGAAGAGCCCGCCCGCGGCGAGGGCGAACAGGGCGATGACGACGTACGCCGCGACGAACACGGCCCGGACCAGGCCGCTGGCGGCGCTGACCGTGTCCCCGGAGAGCAGGGTGAACGCGTGCAGCCCGAAAAGCACGCCGCCGACGACCAGGCCGACGAGGGCGACGGTGAGGACGGCCAGTGCCGTGAAAGACGCGACCCCGAGGGTCTTCACGGCCAGGAGCCGGGTCCGGGTGACCGGCACGGTGAGCAGGTAGCGCAACGTCCCGTTGCCCGCCTCGCCTGCTATCGAATCGCCGGCCACGACGCCGATCACGAGTGGCAGGAACAACGGCAACGCCACGGTGAGTGCGGTGAAGACGAGGAAGAGCCCGTTGCCGGTGATCTGTCCGAGGAAGGCCGGACCCTCGCCGTTGCGGGGGGTGCTGATCTTGACCGCCACGCCGATGAGCAGCGGCACGATCGCCAGGACCGCGAGCAGCGCGATGTTGCGGCGGCGCCGCAACAGCAGCCGCATCTCGCTGCGGTACAGCCGCCAGAACGCGCCGCGCTGCGTGCGGGGCGGCGCGAACGACGGTCGGGGCAGGACCGTCACCT
Source organism: Frankiales bacterium (assembly GCA_025965475.1). Taxonomy (GTDB): domain Bacteria; phylum Actinomycetota; class Actinomycetes; order Mycobacteriales; family SCTD01; genus RYN-124. The sequence continues at coordinate 19,070 of JAOPWV010000105.1, read as the reverse complement.
CAGCCGTGGACATCTCAGCGGAGGACATCGAAGCCCTCGCCGGTCAGTGCGACGAACAGTTCCTCCAGGTGGGGGCGTTCCACGGCGAAACCGCGTACCCGCGCGCCGTCTGTCACGACCTCCCGCAGGACGTCCTCCGGCAGGTGCTCGCCGAGCCGCGCGGTGACGACCGCCGCCTCCCGGTCGGCCACGACACCGGTCAGCCCGCTGCGGGCCAGCGCCCCGGACGCGAGCGTGACGTCCGGCGTACTGATCCGCACGACCGCGGCGCCGTCGGCGAGCACCTCGGTGAGCGGCCCCTGCCGCAGCAGCCGGCCGGCGGCCATGATCCCGACGTGCGTGGCCACCTGCTCGATCTCGGCGAGCAGGTGGCTGGAGACCAGGACCGTCGTCCCGTCGAAGGCGAGCTCCCGCACGAGGTTGCGGACCTCGCGGGTGCCCTGCGGGTCCAGGCCGTTGGTGGGCTCGTCGAGCACGAGCAGCTCGCGTGGCTGCAGCAGCGCCGCGGCCAGTCCGAGGCGCTGCTTCATGCCGAGCGAGTACTGCCGGTACCGCTTGCTGGCCGCCGCGGTCAGTCCGACCCGGGCGAGCGCCGTGCCGATCCGCTCGCGGCTCGTCGCCGGGTCCGCGGTGCGGTCGCTGGCGTCCAGCCGGCGCAGGTTGTCCCAGCCGGACAGGTACAGGTGGAAGGCCGGCCCCTCGATGAGCGCGCCCACCCGCGGCAGGACGCTCCCGAGGCTGGCCGGCATCGGCTCGCCGAGCAGGTCGATCTCCCCGCTGTCGGCGGCGAGGAGGCCGAGCAGCATCCGGATGGTCGTCGTCTTGCCCGAACCATTGGGGCCGAGGAAGCCGTAGACGGCACCGCGGGGGACGACGAGGTCGACATCGTCCACCGCGATCTGGTCACCGAACCTGCGGGTCAGGCCGGCCGTCCGGACGGCCGGCCCGGCTGGGTGGCCGGACCGGCCGCTGTCCCTGGTGAGGGCTCCGGCGGTGCCTGCCGTCACCCGGCGTTCCCGGCCGCCGCCCGAAGGAGCAGCTCCGGCGTCACCGCGCCGACGAAGGCCCGGCCGTCCCGGGTGAGCAGGGCGTTGACGAGCGGCGTCCGCACGAGCCGGTCACCGTTGGGCTGTACGGTCGACAGCTGGTCGAGCATGGTGGCGGTGGAGGCGTCCCGGCGGGGCGAGTTCCCTGGGCGGAACGCGGCGATCGAGGTCCAGCCGCTGCCGATCATCATGCTGGCCATCGGCTCCGCGGCCGCCCGGAGCCGGGCCGCGGCCTTGTCGCTGCTGCCGGCCTGGGTACGGCTCAGGAGGCTCCGGGTCGTGACGCTCGCACCGGCGGGCGGCACGAAGGCGAACACCGTGGCCGCGGGGCGGGCGAACGAGATGTCGGTGAAGGCGGTCTCGAAGGCCGGGCTGCTTCCGGCGCCGTAGACCTGCACGCGCAGCGGAACGCTCGTCGCGCCGTCGACGGCGATGAGCACCTGGCGGATGGTCGAGCCGGCCGTGCGGGGCGCGAGGCGAAGCGTGTACGTCGTCCGGCCCGCGACCACGGCGTCGGCGCGCACGCTCACGGCCGTCGTCGGGTCGATGGCCTGCAGCGCCTTGTCGGCCGCTGCCTGCGGGGTGAAGCCGCGGATGTCCGCGGGCGCGGTCATGGCTTTCGAGGCATCAGAGGGCACGACGGCGTGCGTGACGGCGGTGGTGTCGGAGGCGTACGTCCACAGGTCCTGGCCGTTGCGGACGACGTCGGACTCGGCGAGCTGCCCGAGCATGGCCAGTCGCTGCCGGCCGGGGCCGTCGGCCCAGACGCGGGCGGTGTGCGAGCCGGCCACGAGCGACTGCCACTGCAGCGACGCGGACCGGTCGGCACCCGGAAGGGGCGGGAGCCCGAGACGCGTGGTCTCGACCACGGTCCCCGACACGGATCGGACGCTGCTGGTCCGCACCGCGGCGAGCAGTTCCGCGGGGGTGCGCGGTTGAAGGGCCGTATGACCGTTGCCGAAGGCCGCGCTGCTGAAGGCGCTGCCGGGCAGGACGGCTGCCGCGGCGACCAGCCCGGCCGTGACCACGGGCACGGACCAGGCGGCACGGCGACGGAGGGGGCGTCGCGTAGTGGAAGTCATGGGACGAGAGTCCCTCGCCGTACTTAGAGTCCGCTGAGAGCAACCGGCCTGCGCACCGGCATCGGGAGACACTGGCTCCCTGCCCCGCGGGGCCGGAGGGGAGGCCCGGTGCGCCTGCTGCTGGTCGACGACGAGCCCCGGCTGACCGCCGCCCTGGCCCGCGGGCTGGTCGCGGACGGCTTCACCGTCGATGTGGCGGCCGACGGGGCGGCGGCGCTGGAGCTGGCGGAGTCGGTGGAGTACGACGCGCTGCTGCTGGACCTCATGATGCCGGTGCTGTCCGGCTACGAGGTCCTGCGCAGGCTCCGCCACGGGGGCGACTGGACGCCCGTGCTGGTCCTGTCCGCCAAGGACGGCGAGTACGACCTGGCGGACGCCCTCGACCTCGGCGCCGACGACTACCTGGTCAAGCCGTACTCGTACGTCGTCCTCCTCGCCCGGCTGCGCGTCCTCGTCCGCCGCGGCCGCGCGCCCCGGCCGGCGCTGCTCGCAGCCGGGGCGGTCGTGCTCGACCCGGCCAGCCGTACGGTGACCAAGGCGGGCAAGCCGGTGGACCTCACCCCGCGCGAGTTCGGCGTCCTGGAATACCTGATGCGCAGGGACGGAGCCGCCGTGTCGAAGAGCGAGCTGCTCGAGCACGTCTTCGACGTCGGGGCCGACGGCGGCCCCAACCTTGTCGAGGTGTACGTCAGCTACCTGCGCCGCAAACTCGGGCGGGAGGCCGTCGTGACGGTGCGCGGCGGCGGCTACCGGATCGGCGGATGAGGCCGCCGGCGGCGCTGACCGGCTGGTGGTTCGCCCGGTCCCTGCGCACGCGCCTGGTCGTGGGATCGGTCGTCCCGCTCGCGGCGGCGCTGCTCGTCGGGACGGTGGCGGTCGTCGCCGTCTTCGCCGCCGGCCGGATGCGTCAGCTGGACGTACAGACGGCCCGCGAGGCGGACGTCCTCGTGCAGCTCGTCAGCAGCGGGCAGCTGCCGCGGCCGCTGCCCGTCCCGGCCGGCTCGACCCTGCTGGCCCAGGTACTCGACCGGTCGGGCGTCGTCCTGGCCGCGTCGCCCGCGGCGAGCCAGGCCCGGCCCCTGGTGGACGGCCTCGTGGGCCGGGCGCCCGGGACGTTCACCGAGGAGGCGCCGGCGTACGGCGACGGGCCGGTGCGGGTGCGGACCGCCTCGTCCGTCGTCGGGGGTCGCCCGGTACTGGTCGTCGTCGCCGCCCCGCTCGCCGACGTACGGCGGGCGATCGGCGCGCTCCGCGTCGTGCTGCTGCTGGTGGTCCCCGCCCTGGTGCTGGCCGCGACCCTGCTCGCCCGGCTCGTCATCGGGTCCTCACTGCGGCCGGTGGAGCGGCTGCGTGAGGCCGCCGGCCGGATCGCGGCGTCCGGTGAGGGCCCGGGGCAGCTGCTCCCGGTCGGCGAGCGGGACGACGAGGTGAGCCGGCTCGCCGGCACCCTCAACGACGTCCTCGGCCGGCTGCAGTCGGCCCTGCGCCAGCAGCGTGCCTTCGTCGCCGATGCCGCCCACGAACTGCGTTCGCCGCTGGCCAGCATGCGGGTGCAGCTCGATGTGGCCCGGGCGCATCCCGACCTCGTGGACGGGGCGCAGCTGGTGGCCGACCTGGACCAGGAGGTCGACCGGCTGCAGGAACTGGTGGACGACCTGCTCCTGCTCGCGCGGCTCGACGCCCGCCAGCCGGCACCGTTCAGGCCCGTCGACCTGTCCGCGCTCGCGGGAACGAACGGCACCCCGGTCCGGGTGCTCGGCGATCGGGCGGCGCTCCAGCGGCTGCTGCGCAACCTCACCGACAACGCCGGCCGGTACGCCGCGACCGTGCGGGTCGCCGTCGTCACCGACGGCGGAGCTGCGGTGCTCACCGTCGATGACGACGGACCGGGGATCCCGTCGGAGGACCGGGAGCGGATCTTCGACCGCTGGGTCCGGCTGGACCCCGGACGCAGCCGGCCGGAGGGCGGCGCCGGCCTCGGCCTCACCCTGGTCCGGGAGATCGCGGCCGCCCACGGCGGCGTGGTGTCGGCGACCGACTCGCCGCTGGGCGGTGCGCGGCTGCAGGTGCGGCTGCCCCGGCTGCCCTAGCCGGCCCGGGCGCGCGCAGGAGCCCGCCGCGACAGGACGACGACGCCGGCCACGGCCGCGGTAGCGCCGATCGCCGCCAGCACGCGCCCGGTCGCCGCGGCGGGCAGGTGCTCGTGCAGCACCGCGACGGCGAGCGCGACCGCGACCACCGGCTCCATCACGGACAGGGCCGCCAGTGGAGCGCCGAGCGCGCCCGTCTGGAACGCCGCCTGCGTCAGGGCCAGTCCCAGAAGTCCGACGGCGATCAGTGCGTACGGCGCGATGCTGGTCAGCAGCCGCCCCGGGTGGTCGACGCGGAGCGCACACACCGCGAGCAGCACCGATCCGGCCCCGACCGTGACACCCGCGGCCGTCCCGGTGGCGACGGGGGACCAGTGGTTCCGCAGTCGGGCGGCGAGCAACAGTGCGCCGACGACGGCAGCGAGCACGAGACCGGCCAGGATTGCGCTGCGCCGACCGGGGTCGCCGCCGAGCCCCGCCGTCGCGGTGGCGGGGGCCAGCACTGCCAGGCCGGCGGTGCACAGGAGGATCCCCGCCACCTCGCGGCCGGACGGGCGCCGGTGCTCCAGCAGCGCGGACAGGACGACGGCGACGGGTAGCCCGGCGATCAGGAGCGGCTGGACGAGGGCGACCGGCCCGAAGCGCAGCCCGACGGCCTGCAGCGCCACCGCCAGCCCGTCGGCCAGGACACCGAGCAGCCACAGCGGGCGGCGGACCAGGCTGGACAGCAGGGCGGGGTCAAGCGCACCGGTCCTCGTGACGCGGCCCGCCTGGTGGTGCTGCAGCGCGGACGCCAGCCCGAAGGCGGCCGCGGACGCGAGCCCCGTCGCCACGGCGACGGCGGTGGCCGGGCCGCTCACCGGGGCAGGCCGTGCTCGGCCAGCGGGCCGACCTCGAGGCCGCGCCCGGCGCACCACGACAGCAGCTCCGGCACGGCGCCGTACGCCGACCGCCAGGCGCCCGGCGCGGAGGTGCAGTCGGAGTCGTGCAGCAGGACGGTGCCGCCGCCGGTCAGTCCCGAGGTGACCGTGCGCAGCACCGACCCGGGGGTGGCCTCGGCGGCCCAGTCCCGGCCCCAGGTCGTCCAGAGCACCGGCTGCAGCCCCACAGTCGCGGCGGCGCGCAACCCGGCGGTGCTCAGCACGCCGTACGGCGGCCGGAAGAACCGCGGCCTGACGCCGCCACGGGCCTCGGCGAGGTCGGCGGTCCGGGCCAGCTGGTCGAGCGCCCGGCCGGGCAGGTGCCGGAGGTGGTTGCGGTGGTCCCAGCTGTGCACGGCCACTTCGTGGCCCTCGGCCGTCATCCGGCCGGGCAGGTCCGGGAACCGGGTGATCATCTCGCCGAGCAGGAAGAAGGTGGCCCGGACACCGCGGCGGGCGAGCAGGTCGAGGAACTGCGGCGTGCTCGCCCCGTCCGGGCCGTCGTCGAAGGTCAGGGCCACATGCCCGGGGCGGCCGGTGCCCGCCAGGCGCGGCCACAGCGGTCGCAGGCCGGCGAGCGCGGTGACACCCGGCGCGCCCTGCGCGACGGCGCCTGCCGCGGCCAGCAGCCCGCCGGCAGTCGCCGCCCTATGCCAGCCGCTCACGGCGCAGCCGGTCCACCGAGGGCAGGTCCAACGGCGCCAGGTCGCGGCCGGTGGCCCGGCTCAGCAGCAGGTCGGCGAGTGCCGGATTGCGCGCCAGGACCGGGCCGTGCAGGTACGTCGCGACGATGCTGCCCTGGAGCGCCCCCTCGGTACCGCCGGCCCCGTTGCCGGTGCCGCTGACCACCTGGGCCAGGGGCGCCGCGTCCGGCCCGAGGGTCGTGCCGCCGCCATGGTTCTCGAACCCGGTCAGCTCCGGGACGCCCGGGAGACCGTCCACCCGGGCCACCACCTCGCCGACGGCGCGCGTCGCGAGCCGGGTGGTCGTGACGTCGAGCAGCCCGAGCCCCGGCACGACGCGGCCGCCACTGACCTCGAAGGTCTGGCCGAGCATCTGCAGCCCGGCGCAGACGGCGAGCACCGGGACCCCGCGGGACACGATGTCGGCGAGCGCGCCGGTGCGGGACAGGTCCTGCAGCGCGGCCGACTGGGCCGCGTCCTCGCCGCCGCCGATGAGATAGAGGTCGCAGGTCGTGGGGACCGTCGAGCCGACGGCGACGTCGACCACCTCGACGGCTTCGCCGCGCCAGGCCATCCGCCGCTCGAGCACCAGGGCGTTGCCCCGGTCGCCGTACGTGCCGAGGACCTCGGGGTAGAGCACCGCGATCCGCAGTGCGGCCTCGCCGGTCATCGCGTTCCCTCCGTCACGGCCAGGTCGCCACGCAGCAACGCGGCGCGGGCGGTGGTGAAGGCGGTGTAGTTGGCGACGACGTCGCAGCGGGCTCCGCCGACCCGCCGGATGCCGCCGGCCACGTCGTCGGCGACGTCGTACGGCACCTCGGCGTGGTCCAGCCGGACCGCGAGGTCCCAGACGCGTTCGCCGGTGATCGCCACCTGCCGGCCCTGGAGCAGCTCGAAGGGCACGTCCCACAGCCAGGACGGGTCCGTCCCGTCGGCGGTGCGGGCGTTGATCGCCAGGACGACGGGGGTGGTGCGGCTGGCGACCAGGTCGAGCGCCTCCGCCCAGCCCGCCGGATTCTTGGCGAGCAGCAGCTGCGCCTCGGTGCCGTCCACCTTCACGACGAGGTAACGGCCGCTGACCTCGGTGACGGCGCGCATCTGCGCCACGGCGTCCACCGGATCGATGCCGACCTGCATGGCCGCCGCCGCGGCCTGAGCCGCGTTGCCCCGGTTGGCCCGGCCGGGCAGGCCGAGCTCGAGGGGGACCGGTGCGCCGTCCGGCCGGATCAGCAGGTCGTCCTCGACCGCCCACCCGGTGGCCGGTCGGGCGAAGTCGCAGCGCGGGCACTGGTAGAGCCGGTCGAGCGGCAGCGGGGCCCCGCAGCGGGGGCACAGCGACGCGTCCTGACGCCAGCTCCCGCCGGCGCCGACGAAGACCACCCCGTGCCCGTCCGGCCGGGCCGTGTGGACGGCGTCCACGACCAGAGGGTCGTCCGCGTTGGCGACCACGACGACGCCCTGGTGCGTGGACAGCGCCTGGGACCACCGGCTGACGTGGCTTGCCACCTCGCCGAGCCGGTCGAGCTGGTCACGGCTGAGGTTGAGCAGTACGACCGCGACCGGCCGGGTCTGCGCGATCGCGTACGGCAGGACGACCTCGTCGACCTCCAGGACGACCGGCGAGGTGGTGTCCCGCCGCGACAGCAGCATCGCGGTGGCCAGGCCGCGGGCCAGGTTCGACCCGCCCTCGTTGGTCACCACCGGTCCGGCCGACCGCAACGCCGCCGCGAGGTAGCTGGTGGTGGTCGTCTTGCCGTTGGTCCCCGAGACCAGCAGGACGCGCCGGCCCGCCGTCAGCTGCGCGAGCGCCTCCGGTGCGAGCGCCAGGGTGATCCGCCCCGGGATGGTGCCGCCGCTGCCCCGGCCGAGCAGCCGGGACAGCAGGCCGGCCAGCCCGCCGAGCAGAGCCGCGATCGTGGTGCGCAGCGGCAGACGCGTCCTGTCCATGCCCCCACCTTCGCAGGTTCGGTCAGAGATCGCGGAGCCGGCTCGCGTCGACCCGGCCGAGCACGCGGGCGCAGACGAGGGCGGCCAGTGCGGTCGCGGCGATCACCCCGGCGACGAGCACCGACAGGAAGGTGACCGGGACGGCCGGGCTCTCCGGCGCCGGGTCGAAGATGCCGTTGAGCACCTTGACGAGCTCGGCGGCGACGACTCCGCCCGCGACGAGGCCGCCCAGCGTCCCGGCGATGACGAGGGCCCGTGCCTCGCTCCACACGAAGCCGGCCCGCTGCCGCGTGGTCGCGCCCAGCACCGCGAGCATCACGAGCGACCGGCGGCGCTGCGCGAGTCCGACGACGAGCACCAGCGCGCTGCTGGCAAGGGCGAGCAGCATCCCGAAGCCCAGACCGAGCCGGGCGAGCCCGGACAGGTCGTTGGCCGCGAGCCCGGAGGCCGTGGTGACGCTGCCGGCGGCCGATGTGGTGTCGGCGACGACGGCGCCGGCAGGAACCTGCCGGCGCAGTGCCGCACCGACCCCGGTCGGGTCGGGGGTGCTGATCAGCATCGTCTGCGCCACGTCGGAGCCGCTGGCCTGCGCGATGTAGGAGCTGTTCGCGAGGATGAAGCTGTCCCGCGGCGCGGTGGCGAACTCGGTGATGACCCCGACGACGTGGAACGGCACGGTGGCGTAGTGCCCGGTCCGGTCCTTGAGGCGCAGCCGGATCATGTCCCCGGGATGCAGCTGGTAGTCGTGCAGCGTCTCCTGGGCCAGGAGCGCGCCGTCGGGGGTGGCCGCGAGCTTCGCGAGGCTGGACCGGATCGAGCTGCCGGGCGTGAACGCGTCCAGCAGCGGGGCCGACCGCCCGATCGAGCGCGGGTTGATCCCGTAGAGGTCCTGCAGGTCGGCGCCGACGTACGCCAGCCGGTGCTGGACCGGCTCGACGTGCGAGACGTTCGGGATGCGGGCGTACGCGGCCGGGTCGAGGCGCGGACCCGCCGCATCCGGCGGCAGGGTGACCGCGGCGTCGGAGCCGACGGTGAGCGCGACGTCGAGCCGGGCCTGCTTGTCGTAGGTCGTCGTGAAGACCGCCGTGGAGACCGCGACCGCGACGGCGACCGCGAGGCCGGTGGCGCCCCGGGCGATCAGCCAGCGACGACGCCGTACGACGGCCGCGTGCACGTCGGGCAGCCGGCCGGCCGGGTCGTCCGCCGGCACCCGGGGGCGGCGGCCGAGGATCGCGGCGATGACCCGCCACAGCAGCAGCGCCAGACCCGGCCAGGCCAGGGCCGGTGCCAGGAGCGCCGCGTAGTTGACCGAGGCGACCGGGACGCCTTCGGGCACGACGACGACCTGGTAGCCGCCGCGTGCCGTCAGGACGAAGACGAGCAGCGAGGCGGCCAGCAGGATCACGTCGAGCCCGAGGCGCAACGGCCAGGGCGTCCGCGCCGGAGCGGGCGTGGTCACCGCGTCGGAGACCGTCTGGGCGCCGCGGCGCAGCAGGCGCAACACCGGGGCCAGCTCGGTGACCAGGGCCAGGGCCACGCCGGCCAGGGCGGCGCCGACCGTCCAGCTCACCGACAGGTGGGCGCCACGGCCGAGCGCGAGCCGGGTGGCGATGAGGGCACCGGCGACGCCGACGCCCGCGCCGAGGATCCCGTCGGCGGCCGCGAGCAGTCCGAGCAGCAGCCCGGTGCGGGCCGGGGTGGCGCCGCGCAGCCGCAGCAGGGCGATGTCGCGGCGCTGCCGGTCGGTGCGCAGGGCGACGACGAGTGCCGTGACGACCCCGGCCAGCACGACCCCGGGCAGGCCGAGCAGCAGCACGAGCAGCTGGGCGTAGATCGCGTCCTGCCTCGCGGCGGACAGCGCCGCTCCGAGGTTGTTGCCGACCAGGGCACCGCCGGTGACCGCCGCGGCGTAGTGGTTGGCCCGCAGGGTCACCGTGTCGGCGGCCGCGGCCGGGTCCGACGGCAGCCGGTCGTGCCGGAAGCGGGTGTGGAACTGGTGCACCACCGGGCTGCCCTGCGTGAGCCGGGCGAACGCGGACGGCGGGACGAACAGGACGTTGTCCGGGGGAGCGCTCGCACCGGCACCGGCGGGCGCGCCGACGACCTGGAAGAACGAGTCCGCGCCGCGTACGTCCACGACCCCGTCGGCACGGACCGGCGCGGAAGCGGTGCCGCGGCCGAGCACCTCGATGCTCGCACCGGGACCGGCCGCCAGGCTGGACGCGGTCTGCTGCTGCAGCAGCACGCCGGACAGGCCGCCCAGCAGCGGCCGCAGGACGCCGGGCGCGAAGGCCGCGTAGTCGGCCGGCAGCGACACGACGTACGCCGCTCCGGTCGTACGGGTGCCGCTCGGCGAGCGGAACCGCAGCCCCGGAACGTGCGCGTAGTCGACGGCGCGCACGCCCTGCACGTCCGGGACCTTGTCGAGTGCGGTCCGGACGGCGGTCGGGTCGCCGGCGGACGTGACCTGCACCTGCCAGTCGACGGGTACCCGCGCGGCGGCCCGGACCGCGAGCTGGGCACGGTTCTGGGAGACGAAGGAGCCGAGCGAGGCGAGGAACGCCACGGCCAGGCCGATGGCGACCGCCGCCGCGACGGTCTCGGCGCGCCGCCGCAGAAGGGCGGAGAACACGTAGCGGAGCAGGTTCACGACAGCTCCTGCAGGCGGCCGGCCTCGAGCAGGAGCCGGCGCGGGAAGCCGGCCGCCACCTCGGGGTCATGGGTGGCCACGACGAGCGCGCCGCCGGTGCGCTGCATGGAGGCGCGCAGCACCTCCACGACCGCCGTGCCGGTACGCCGGTCGAGCGCCCCGGTCGGCTCGTCGGCGAGGAGCAGCCGGGGCTCGCTGAGCAGCGCCCTGGCGAGGGCGACCCGCTGCTGCATCCCGCCGGACAGCTCGTGGGGCAGGGCTTCTGTCGCCTCACCGAGTTCGAGCAACGCGAGCTGGGCGCGGGCCCGGTCGAGGGCCTCGGAGGGCCGGACGCCGCGCAGCCGCAGGGGCAGCGAGGCGTTCTCCTCCGCGGTGAGCTCGGGGACGAGCGACGGTGCCTGGGGCACGTACATGACCTCTCGTGGGGTGCAGGTGGTGCCGGCCTGTCCCGAGCTCGGTGGCAGGAGCCCGGCCAGGACGAGCAGCAGGGTGGTCTTGCCGCTGCCGGACCGGCCGCTGATGGCGAGCTGCTCGCCCGCCGCGACGGTGAGGTCGAGGCCGGTCAGGACCTGCCGACCCGCATGGTCGACGCCGACCCCGCGGGCCTGGACGACCTGGCCGACGGTCACGGTCGGCGCGTTCATGCGGCAGCCCCGACGACGCGGCCGTCGCGCAGGGCGACGACCCGGTCGGCCCGACCGGCGACCACGGCTGAGTGCGTGACGAGGACGGTCGCGCCGCCGGCCGGCCGCCACTCGGCGAGCAGGTCCAGGACGGTGACCTCCTCGTCGGCGCTGACCTCCGCGGTGGGTTCGTCCGCGAGCAGGACGTCGGGGCCGCCGGCCAGCGCGACGGCCAAGCCCGCGCGGGCGGTCTCGCCGCCGGACAGGGTCGCGGGTCGCGCCCGCCGTACGGCGGACAGCCCGAGCCGCTCGATCAGCTCCTCGGCACCGGGGGCGGCGCCGGGTGCCCGCCCGGACGTACGGCGCAGCGACTCGGCGAGCTGCACGTTGGCGAGCACGTCGAGGTGCCCGAGCAGGCCGCTGGCCTGGGTGAGGACGCCGATGTGGCGGCCCCGCATCAGGGCCGCCTGGCGGTCGCTGAGGTGGCTGAGGCGTTCGCCGTAGATCGTGACGCGGCCGCCGTCCGGGTCGTCGAGCCCGGCGAGCAGCCCGAGCAGCGTGGACTTGCCGGAACCCGAGGGTCCGGTCACGGCAACGGTCTCGCCGGGGGAGCAGGTCAGGCTCACGTCGAGCAGCGCGGCGACCTCGCTGCCGCCGCGGCGGTAGAAGCGGTGCAGGCCCTCGGCGCGCAGGGGCAGGCGGTCGGTCATGAGATCTGCAGGCTCTGGATCATGATGCGGTACGGGTCGACGTTGTCCGACCCGACGGGCCCGAACAGCTCCACGACCACCTCGCGTCCGTTGTGGACCAGCTCGTAGCGCTGCACCTCGTCCCGGTACTTGCGCCCGGTGACCGGGTCCGGGGCCGAGTTGCGCCGGTACACGATCCGCACGCCGTTGCCGGCCGGGACGGTGACCGCCGAGACGGCGCCGAGCTGGAACGCCGGCTGGCTGCGCTGCAGCGCTGGCACGTCCGTCGACGTGGCGGTCTGCACCGTCGGCACCGTGGTGGCCGTGCCCGGCGCGACGGTGAGCCCGTTGAGCTTGTCGTTGAAGGAGGCGCTCGCCCCCTGCTCCTGCTGGACCCAGCCCTCGGGATGCTTGATCGTGTACCGCCCGGCCGGGTTCGTGTAGGCGACGTACTGGATGTTGTCGCTGATGTCCCCCGGCGGGTTGCTCTCCACGGCCACCGGCTTCTCGGTGCCGGCGCTGCCGGCGCTCGGACCTGCGGCTGCCGCGGGGGCGGAGGACCCGGCTGCGGGGGATGTGCCCGGCGCGGGGGCCGGAGAGGAGCCACCGCAACCGGTGGCCAGCACGGCCACGCCGAGCAGGGCGGAGACGGAGAGGGTGGCGGTGCGGTGCAGCACGAGCACTCCAGAGGTCGGGGAGTACGACGTTAGGAACCGGAATGTCAGCGCCAGGCGACCCTCGGCCAACGCCGCGTTTGCCTCGTCGCGGGGGCTTGCCGGTGTGGCAGAGTCGGCGGGTGCCGCTGCTCCGCAATCGGGTACGGGACGCCATCGTGTTGCTGGCCGCCTGCGCCATCGGTCTGTTCGCGGTCCCCCTCGCCATCGCGGTGAACCGCGTCGTCGACGACGAGGCCCTGACCCGGTTGCAGCGCGACGCGACGCGGGCGTTGGCCGGCGTCCCCGACAACGCGATCGAGGTCGGCGCCGCCATCGCCCTGCCGCGGCTGGCCGCCCCCTCGGTCCTTGCGGTCTACGACCCCGCCGGGCGCCGGGTCGCGGGCACCGGCCCAGCGACGTCGGCGCTGGCGAGACAGGCCGCCGACGGACGCGAGCGGGACGGCACCGAGGCCGGGCAGCTCACCGTGGTGCTGCCGGTCCGCTCCGACGTGGCGGTCGCCGGCACGGTGCGGGCGGCGATCCCGGTGGCCGTTCTGCGGGAGCGCGTGCTCGAGGCGTGGGCGGCGCTGCTGGGGCTGGCCCTGCTGGTGCTGGCCGTCGTGTTCGTCGTCGCCGGCCGGGTGGCCCGCCGGATCTCCCGGCCGTTCGAGGCACTGACCGACGCCGCCCGGTCGCTCGGTTCCGGGTCGTACGACCTGGCGCTGCCGAGCTGGGGGCTGGCCGAGGCGGACGCCGCCGGTGCCGCGCTGCAGCAGTCCGCCCGGCAGGTGGGCGCCCTGGTCCGCCACGAGCGGGAGTTCACCCGGCACGCCTCGCACCAGCTGCGGACGCCGCTGGCCGGTCTGCTCGTCGGACTCGAGACGGCGCTGGCGCCGAGCGCCAACGGGTCCGGGAAGGCCGCACTGGAGGCGGCCCTGGAGCGGGCCCGCCACCTGGAGACGACGATCGACGACCTGCTGGTCGTCCGGTCCGCGGACGAGGACGTGTCGTGCGACCCGGTCGCGGTCGCGGTCGAGGTCGTGGAGCGCTGGCGGCGTACGACGAGCGGGCGGGCGGTCGACCTGCGGGCCGACGAGGTGGACCGGGTGCGGGTACCGGACGCCGCGGTGCGTCAGGCGCTGGACGTGCTGGTCGACAACGCCCTGCGTCACGGGGCCGGCCGCGTCACCGTGACCGTCGAGCCGTTCGGTGAGCGGGTCGTGGTCGAGGTCGCGGACGAGGGGCCCGGGCTGGCCGACGGAGCGGTTCCGGGTGTCGGGCTGCGGCTGGCTGCCGAACTGGCGGAGCGGTTCGGCGGGGACCTGCTCGTCCGCCGCCGGGCTCCGCATCCCCGGCTGGCGCTGCTCCTGCCGGCTCAGTCCGCCTCGTAGCGGTAGCCGTACCCCCGCAGGGTCGCGATCCGGTCCCACCGGTCGCCGGCGTCGGCGAGCTTGCGCCGCAGGTTCGCGACGTGGACGTCGAGGGTCTTGGTCGAGCCCTGCCAGTGCTCGTCCCACACCTCGTCCATGAGCTGCTCGCGGCGTACCGCGGTGCCCGCGTAGGCCACGAGCATCGAGAGCAGCTCGAGCTCCTTGGGCCGCAGGACGAGCTCGGTCTGGTCGATCCAGACCCGTCGGCCCCGGCGGTCCAGGCGCAGCCGGCCGACCCGGACGTCGTCGGGGCCGGCCGCGTCGCGGCGGCGCAGGTGGGCGCGCACCCGCGCCAGCAGCTCGACGACGCGGAACGGCTTGGTGATGTAGTCGTCGGCCCCGGCGTCGAGGGCCAGGACGGCATCGGCCTCGTCCGTGCGGGCGGTCACGACGACGACCACCACCTGGTCGTCGGTGGCCCGCAGGTCGCGGCACAGCTCGATGCCGTCACCGTCGGGCAGCCCGAGGTCGAGCAGGACGAGGTCGGCGTCACGGCCGGCGAGCAGGGCCCTGGCCTCCTGGGCGGTACGCGCCCACCGCACCTCGTAGGCCGCGCCGGCCAGGGCGGCCACGAGTCCGGCGCCGATGCTGCTGTCGTCCTCGACGAGCAGCACGCGGCGCCCGCTGGCCATGCTGACCGACACGCGTTCCCCTCCCGGTGAGCTGGACCGGTGACGACCCTAGGCGACCCGCGGCAGCCGGATCTCGAAGGCGCCGCCGGACGTCAGCTGGAGGTCGCCACCGGCGGCACGGGCCAGCCGCCGGGCCAGCGCAAGCCCCAGCCCCGCTCCGAGATGCCCGTCGTCGCTGCCTCGCCGGCCGGGTTCGAAGACCGCATCCCGGACTGCGGGTTCGACGCCCGGTCCGTCGTCGGTCACCCGCAGCACGACCTGCGCCCGGTTGACGGCCAGCTCGACCTGGACCGATCTGGTGGCGTAGCGCACCGCGTTGTCCAGCAGCGGCGCGAGGATGCGCTCCACGACGTCCGCCCCCGCCCCGGCCGCCAGGCCCGGGGGGCCCACGACCGTCACCGTCACGTCGCCGGCCGCACAGCGCGCGGCGGCCAGCTCGGCGACAGGACGCAGCTCGCAGCGCCCGGTCGAGGGCAGTCCGCGGGAGCGCGCGGCGGTCAGCAACGTCTCGAGGATCCGGCTCATGCGGGCCGAGGCGTCGGAGATGCGGCCGTACGCGAGGGCCCGCTCCGTGGGGGTACGGGGCCGGACCGTCAGCAGGTCGGTCTCCGCGGTGATGAGCGCCAGGGGCGTACGCAGTTCGTGCGACAGCTCCTCGGTGAAGTGCTGCTCGTGCCGGAGTACGGCGTCCAGCCGGTCGAGCAGGCCGTCCAGGTTGCCGGCCAGGGCGGCCAGCTCGCGCGGCCGGTGGGTTTGTCCGAAGCGCTGGGTCTCGTCCTCCGCGCTCCACCGGGCGGCCTGCCGGCTCATCGCCGTCATCGGCGCCAGAGCCCGGCCGACGAGGATGCGGGTCGCGCCGTAGACCCCGGCCAGCAGGAGCACGGCGAGCCCCAGGCTGGCGAGCAACGCGACGCGTTGGACGTGCCGGTAGGGGTCCAACGAGACCGCGGAGACCACGGTCGCCACCTGGCGGTGGCCCACCTTGATGGGCAGCGCGAACAGCCGGGTGGGCGCGGGGTCCGTGATGAGAGCGAAGCGTTGCCCGCTGTCCGCGAGCCGGTCAGCCTCGTCGTCGAGCTGTTGGCCCGCGCGAGGGCGTTCGACTGCATCCTTGCCCGCGTAGATCCAGATGCTGGAGTCGAGGGCCTCGTCCGTGGCCGGGTCGTGGATGGTCAGCTGCCCGTCCGGTCCGATCTCGACGGTTCCCGCGGCCACCGCGGCGCGCTCCCGCAGCAGGGAGGTGGCCTGGTTGTGCAACTGGCCGGCCAGGACGACGTTGAACCCCACGGTGAGCAGACCCGCCCACGCAGACGTGGTGAGGACCACCACCAGGGCGAGGCGCCCCCGCAGGGTGCCGATCCTGCCGACCCGGATCATCCGAGCCGGTAACCGACGCCGCGCACGGCCGACAGCCGCCGGGTACTTCCCGCCTCGGCGAGCTTGCGCCGCAGTTTGGCGGCGTACTGGTCGAGGGTGTTGTCCGCGACGATCGCGCCGTCCGGCCAGGCGGCCCTGAGGAGCTCGCGTCGCCGGACGACGGTCCCCGGCGCTCGCAACAGGCAGGCGAGCAACCGGAACTCCGTCGGGGACAGGGGAACCGTCCCGCCGGGCGCCCGCAGCGCGTGGACGGCGGGGTCGAGGGTCAGGCCGTCGCCGAGCGAGGGCGGCGGCACCCCGCCGGAGCGGCGCAGAACCGCCCGCAGCCGCGCGACCAGCTCGGCGACGTGGAAGGGCTTGGCCAGGTAGTCGTCGCCGCCGGCGGAGAACCCGGAGAGGCGGTCCGTCACGCCGTCGCGCGCGGTGAGGAAGATGACCGGCACCGTGACCTCGCGGGCCCGCAGCGCCGCGCAGACGTCGCGGCCGTCCGCGTCGGGCAGGCCGATGTCGAGCACCACCGCGTCGACCGGCTGCTGCGCGCTGAGCAGTGCGGACCGTCCGTCCGACGCGGTGCGCACCTCGAAGCCTTCCTCGCGGAGCGCCCGAGCCAGGACGTCCCGCAGGCCGTGGTCGTCCTCCACGACCAGCAGCCGAGCCTCCATGGCGGGAGTATCGGCCCCTACGACGACGTACGACCACCATCGTTCAGGCCCGGTTCAGGTTGAGCGACACAATCGGCGCCGTGATCACCTATGCGGTCCTGCTGCGCGGAGTCAACGTCGGGGGCAACAACCGGGTGCCGATGGCCGACCTGCGTGCCTGCCTGGAGTCGCTCGGCGGCATCCAGGTCTCCACGTACCTCCAGAGCGGCAATGCCGTCGTCACGACGGCGCTGAGCCGCCAGGACCTCTGCCGCGGCGTCGCCGACCGGTTCGGCGTCGCCGTCGTGGCGCGCACGCACACCGAGCTGACCGCGGTCGTCGACGCCAACCCGTTCCTGGACGCCGCGGCCGCGCCGACGACCCTGCACGTCGCGTTCCTGGCGGGGCAGCCGGACCCGGAGCGGTTCGCCGCGCTGGACGCCGAGACGTTCCTGCCCGACGAGCTGCGGCTGGGCGACCAGGCGCTCTACCTGCACTACCCGAGCGGGGCGGGCCGTTCGAAGCTCTCGGCGGCGGTGCTGGCCCGGCTCGGCGTCGACGCGACCGCGCGGAACTGGAACACCGTCCTCGCGCTGCAGCGCCTGACCGCCGAGCCGGCTGCTGGCTAGCGGCTGGTGTGGGGCATGAGGGCGCCGTCCGGGATGACCCCGAGGCGCCCGGACTGGTAGTCCTCGACGGCCTGCACCAGCTCCTCGCGGGTGTTCATGACGAACGGCCCGTACTGCGCGACGGGCTCGCGGATCGGCTCCCCGCCGAGCAGCAGCACCTCGAGCGCCGGGTGGCGGGCGTCCTGCTGGCGGGCGGCGGCAACCGTCAGCCGGTCGCCCTTGCCCAGCACGGCGAGCTGGCCGGTGCGGATCGGCCGGCCCTCGACGCCGACGGTGCCGTGTCCGGCGAGGACGTAGACGAGCGCGTTGAAGTCCGCGCGCCACGGCATGCTCAGCTGCGCGCCGGGAGTGATGCTGGCGTGCACGAGGCTGATCGGGGTGTGGGTCGAGCCGGGGCCGCGCACGCCGCCGATGTCGCCGGCGATCACGCGCAGCAGGCTGCCACCGTCCTCGGAGGCGAGCAGCGTGACCTGGCTGCCCTCGAGGTTCTGGTACGCCGGGGGCGTGAACTTGTCCTTGGCCGGCAGGTTGACCCAGAGCTGGATGCCGTGGAAGAGGCCGCCGCTCAGGACGAGCTCCTCGGGCGGCGTCTCGATGTGCAGGATCCCGCCACCTGCGGTCATCCACTGGGTGGCGCCGTCCTGGATGACGCCGCCGCCGCCGTGCGAGTCCTGATGCAGGAACGTGCCGTCCATGATGTAGGTCACGGTCTCGAACCCGCGGTGGGGGTGCCAGGAGGTGCCCTTGGGCTCGCCCGGCGCGTACTCCACCTCGCCCATCTGGTCCATGTGGATGAACGGGTCGAGATCGCGCGGCTCGACACCGGCGAAGGCCCGGCGGACCGGGAAGCCCTCGCCCTCGAAGCCGGAGGGGGCAGTCGTGACGGAGCGCACGGGACGCTCGACGTCGCCCAGTCCGGCGGCCGGGACGCGGGTCAGGGTCAGGGTGTCAGCGGTCACCGCAGGCACGGCGTGCTCCTCAAGTCGTTGAAAGTGCAATTACAGCAACCGTAACTGTCCCGCGGCCCGCATGATTCCCGCAACTGCGACACTCGGCGCCCCACCGAGTTTCTGGAGCCGCCGCCGTGAGCACCACCCGCCACGACCTCACGCTGCCGCCGGATTGGGCGTACGGCGCCGGTGTCCTGCACGGGGGCTGGCTCGTCGAGAACGCGGTCAGCACGGCACTCGCCGGCGATCCCGACCACCCCCATCCGCTGGCGGTCAGTGCCCACTTCGTCTCGGCGCCGCGACTCGGACCGGCCGTGCTGGAGGTGGAGCGCCTGCGCACCGGCCGCTCGGTCTCCTCCCTGCGCCTGCGGCTGGAGCAGGAGGACGGCGTCAAGGTGGAGATGCTCTGCTCGGCCGGGCGGCTGCCGGCCGACTCCGCGCCCTTCTGGTCCCGGGGCGGGCGGCCACCGGAGCTGCCGCCGGTGGAGGAGTGCATCCGCAACATCGCGCCGGCCGGCGAGCACCGCAACGGCATCGTCGAGCAGCTCGACATCCGGCTGCACCGGGCGAACGCCGGCTGGCAGGAGGGTGACGGCAACGGGGGCGGCGAGATGGGTGCCTGGGTCAGGTCCGTCACCGGCCGCGAGCCCGACCCGCTGATGCTGCTCACCGTCGGCGACGCGCTGCCGCCGGTGACCTTCGACCTGGGCATCTCCGGCTGGGCGCCGACGATCGAGTACACCGTGCTCGTACGCGCGTTGCCCGCCCCCGGCTGGCTGCGCTGCGTCCAGCGCGCCCAGCTCCTCCAGGACGGCTGGCTCGACGAGGAGTGCGAGATCTGGGACAGCCGTGGCCGCCTGGTCGCGCAGGCCCGCCAGCTGGCCGGCTACCGGGGGCCGCGGGAGCGCACGCCGTGAGCGGGCCGGCCCCCGACGTGCGGCGGCAGGTGCCCCGCACCGACGCGGTCCTCGCCGACCCGCGCCTGGTGGAGGCCGCCGGCCGGTTCGGCCGGCTGGCGGTGAAGG